>JALZHG010000308.1 GCA_030914045.1 Chloroflexota bacterium | reverse complement strand
ATATGAGTTAATCCATTATATCACCTGCCCGCATACTGGGATAACGCGTAACTCGTAACTCGTAACTCGTAATTAGCATACAGGGCACCAGTTACGCGTTACGTGTCACTCGGCACTCGGCACTCGGCACTCGGCACTCGGTACTCGGCACTCGCCTATGGACAGTCGTGCTCTTACAGCCCAGGACAGGCCGCAACTGGATGCGCTACTGATGCGCGACCCGGTGTGTAACGTCTTCCACCTGAGCGCCATGCTGGAGTATGAGAAGGCGGGCTATCCGGGCGGGCTGTCGGATGCGCCGCAGCCGGAGGGTGGGCCGTGGGCCGTGGGGGTGTTCCGCGACGGAGAGCTTGTGGGGATGGTCACCGCCGTGAAGGGCACCGGGGGCATCTACCACAGCCCAGGCGACCGGGAGGTGCTCAAATCGGTGGCCGAACTGGTCGTAGAGAAGGCCCGGCAGGGGGCGCTTACGCTGTTGAGCGGGCACTCCTCGCAGGTCGGGGTGTTGCTGCCCCTGGTGGACGCCGCGGGGGTGGGGCCGTCCGACAACTGCCACTTCCGCACCCTGGAAGCCAGCCAACTGCTCATGCCGCCACTTACGAGGGGCTACTCGGCACCCTTCATGGCTTCTGTCGAGGACATGGAGCGGCTGATAGACTTCTACGAGACCGGCTTCTACTCCCTGGCGAGGCTGCCGTCCCGCGCCGCCTGGCGCAACCGCCTTACCGAACAGTTGGCTTACCGCACCCTCTACATGATAGAGGACGCACAGGGCCGCGTCGTCTCCGCCGCCCTCTCCAGCGCGGAGGCGGCGGGCGTAGCCATGCTGGGGGGTGTTGCCACGCTCTCCGCGCACAGGGGTAAGGGGCTGTCCGCCCTCTGCGTGGGTGCCCTCTGCAAGCACCTCCTCGACAAAGGCTTCCACACCGTCGCCCTCTTCTACCTGGAAGACAACGACTCGGCGGGCCGCGTCTACCAGAAGCTAGGCTTCCAGGAAGCGGGGCACTGGCTCCTGGCCCCGCTGGGAATAGCCGCCTCTTTCGCCCCACTCTTCACGCTGAGAACCACTTAGCAACTGAGCTAGGGTAGCCTATGTGCTCTATGTTGCAGGGGCTCCCTGCGCGGGCATACCTGTGGGTTCCGCCACCGTACTTTGCTCGGTGGCTTCCCCGCGCTGCTGAGTGTTGTACTTGCCGGGCCACCACTTGGGCCGAGGCTCATGTCCGAGGTTTTCGTCCCCGTAGCGTTTAGCCAGGTAGATAGCGATTCCCCAGGGCACAAGACCAAATAGCGCTATAGCGAGGGGATTAGGCTGCGAAAGTATCATGTAAGAACGTACCGTGTTCTCCCAGCCATGCAGCAGGATCACCATAAACGCGCTTCCGGTGCTGTTATACACCCACGTGTACACCATCGCGGATCCGACGATGCCGAGAGTAAGAGCGAACAGGGTCGGTATAAGGTACCAGGGGTTCTCTCTATTGAAATAAACTGCGAACGGCAGATGCCACAGGCCCCACATGACACCCACTATCCAGGTTGAGCGGGCGGCAGAGTACTTGGCCTGTAAATGAGGGAGAGCAAAGCCCCGCCAACCAGGCTCCTCCGCGAACCCGGTGAACACCATCATGAAGAGCAGGAAGGGCACCAAGTAAATCCAGGGGAGCAGTGGAGCGAATGGCCCCAACATGAAGCCGCCGCTCACGAACCCTGCTCCCAGGGCCACAGCGAGCACGAACAGAGGCAGCAACAACACGATCAGGTACCAGCGAGGCGAGACGCGCCACTTGAGTACCCTTCCCCACAGGTCGCGCACACCGACTCGCCCGTAGACGATTGCTGTGACGATGAAGGCGGCCAGAACTGGGCCGAACTGTCCGATGTTAAAGAGCAGGAAAGGTAATAGTCGATCTCCGGAGATGCGGAACGTAAGCAGATCGAAGAAATGAACGAAGTTGTCTTCGTTACCGAGGGAGACCCCGGAGTTAATCGCCAGTAGATAGCTCAGCGTCTGGAAAGACCACGTGATTAGATAGGCAAGAGCAAAGAAGCTCACGACCGGATACCGCTTAATCATAAGCCGCATACCCCCATGTATATAGGATTTTGGCGATTATATCATAAGCATTTGCTATTTGGAATACCCAGTTTTGACGAGTAGCCAGTACACCTGAGACACGTAAAAAAGCACAGCCGTGATCAAGTATCTGTGATCACGGCTGTGCTTTTTACTCTTAAGTTGTACCGTACAGGTGACGCCTTGAGCCTGCCACAATTGAGTTCGCGCTAACTTACTTCTCCATCTCCGCGTAAGTCGGGTGCGGCAGGAAGCCCCACCTGTCCTGCGGCCAGTATGACACGAACGCGGTGCCCACTATGCGCTCTACAGGCAGTGGGCCTTTGACGTGGGAGTCGCTAGAGTTGCGCCGGTTGTCGCCCAGGACGTAGACATGCCCGGGTGGCACAACTATAGGGTCGCGCTTGTAGTTAGGCCGCTCGTTGATGTAAGGCTCGTTTAGCTTGATGCCGTCCACAAACACGTCGCACGAGTTGCAACAGTTGTCGCAGTCGGACTGGGGAGGGTTCTCCATGCCGGGCTGAGGCCGGACCTCCACGGTCTCGCCCTCCACTGCTATCACCCGCTTGATGAAGTCGCGCGGCTCGTCCCACGCCTCGAACACGACGATATCGCCGCGCTGCGGCCCGTGGAACAGGTAGCGCATGTCGGTGGGCAGGTCGGGGTTGGTCAGGCGGGACACGAAGTTCACGTCGTAGCGGAAGTAGAGGCCCTTGTTCACCAGCAGGTACTGTTCGGTGTGCAGCGTGGGCATCATGCTGTCGCCCTCCACCTTGAAGTTCTGCACCACCGAGCGCACCACGAAGAATATCAACAGGGTGACCAATATCGTCTCTATTACCTCGCGCAGCACGTTTGGCCGCGAGCCGCGAGAGTAGCCGTCGTTACCGTCGAAATCGTCGCCGGACTCGCCGTCGTCCGCAAAAGGGAGGCGTGCTGCTTCTCGCCAGTATTTATCGTCTTCTATACGCATCTTGTCCTGTATCGCAATCCGGTCATGGGTCGGCCTTGTCACGGGCTGTTGGAATTTGGCATGGGTGCCGACGTGGCCCAAACCTAATTATATCCGCTAGCGGCCTTGAAATACAAAGGCAAAGCGCATACCAATAGCCCATCCGCTATGGGACATTAGGGCTATTTACCCTGGCACACCCCGAAACTATAATTTGATTAGAGTCCAGCATAGAAATCGGAGAAACACGCCATGCTCATTAAGCGTCTAGAGGGGGTTCAGGCGGCCAAGAACGGCATAGCCGACCCCACGACCCAGGAAAAGCCAACCCCTAGCGCCGGGCAGACCAGCCCGTATGCGTCGTCCGCCAGGTCAGCCCACAACACGGAAGTAATGCCGGGCACGGGCACCGCGCCCCTGCCCCGTAACACGGTGCTCCAGGGCCGGTATGACGTGGAGGAAGTGCTAGGCGTCGGCGGCATGAGCACGGTGTACAAAGCCCGCGACCTACGCTTCACGGCGGTGACCCGCTACTGCGCCGTCAAGGAGATGCCCGACAACTCGCCCGACATACGCACCGGGCAGATTCGCCTCGCCAACTTCGAGCGAGAGGCCTCCCTGCTCGCCACCCTGTCG
>JALZHG010000307.1 GCA_030914045.1 Chloroflexota bacterium | reverse complement strand
CCATTAGCGTATACCCCCTTCGTTTGTGCTACAGCTTTTCACTCTCCCCGCCTTTGTAGCGTGCTTGTTACTAGCCGATGTGCCCGCCCCGGCGCTTGCGTCCGGGGTCCGCCCACGCGTAGCGCCATCTGGCCGCCTCCCGTGGTGGGCGGTGTTGCCGTCGTCTCGCCCATCGAAAATGTCGCCAAGAGCAAACTGATGTTTGCGGTTGTGGCCAAAAAAGAGTGGGCAGCCCCGGCTCGATGCGGCCGGGGCATAGCGAATTTTTCCGCGCGTCTGGACGACTGGCCACGCTGGCTTCTCACCAAAAGAGCCCCCAGAGGCTGTAGCCTGCCACTAAACACGACAGTCCAAAAGACACAAGCCACACCCATGCCGGACCTTTAACTCGGCGAGGAGGGGCGGTCATACCGTCTGCGCTAACCACCATCCAGAAGCACGCCATGATAAGCGTGCTCAAGGCGATAGCGGTTCGGTCGCTCACGGTGCGTCCCTTCGCGCGCCTGGAGGATTGCCGCTCGCACCCGGCCCGGTACCTCTAGCGTCTACCGGGTGGGCGAGGCCTCCGGTGGGTATTATGTGCCGGCATCGAGTGGTGCCTCTCAAGAGGGCGTAGGTCATGCGGCCGGGGCTAACTGGCATTCTCAAGATGCGCCCCCCGCTGGCAACGCCCGCGATATCTTGCGCCTCGTGGGGAGCTCGGCTCCCCGACGAGCCGCGAGAAGGTCGGGGTCTAGGTAGCTCTCTATCTCGCGCGTGATCACGTTCGCCAGAACGTCGGGCGGCAACGCCTCGAGCTGGCAGGTCTCACGTCCTCCCCACCGCTTAGACCGGCTGTCGGTACGCTTCGCCGGTGCGGTTGGTAGGCTATGCACTCGTATTAGCTCCGGCGTCAGGGCCACGCGTCGAAACAAGGCCACATCGCCCGGATACTTGTGTGGGATGATGGAGAGTAAGAACGCGTGGACGTCCTCCGCTATCACGTCGAAGATGTTCTCCCCGGAGGGGTCATAATCTCCGAGATGGAGCACAATCGTTCTCCGGCCGCGATAGGTGAAGGCCGACGCGATATCTTGGACGAGATCGTACTTAGCCGTGAGGGAGTCGAAGCCCGAGCACGAGTAGACCGGCACTGAGTAGCGGCTACTTACTTTGCTTATCTGCGGCATCATGCCGGCGGCCTCGCAGTAGATGCGAATGTCTACCTTTTGGTTTGTGAGCTTGTTTAGCTCGAAGTTCTGGGCCTGCTCGCGAACGTGGCCCCAGAAGTCCTCCTCGTCGGCGTAATGGCGGCTCTCCATCACCGAGGCGCCGTCGTCCCTGATCGCGTCGAAGGGGATGCGGCGCGCCCGCCGGGCCCGAACCAGGATGTTGGTAAGACGTTCATAAGCCTGCTCGTCCTTCGGGTATCCATACGCTCCGACGAGGCGATAGAAGATTTGGCGAGCCGTGAGGGGCAGCTCTGCCTGGTATTCGTCCAGCACGTCCTCAACCTGGGCGATGATGACGAGCGTCTTACCCTGCGGCCGCCACTTCGCAAAGCCCTTTGGGCGTTTGGTTCGGTTGACCCCGTTTTTGCGGCTAGCCGCAAACATATCCTCTAGGGCCGTTTCGCGATCCTCACCACCTCTTCCTCCACCGAGCATGAGCCGAAACTCTTCTGCACCTAACGCGGCCTCTTGCTCCTCGCCTTGTTCCTTCTCGATCTGGTAGCCGCGCTCGGCATCTAGGCGCTTGAACACCCGGATACGCCGACGCACCATCTCGTCGGGCGAAGCGGTCAAGGCCCCACCCCGAACGATAACGCCACCCGAGACCTCGTAGAGGGCCTCGTCCAGAGCCTTTAACGCCGCCGCGATCAGGACGCCACCTCCATTAGATCGACCCGTTTATCCTCTAGGCATCGCCGCACCCACGGCGTGTACGCTTCGAGCGGTTCGTCGCCTCCGAGATGCTCTCGGGCTTTCTCGGCTACGCGCTCTACGGTAAAGGGTTCGCCATCGGCATCCACGTTGCACTCGATGTAGTGGTCAGCGAAGCGGGTGACGGCCGTCTCGTTGGGTAGGCCGAAGATGAGGGCGTACACCTTGTGTTCGACCTCTTTAGATATCTTTGGCTTCGGAGGTTCTAGGACCTGAGAATGACGCTTGTCGGTATCGGGTGACGACGGCAAGTAATCCTCTTGAGGTTCTATTTCTTTATTTATTGGAGGCGGCGCGGGTTCTGCTATTGCAGGTTCCGCGCCTCCCTGTAAGGGAGAATTATCCTGAGAGAAAGCCCCTGGGAAAGTTCCTGTGTTGGTTGGTACCCCCCCGCTTGAGGGGTTTTCGGCGTAGATATCGGGCGTATCGTCCATTTGGGGGGGGTCCGAAGAATCAGCAACCTCTAAAGGGGGGTCCGAAGGCTTTGGTGTCCCCCTAGGGGGGGTCCGAAGGTCCTCTTCATCGAAATCATAAACGTTCTCAAAGTCGTCATCCATCGGTACCCCCTTAAGGGGTATCTCAAGGCCAAGGAGGTCGGCAAGCTTCACCCAGTCAATGCGGTAGTGGACCCGCTTATATGGCCCCATCTTCTCTACCACTACGCCGGAGTGGTGCGCCTTCAGGCGCCGACGCCCCTTATCTACCTGCTTACGATTAAGGCCGCGCTGGTCGCGCCAGTTCTCGCGGGTCAGGTACGCTGTCCAGCGGTTTTGCATTTTCGGCTTGCTGAACCAGTAGACGAGCTGGTGGACCATATCCCGCTCGGCGCCTGGGCCGAACACGCGGGTAAGGCGCGTCTGTAGCTCGGGAAAGGCGGGTATCTCCATGATGGCGTCCCGGGCTTCTCGCTGCGCCTCGAGGTCCTCGCCGGTGCGGTGGACGTCACTCTCTGCTAGAATGGTCACTACAGAAACTCCTTTCGTGGTGGTTGGGGGTTTCAACATGAACAGAGGGTCCGACTCGTCGGGGGTTGGGCCCTCAACATTTCTGCCGACTTCATGGCACGCCAAAGCACCACTCGTGGGGGAGCGGTCCTCGTGCGCAAGGTGCTGCGAATTTTCCAGACAGTCTGGAAAAAGACCTGCGTAGCTATTTAATTCTTGCGCCAAGCTGGTATATTGCAGCTTGAGCGTGCGAAGTGAGGAAGGCAAAAGCTCTCCGTATACAGGTGCGGGGGCTCACAATGAAGGGGATTGATTAGCTCTAGGTTGGCAGCCGTCGCTAATCCTTCCCTAAGATGCGGAGCTCCCGCCGCGCTCATTTTCAACAACCAGGCCGCTCTTGGCGGCACCTCTTAAGTTTAACCGACTCCGCATCGGTTTGGAAACCCCTGCCTTAGAAAAGGGCCGCAAACGGGGCGCCAACTTGTGAAAAGCTAGACTCGTGGTTGACGGTTCGTACCGGTTCAAACCCTCACACAGCACTTTAGGCGTTCCGTACCAGCTCGGCGGGCTCTACTCCGAGAGCCTCTGCCAGCTTGCGGATATTGTCTATCCGGGAGCCGCCTTGCCAGCCGCCGCGCTCCAGGCGGCCGATGTACTGGAGGTCGCTCCTGCGAAGCTGGTCGACACAGCAAAACTTAGATAACGAGCTGCACGCTAGGGGCCGGAGCCACGGCCTTTGAGTGTGAAGATACATTCGTTACTTTCTTGTGGTATGATGTCGTAGCGGGCGGCGGTCTTAGGT
>JALZHG010000306.1 GCA_030914045.1 Chloroflexota bacterium | reverse complement strand
GGCGCCTGAAAGTCCTCTTCCGGCCCGAGCGGATCTTCCAATTGACCGCTCCAGATCTGTCTTCGAGCTTCCCGCCGCTCAAGTCACTCGACGCAAGGCTCAACAACCTCCCCGCCCAGCCTGCCCCGCTGGTCGGGCGCGAGCAGGAGCTCGGGGAGGTGTGCGGCCTCTTGCGCAGAGACGAGGTGCGCATGCTCACCCTAACGGGACCGGGGGGCACGGGAAAGACGCGCCTGGGGTTGCAGATCGCAGCCGAGCTACTGGACGAATTCGAGGACGGCGCGTTCTTTGTAGCCTTGGCCGCTATAACCGAACCCGCCTTCGTGACCTCTGCCATCGCGGAGCCACTCGGGGTTGCGGAGACCGGGGACCAGCCGTTGGAGGAGAGCCTCAAAGAGTTCCTTCGCAACAAGGAGTTGTTGCTGCTCTTGGACAACTTCGAACAGGTGGTCGAAGCGGCTCCTTTGGTCGGGGAACTCCTGGCCACCTGCGCCGCCCTCAAGGTCCTAGCTACCAGCCGCAGCGTGCTTCGGGTCTACGGTGAGCGGGAGTTTCCGGTGCCACCCCTCACATTGCCCGATCCCACGCGATTACCGCCCGTCGAGCGCCTCACCGAGTACGAGGCGGTCAGACTTTTCATAGAGCGCGCCAAGGCGGCCAAGCCGGGCTTCTCCGTCACCGACGAGAACGTCCCGGCGGTAGCAGAGATCTGCGCGAGGCTAGACGGTCTGCCCCTCGCCATAGAGCTGGCCGCCGCCCGGATCAAGGTGCTGCCGCCTCAGGCGATACTGAAGAGGCTCGGCAGCCGCTTGAAGCTCCTCAGTGGAGGTGCCCGTGACCTGCCGCAAAGGCAGCGCACCCTCAGGGGCGCAATCGAGTGGAGTTACATGCTCCCGGATGAAGGCGAGCGGGTGCTCTTTGCCCGCCTCGCGGTGTTCTCCGGCAGCTACTCGCTGGAGGCCATACAGGCGGTGTGCGATGCCCGGGACGATCTAGTCGTGGATGCTCTGGAGAGCGTCTCCTCACTTTTGGACAAGACGCCTACCACGCGGCTCGTACCGGGTTATGCGAGGGGATAGGTATGGGAGAGGTTAGCGTACAGTTTCTGGGGAGCGGGGACGCTTTCGGAAGCGGGGGGCGTTTCCAGACCTGCATCTACGTGCGCTCCGAAGCGGCACACCTGCTCGTCGACTGTGGTGCCTCCTCCCTCATCGCGATGAAGCGTTTCGGGGTGGACCCTTTGCTCATCGACACCATCCTGCTCTCGCACCTTCACGGCGACCACTTTGGGGGAGTCCCCTTTTTCATTATGGAGGCTCACTACGTCCTGCGCCGACGAAAGCCGCTGCTCGTGGCCGGACCGCCGGGGCTGGAGGCCAGGATCTTCGAGGCGATGGAGGTACTGTTCCCGGGCTCTTCTCAAATGCACGGAGAATTCGCCCTCAAGTTCGTCGAACTCCCTGAGGAGACAGCCACCACGATCGGCTCTCTACTGGTGACCCCGTACAACGTCGTGCATCCCAGTGGCGCTCCATCTTACGCGTTGAGGATTGCTCTCGGAGACAAGATCCTTGCGTACTCCGGGGACACGGAGTGGACCGACGCCTTGATTCCGGCTACGCGTGGGGCCGACCTTTTCGTATGCGAATGCTCTTCCTTAGAAAAGGGAAGTGGATACCACCTCGACTATCTAACACTGATGAACCATCGCGCGGAGCTTGAGTGCCGCAAGCTCATCCTGACCCACATGAACGACGACATGCTGCACCGACTCGGAAGCCTCAATTTCGAAGGGGCGAACGATGGCAAGGTCGTAGTCTTGTAACCGCGATAGATGTTGCAAGTCTGCGTTGGCTCGCCGCAGGTGTCCGCTGAGCAGCGATAGCTTCGAGCAGGATCTGCGGTTCGTTAGATTGAACGGCTAACCTCTTGCGAGCCGAACCGGCAACACCACTCGGAAGCGCGTCTCTCCCGGCTTAGAAGCAACCTGGATCCGACCGTGATGCTTATGGACGACGATGTTGTAGGCGATATGCAAACCCAGGCCTGCGCCAGCGCCAGGAGCCTTTGTAGTAAAGAAGGGTTCGAAAATGCGCGGCTGCACCTCGAGCGGAATTCCTGGCCCATCGTCGATGATCTCGACTGCTACGTCGCCGTTCTCGATACATGTACGTAGAAAGAGTTCCCCGTGGCCTTGCATGGCGTCGATGGCATTACTTATGATGTTGGTCCAAGCTTGATTCAGCTCGCTGCCGTAGGCCTCTATCAGCGGTACATCATCTGCATAATCCCGCGCGATGCTGATGCCTGCCTTAATCTTCGGACGCAAGATAACCAGGGTATTCTCTAAACTCTCCCTTATGTCGACCTCCTGGATCGGCGCCCGATCTAAATACGAATACGTTTTGACGGCCTCGACGATCTCTGAGATCACTTCAGCGCTCTTTACCACTTCCTCAAGCAGGCCGTAGACCGAGGAACCGGCCGCCAACCACCGCGCTACGACAGGCAACTCGGCGGCAGAGAAGTGTTCGGTCAGCTGTTCTAAGTCGTCTGTGTCCCAACCGAAGGAGACCAGCACGGGCGCAAACTCCCATGCCTGCCCCACACCATAGTCTTCCAACCACTCCTGCAGTTCGCTCTCTTGATCGCTGAGAAAGAGCGGGTCGGACAGGGCAGGTGCACCCGTGCGCTTCACGGTCTCCTCCTTCAGAGCATCGATTATTTTGGTTCGGTGGGGATCGGTAAGCGCGCTAAGTTCCGTTGCCAAGCGCTCCCATTCGAACAGCGCGTCGCGCAACTGCGCCGCGCTACGCCGTATGGCAGCCGCCGGGTTATTCATCTCGTGTGCAAGCCCTGCGGCAAGTGTGCCGAGCGCAGCCATCTTTTCGCTCTGCACCAGCATCGATTCTGTGCTGCGCAACCGGGAGGTCACCGTACGCAAGATCGTCAGAGGCGCTGAGGGGCTGCAGGATAGCAGCGTTTCAAACGCAGCTCGATTGATCCTTAACAGGCGGCTCTCCCGCAACGTGCGCACCGAAGCAGACCGTGGCGCCTGCTCAAGTAGCGACATCTCGCCTATGAACTCACCCGCCCGACGCACTGCGAGCACGACGTCCTGATCGCTCTGACGCTTGCTAACCTCAAGCTCGCCATCGAGAACAACATAGAGCGCATCACCTGGGCTGCCCTCTGCAAATACCAGCTCTCCCGCGGAGATGGAAACTGTCTCGGCCATCTGATACAGCCGCTCTAGATCTTCTTCGGAGAGATCGGCGAAGAGGGGTACTCGGCGTACCTCATCGAGTGTCACCGCACGCTACTCCGGCACTCTGCCGAGGTACTGGGAGGCAAACCGCACGCCCATTGAGTGGTCGTCTGGCACCTTGAGCAGTGCATGCGCTGGCTTCCTTTCACTCAGCGATCTGCCAACCCGTCCGGCGGAGATGGCAGAGATTCATCAGGAGCACGTGGTTCGCTGCTGAGCAGACGGACTGATGGCAGGGACGGTTCTTCCATCAGCCGGTGGGCCTCAACGCGCACCTATTCTGCCTCCGCACCGCGGCCTTGCTGTTCGTACCAGTCGACTAGCAGTTGCAAAATCCGTGCCAGGTAGGGCCGCATGCCGTTGCGGCGGTAGTAATCGAGGGCGGTGTCGAGATACCGTTTAGC
>JALZHG010000114.1 GCA_030914045.1 Chloroflexota bacterium | reverse complement strand
ACAGCTCTCATACAGAGCCTTGACGACCCCAGCCTCTTCTACTCGTTCGGCCCGTGGGATAGCATAGAGGACATCCAGGCGATGCGAAGCAACCCGCAGGCCCAGGCCGCCATTCGCCGGGTGGTCGAACTGTGCGAGCAAGCTACCCCCGCCAGCTATCGGGTGGTGGCTGAGATCGTATTGAACGGGGAATAGCAGCGGGCTTAACGGGCGCTTGATGCAGGTTTCAGCAGGGCTTTTGCTTGCTCAAGCACCTCCTGTACGTCCCATTGCAACCGGGAGAAGGTGGCGGCGACCCCACCCTGGCTGTCGAGTATGAACAGCTCTATTGTGTGCCGGTTCACGGTTGCCGGGCTGAAGTTGACGCCCAACTGGAAGTACGCCCTCAACTCGTGGAATCTACTACGGGTGCGGAGCACGCGGTGGTCGTCGCTAAAGGATACTCCCCGGTTTTCTCCATATGCCTTGAGCCTGGGGGGCAGGTCGTACTCAGGGTCATAGGTTATCGCCGCCGTTTTCAGTTGCCCTTCCAATCCTGCTTCGGCCATTGCCCCCTGGAGCCTACCTAGCTTCGTGATCGTCAACGAGCACTTGTCGGGGTTGTTGCACCTTGTGTAGAAGAAGACAACGATTGAGGGTTTGCCGCTGAAGAATTCTCCGTAGGTCAGGCGGTCGCCATCCTGGTCTTCCAGTTCGATACTCTTGATAGAATGCGACCGCTTGAGCCTTTCGCGAGGATTATGGAAGGTAATAACGGCACTTTGAGGAACAGGGGAGCAGCAATCATGGTCGACTTGCTCGTCGGCTCGAATACGATTGATCGCGCTTTCGATTTCTGCCTGGATATTCCGGGAGAATTCCCCACGCCTCTCGCCACGAAACGTTTCCAAACTGGGTAGGGCCGACTTCGCATGCCCGCCGAGCCATCCGAGGGTCTTGAAAATCTCCGCGAGAGCGGTCGTGTAGTTCTCGATGGGCCAATTGGGCTTATAGCTATCGAAGGTCAGTGCGTCGTCCATGTTCTTGATGTTTTCGACAGCCTTCAGCAAGAAAGGCACGACGTGGCGACCGGGAGTTTCTAACCCCCTCAAAGCTTTCGCGGCACCAGCCACCAGGTAGGCATCACGCCCGCTCTGTAGCTCTTCAAGCACGTAGGGTAGCGCCGCCTCGGGTAGTCCCGTCTGCTCGAAGGCCGCGAGTATGTACCCCCGGATACGGATCGTTTCGTTGGTGCTTCTACCTTCGTAGAGGGCCAACCGCTCGGGCAGCAACTCCAGTAACAGGTCCCTGCGCTCCGGCGACTGCCTGACCGCGTCGGCCAGCTCGGCTATGGTGTCTTCCGGTGTGTGCCTGTCGAGGGTTTGGGTGGGTAACATGTGGTGCTTCTTATGGCTTCATGAGAAAGTCAGTCTATTCCGGCTGCTCAGACGTCATGGACATGTACCTGGCCGCCGCGCGCCCTAGTTGCTTGGAGGCTGCTTTTTCCGCCAATTGCTCTACCTGCTTCTTGAACTGGTCATCCCGACCGGACTGTGCACGTGCTTTACGACTCTTCCGCCCCTTTCCGCCTTTAGACCTCGAAGAAAGGGTCAGCGCGGTAATAGAGGAGACTCGTAGGCGGTCGTCTTCCTCATCATCTAGGGCAATTCTTTGTGCATGTTCTTCGAATACTTCCGGGGCTGCTGACTGAAGTGCGAGCGCGCTACTCCTTCTTACTTCCGGGTTTTCATTCTTGTCGTTGAGTATTTCTGAGAGTAGCTCCGCGGACGACGAGTCTGCTGCCAGCAAACGAATGGCTTCCTGCTTTGCCAGGCGAGAAGGTGCATTCTTCGCCATCTGCTTGAGAATAGGGGTGTGTTTGCCATGCACATCGTAGCCAAGCAATTGTATGGCCTTCGCCGGTCGTACCAGGGGTTTAGAGCGTTTCTCCAGCCCCTCCAATAACATTCTCTGAGCGTACTCATCTTTCTCTTGAGCTAAAATCTCAAGGGCCTCTTCGCGCAACGAAGCATCCTTGGCGTTCAGGACCTCACGCAGGGCAGCCAGGTACTCGGCCCGTTTGGGGCTGAAGACACTTGCGCGAAAGCTGCTCTGTTGCAGTACCTGCAAAGCGGTCATTCGCACAACTGTAGGCTCATCAGCGTCCCTCAGCAAACCAATGACCATATCAATCAAGTCGGGGCTGCCGCTAACTTGGGTAGTCATAGCGTACAGTGTTGCAGATCGCAGTTCGGCATCCTCTTCCTTGTCCCGGATGACGCTAAGCGCCGCTGTGACCTGCTCCTGCTCGGTCAATAGGGTGGCACTCTCAATCGCCCTTTGCCTTTCGTTGGCACTCTTGGACTTGTCGGAAAATACCAGGTATGCTTCTCCCTGCTCCGCGCCCTCTCCGAGTTCTTCTACATAGTCCCTTCGATACTTTGACTCTGTCATAATTATCTACCTCGCATGTGGTAAATGGGGTCTATCAAGGCTCAAACCGCACATCGTCGTAATCGAAGCCAAGGCGGTTCCCCGCTGCGATTATTCCCTGGTGATCGATCATCTCTCGGACTGCGGGCGTAGGCGTTGGAGCCGGTGCGACCGCTGAAGTGGGGAAGTTGCCGCCTGGTGCAGTCGAGGGCCGTGGAAGAGTCATATCCTGGTTCCAGGGCCACATGGTGTCGTTCAGGTTATGCCCAATCCTCTCAGCGCCAGGAGAGCCTGCACTGCCCTGGAGGTGATAGGTGGCTGGATTTGCAGCGTCGAAACGTAGTCGTGTCCACTGCCACTTGGCCCATAGGCGGTCCACATTGGCATGTAGCAAGAAGAACAGAGGATCCCTCGGGGCATTACCAATACTACGCAGATAGCCATCGAAACAGACATGAGCAGCCCCGTGCGGGTTATCTTCCAGATTGAAAGAGAAGTCACTATACAGGTTTGCGGTCCCTCCAAGCCTCAGGGTCAAATTTTCGTTCCTCACAGGTCTCCCCTGGTTGTTAGCAGCCTGCGTGGTCGCCGTGAAACGTGGTCTCCTAATGATACCCTGCACCTGGTCCGTTGTCCAAGATTGCAAAGGATTAGAGGGGCTGAACATTAACCTGTCGTTTGGACCCGGAACGCCCATGAACGCCTGCGTGAACACCCTACCGGCGGGCTGGTCGAACCTCCAATACGGCAGGGCCACGCTTGGGTCGATCTGCTGTAACTCTCTTTCCAGGTCCAACAGGTAGGCGCGGTGCCAGGGGAGGAAGCCTGGGAGACCGTGGCCTTCGTCCTGGGCGGCAGATCGGTGCATGTTACGGAAGTCACTGAACCTACCCATGCCGCTGTTGTTGAGTGCGGCAAGCGCGGACAAGAAGCGGTTCCGCTCCCCGACGGTCAAGTTATTAGCATTCTTCCGAATGCGCACCATCACCGGGGTTCTGGAAAGGACGGTCCCGCTGCTCGTCTGCACAGCTTCTATAATGGCATCTTTGTCAGCAAGGCTGGGACGCCCAAACTTGCCTGCCACGAAGAACTCGACAGCAGTGCCATTAGTGGGCAGAAGAAGTGGCAGTTCGTCCTCTTCTGTTCCAGGGACCGCCTCGAAGAAGACGACTCGCCCTGCCTGGGCCGCCCCTCGGTTCCTCATTGTAACAGCTACAGGACCGGCCACCCCACCGGCGTCCACCAGCCTGATGCTAGCTCGCAACGGGGACCATGTGAGGTAGTTCGCGCCCGTGCTAGTTGCTCCCTCAATAGTGAGTACTGTATTCATGGCACTCCTGGGTCGATCCAAATATCGAGAGACACCGACTTCAGTAGAGGATGGGCGGTATCTTCGTGCTGAACAATACCAATCACTCGTTGTGGGGACGCTGGCACAGCAGACGGAAAGCCGCTGCGTCGTGTGGGCTTTAGCGGGTAGGCACGTTGGCGGTGCAGCATAGTCTAAAGTTCAGCCGCACCACCTCAGATTGGGATGTTATACAGTATATCTATCTAGATGTCAATAGCTAATTGACCCCGTATATTCGGGAGCGAAAAGCCCTAACATTCTTTGACATTCCAGGTGTCTACGAAGCATATGATCCAGCGTTCCGTCAACAACGCATCCACCATCCGACCTACACACGAACATGGTGGAGCTAACGTCGCTGTGTTAGAATTATCAGACACAGGGGAACTTCTCAGATGGGAGCGGTAATGCTCTAGTCAACAGCTAGGCATGCCCTTGCAAGTGTTAGTTAGAGTCGCAAGAGGAACTTCATGCCAGACGAACCAAGGCAGAAAATCAAGTCACAGAAGATAGAGCCTCAACGCCTCAAAGGCTTCCGCGACCTGCTGCCCCAGACCATGTTCGTGCGCCAGCACGTCATGGACACCCTGCGCCGCATCTTTGAGCTGCACGGCTTCGCCCCGCTTGAGACCCCTTCTCTGGAGTACCTCGCCACCCTGGAAGGCAAGTACGGCGAGGACGAAAAACTGATCTATCGCTTCGAGGACCAGGGTGGGCGGCGCGTGGGCATGCGCTACGACCTCACGGTGCCCCTGGCTCGCGTGGTCGCCATGCACCAGAACGAACTGACCTTCCCCTGGAAGCGGTACCAGATGAGTCCCGTGTGGCGCGGCGACAACCCGCAGTTCGGCCGCTACCGCGAGTTCTACCAGTGCGACGTTGATATCGTAGGCTCGGCTTCCATGCTGGCCGACGCGGAGATACTGTCCATACTGGCCGAGGCCATGACCGGGTTGGGTTTCACAGGGTACCGGGTGCTCGTGAACAACCGCAAGCTGCTGAGTGGCATAGCTCGCAGCGCGGGGGTAGCCCCCGAACAGGCGGGCGTGATCTTCCGCGCGGTGGACAAGCTCGACAAAGTAGGCCGCGACGGCGTGCGCGATGAGATGGTGCGCAACGGTATAGACGAGGCCACCGCCGGGCGCGCGCTCGACCTTTTCTTGAGCGGGCACGGTGTAGCTTCGTTCGCGGAGAATGTGGCGCTACTGGGTGAGCTGGCCGGACCCCTCAAGGACGACGTGGAGGCCACGCAGGGGTTGCAGGAACTCCGGCAGGTGCTCGATGCCCTCTCCGGCATGAACGTCGAACACGACCGCTTTCGCATCGACACCACTCTCGCTCGCGGCCTCAGCTACTACACAGGCCCGGTGTACGAGGTGGTTGTGGACGAGCCGAAGATAGGCTCTCTCGGTGGTGGCGGGCGCTACGACGAATTGGTAGGTATGTTCGCCGGGCGCACTATACCGACTACGGGCGTGTCGTTCGGCATAGAGCGTATGGTGGACGTAATTACGTCGTTAGGACTGTATACGCCCGGCTCGACCCCAAGCAAGGCCCTCATCACCATCTTCGACGCCTCCAGCGAAAGCACCCAGGCGTCCCTCGGGTTGGCTTCCGAGTTGCGGGCGGCAGGTATACCCTGCGAGGTATACCTGAGTCCGGGGGACAAGCTGGGCAAGCAATTCGCTTACGCCGACAAGTCGGGCATACCGTTTGCTCTAGTGATGGGGCCGGACGAACTGCGCGATGCTAACGTCACGGTGAAGGACCTCAAATCGCCCACGCCCAACCAGCAGACGGTGAAGCGTTCGGACCTGGCGAGCGTTCTACAGAGAGGCCTTCAAGCCTAGCTTCTAAACTTCTCAACAAGCAAATTTCGACCTAGCCTGGAAAATAGGAAGTATATTAGATATATGTCTATAGGAACAAACGACCGGCGGGAGCGTGGTGCCGTATACGATGCCGCCGAACAGCCAGTAGACGAGCAACGACTGGCCGGTGCCGCGCCCGACGCCGCCGCTGAAGTGCCGGAGGTCACCGATACCTTCGCTCCCGGCGGCATGTCAGTGGAGACCGCCGCGCAGACCGAGCAGGTGGTGGCCGAAGTCGCCGCGGCCGTCCACGAAGACGAACCGGAACTTACCCAGCAGGAGCGCAAGGAGGTAGGCCGCAACGTCTTCCGTCTCGCCTGGCCCGCGATAGCCGAGAACGCCCTGCAAACCCTGCTGGGCATCGTGGACACAGCGGTGGTGGCGCGGCTCGGCACGGCGGCGCTCTCCGGCGTGGGCGCTTCGCAGCAGCTTATCTGGGTGCTCACCACGGCCCTGATTGCCATCAGCATGGGCACGACGGTGCTCATCGCCCGGTTCACGGGGGCCAGGCAGGGCGAGCAGGCCAACGCGGTGCTCAAGCAGTCCATCGTGCTGTCGCTGGTCATGGGCTTGCTGCTCTTTCCTATTACCTTCATCTCGCACCCGCTGCTCGCCATGCTGGGCCTTACGCCCGAAGCCGCCAACGACGGCGCGGTCTACCTGGGCATCACGATGGCCTTCTCGGTGCTGATCGTATTCATGTTCGTGGCGGGCGCGGCGCTGAGGGGCGCGGGCGACACCCGCACGCCAATGTACGTGACCGCCTTCATCAACGTGCTCAACGCGATACTGGCCGTCGAGATGGTGTTCGGCGGCGAGAAGGCGAGCGGCATCCTGAGCGGCTGGCTGAATGGCATAGGCATCCCCTTGCAGGTGCCCGGCCTGTCGTTCATACCGGAGATGGGGGTGGCGGGTTCGGCGTGGGCCACCGTGATCGCACGCGGCATAGGCGCGCTCATCCTGCTGGGGCTGCTGATGCGGCCAAAGCGCTTCCTCACCATCTGGCGCGGCGGTAGCTGGCTACCCAACTTCGACCTGATCAGACGCATGATGCGTATAGGCATACCGTCGGCGTTGGAGCAGATGCTGATGTCGCTGGGCATCCTGGTCTACAGCTTCATCGTGATAGGCATGGGCGAGCTTATTTTCGCCACCTCCCGGCTGGCCCTGAACGCCGTCTTCCTGTCGCAGATGCCCGGCTTCGGCTTCTCGATGGCGGCCACCACGCTGGTGGGGCAGAGCCTGGGTGCCAAGCGACCCCGGCGGGCGGTGCTCGGCTCGCAACTGGCGACCCGCTCCGCCCTGCTCTGGATGACGCTGATGGGCGTGGTGTTCTTCTTCTTCGGGGAGGCCATCTTGCGCATCTTCACCGACGACCAACGGCTCATAACGCTGGGTGTCGATGCGCTCAAGGTGATAGCCTTCAGCCAGCCGTTCCTGGCGTATGCCTTCGTGGTCGCGGGGTCTTTGAGGGGCGCGGGCGACGTGAAGTACCCGATGTGGGTAACTACGCTAGCTGTATGGGTGGTGCGCCTGCCGACCGGTGCGTTCCTGGGCCTGCCGGTGGTGTGCATACCCTTCACCAACGTCTGCATGCCCGGCCTCGGCCTGGGCCTCCAGGGCATCTACGCCGCGCTCATCGTAGAGGCAGGCTTGCGGGCGGTGCTGTTCGTCAGGCGCTTCAACGAGGGCAAGTGGAAGACGATGAAGGTCTGAGGGTTTAGCTAAACGCCAAGACGCGGAGACGCAGAGGACGCGCCAAGGTTAAGGATTGTTATTCAAGTAAGAGGAGCAGGGTACATGTGTCGTACCCTGCTCCTCTTTCTACTCTCTAAACCTTATTCTACTTGGCGCGTCCTCTGCGTCTTGGCGTCTTGGCGTTTAGCTCCTCGAAGTCTAGCTCCCCCGCGCCTGTATCTCCTTCACCACGCGCGCGGGGTTGCCTGCGACGATTGAGTTAGCGGGCACGTCCCTTGTGACCACTGCCCGGAAGGCCACTATCGAGTTCTCGCCAATCGTTACACCCTTGAGGATGGCAGTCTGACCGGCAACCCACACGTTCTCCTTCAGCTCTATGGGCGCGACGGCGAAGGGCGCTTCGGGGTCGTGCCGCAGCACCGGGTCGGTGTTGTGGAAGTCGGTATCGACCATGATGACCGAGGCGACCATGCAGCGCGGCCCTACTGTGATGCTGCTGTGAGACATGGCCGACATGCCGCTGATGCGCGCCCCATCCCCAACCGTGATGCGGGTCTCCGGCTGGTAGGTGATAAAGACGTTCTTCTCCGCGTGGCACCAGGCGTTGATGTTGTCACCAAAGATCACCTTGCCCGGCCCCTTGACTACCAGCTTGCCGTTGGTGATGAAGTTCTTGCCGAACTGCACCCGCTTGCCGTACTTGAGCTTGTACCAGGCTAGAAAGACCCTGCTGATGGTGCCCGCGACGAGGGGCTTCAGCCTCTTCTTCAAGCTGCTCTGCCGCTTTGTGATTGTCTGCGCTGCTTGTTTGCTCATTGCTTGCTCTCCCCTGCCAGCCAGGCGGGGGTACTATAACATTTCGTGCGCTTCATGTCGCCGCCGCTCCTTGCGCCGCCCCGCTTTTTCCTTCTGCCGACCCACACGGCGCACCTTGGCCTGCTCGTACACGGCCTCTATATGGTCAATAGCGGCATCCCACGACAGGTTGGTTATGGCCTGTTGGCGTAGCTGGCTGCCTACCTCACGGTAGGTGGCGGGGTTGTCCAGCACCTCGCACAGCCTGGCGGCGAGGTCGCGGGAGTTGCCGCGCTCGGCGTACACACCCAGCGGACCCAGGTACTCGCGGCTGACGGGCGTGTCGAAGGCCACGACGGGCAGGCCCATCGCCATATAGTTGCCTATCTTGCCCGCACCCTCGGTGGTGGAGAGCTTGGGGGACACGGCCACGTCGCCCAGCGACAGGTAGCGGGGAGCGTCGGTGTAGGGCACGCGGCCAGGGAAGCTAATGTGGTGGTTCAGGCCCAACCGCTCGGCCTGGCTGCTGTAGGTCTCCACGCCGGGGAAGCCCATCACCAGGAAATGTATGTCGTGCCTGCCCCACTCGTTCTTGATGATGGCGGCGGCTTCCAGCAGGTTGTCGGTGCCCTGGTAGTGCGCCAGCAGCCCCAGGTAGACCACCACCTTGCGCTCGGTGGGAATGCCCAGCGAGTGCTTAAGGGCAAGCGTGGCGCTGCGCTCCATCTGGTTGGAGGGCGGGGAGAAGGTCTGCGTGTTCACCGCGTCGGGCAGCGTCGATATGCGCTCTGAGTAGTCGCCTATGCGCTCGCGGAGGCCCTGCTCGGCGTTGTGGGACGAGGTGATAATGGCGTCGGCGGCCCTGTCGATGCGCCTCTCCAGGAAGCGAATCGCGGGCACGAAGGGCGACTTCTCACGCACGAAATTGTGGTCCAGCATCTCGGCCAGGAGGCTACCCTGGTAGTCGAAGACGAGGGGCACGTTGCGTAACTGCCGCACGGTCCAGCCCAGGAGCGCGCCTTCGTGGATGTGGGAGTGCACGATGTCGGGCCTGAAGCTGCGGGCGGTGCGCTGCACGGTGGCGGCGAGGGCCACGTCGAAGTAGAGCTTGTGCCGCGACGAGCCGACCATCACGCCGCGCTTCCAGGGCACGTCAACGGAGCGGCGGATATCGACTCCGGGCACGTCGTTGCCCGTGTGGTAGGTGCACACGACCACGCTGTGCCCCCGGGCCTGGAGGTGCCAAATCTCCTCCAGGATACGGACGTGCGCCCCGTAATCAGAGAAGAACGAGGTAGGAGCTATTGTAAGTATGCGGTAAGGCAATAAAATCTCGCGCGTGCGTGTTTAGTGCTCTAGCTGCCATTATAGGGGTGGGTTGTTAGGGGTGTCAAACTGTGGAAGCTTGCTACTCCAGCCCAGGAGCCTCGCGACAGGATGGCATTGAAGACATGCGGTCTAATTTCGATCAGTTGCGCGGAGCAATCGCCTGAATCGCCTGTAAGCGTTGGAAGCAGCGTCGATTCGCTCCCTGTAGGTAAAATTACTGGCAAGCTCCCTCTCAAGCAGGGACTCGAAGCGGTCTTTCATGTCGGGATGCTCGCGCCAGAAGCGTGGCTCGACCTGGGCCACATATTCCAGCAGCACTCCCTCCTGGTACGGGTAGTCACTGACCATGAGGTCCTTTTCCAGTAGCTCAAGTGCAAGTGGAATAACGAAGGGCAGGAAGAGATGCTGCCCAATTACCACTCTCAAGTCCTCGGCGCTGAACTCCTGAAGGGGCTTTTTTCGCAAGCCATACACTGTGAGCACCAGGTTCGATGGATCCGTTGGTTCGCCCCACACCACTCCTTCCAACTCTTCAAGGGTCTTGCTTCTATCGAAGTCTAGTTCCATACCTTGCCTCTACTGCCTGGTTGCATCCCGAAGGTAGCTGGCATGCAGCTCAAGCTCCTGCATTTGTCACTCATCCCCTTCATCAAGCATCTGTTTGACAGTACGTAGCAAGTCGTCAACCGCAAAGGGCTTATAGAGCACACCTACGCGCCCCTCGGCCAGGTAGGCTTGTCGTTCCCGCAGAGCAGTGATGGCTCCACTACAAAGGATTATCGGTATGTGCGCCGTTGCAGGGTTCAGCCGGAGCGTATCCACTAACTCAAAGCCAAGCGGCTCCTGGTCGAACATTACGTCCGCTATTACAAGGTCCGGTTTCAGTCCCTCTACCCACTCATATATGCTCATGCCCGGCCTGTAAGTGCCCTCTGTGACTTCATAGCCGCCCTCGCCCTGTAGTATGTCGCGCATCAGTTGCCGAAGATCTTCGGCATCATTCACAATTAGAATGTGCTTGGGCATACTTGTGCTCCCATATAGGTATTGCACAGCCGCTTAGCAGCATATTACGAGCCTCCATACAAGGCTGGAAGCTATCTCACAAACAATACTGTGGAACATCGGCACCAAAGTATCGACTTTGTCATTTCGAACGGAGTGAGAAATCTCGTCCAACAGCACCCAGATTCCACCTTTCCTTCAGTCACAGGGTACCGTAAGAATAAGGAAACATCCTGGTAAAGGACGAGATTTCTCACTCCGTTCGAAATGACAGGGTTGGAGCCATGTGGTCACATTCCATTCCATGCTGGGCTACCCTGCTGAAATAGCTGCATTCGTTATGTTACACGTCCAGCGCCAATCGCAGCCGCTTGTTGATCTTGCCCTTGCTCTCGTGCCCCGTGATGCGAATTGTGCCCACTTCTCCTGTGCGGGCGACGTGGGTGCCACCATCGGCTTGCAGGTCGAGGCCCTCTATCTCTACTAACCTGACTATCTGTATGCCTTCGGGGAGGAGGTTTATCTTGGTGCGGATCAGGTCGGGGTTGGAGAAGGCTTCTTCCCTGGAGGCGAACAGCACCTTCACGGGGCGGTTGGCCTCGATCTCGAGGTTGATGCGCTGCTCTACGTCGGCCGCGAAACTGGCGTTCATGTGCTCCAACTCGAAGTCCATGCGGGCGCTGCCCACGTCCATAGCGCCGCCCGTGACCTTCGCCCCGAAGTCTCGCCAGATGACCCCGCACAGTACGTGCAGCGCCGTGTGGGCCTTCATCAGGGCGTAGCGGCGTTCCCAGTCGAGCGTGCCGTGTACCGTAGCGTCCACGTTTGGCACCGGCCCCTCAAGCTCGTGCCATACCTCTTCCCCTTCGCGGCGGACGCTCACCACCCTGGCGCTACCACCGTCCCAGGAGAGGGTGCCCTGGTCGGAAGGTTGACCACCACTTTGTGCGTAGAAGACGGTGCGGCCGAGGGCTATGCGGTTGCCGTCCACCGCTGTAACTGTGGCATCCATCTCCCTCATGTAGCTGTCGGTGTGGTAGAGGGCCTCAGTGGGTATGAATGTGGTTCCTCCTTGTGTGTCGCTGGTTGACCAAGCAACCCGGTTTCTGTTATCCTACACCAACAACCGAAGGGTAGCTAGGGTTCCGCCGCATATTGCATGCTGGGCCTGGACCGAGCGCTACGTAGCCGCGAGGCAGGCACCTCGAGAAAGAAAAGGTCAGAGGGGGTAGGTTGATGCGCAGGCGCGCGTCCCTATCCTTTTTGTTACTCTCGGAGGTGTTTTTTGTTTGCGAATCGTTCTCCCCACGTGGCCGCCGTGTTGCAGGCCCTGTTCGTCACTTTCCTCTGGTCCACGTCCTGGGTGCTCATCAAGTGGGGGCTGAAGGACATACCTGCCCTGCCTTTCGCTGGGCTGCGCTACCTGATCGCCTTCCTCTGTTTGCTGCCGTTCGCCTGGCGTTGGGGCCACCTGGCGCAACTGCGTGCCCTCCCCACGCGGGACTGGCTCAAGCTCATCGTGTTGGGGCTGCTATACATCGCCGTCGCGCAGGGGGCGCAGTTCCTGGGGCTGTCCTACCTGCCTGCCGTCACGGTGAGCCTGCTGCTCAACTTTACCCCCGCTGTGGTGGCCTTGCTGGGTATCCTCATGCTGTCGGAGAGGCCCACACGCATGCAGTGGGCGGGCATCGTCCTGTACCTGGCGGGTACGCTGTTCTACTTCTTTCCCATGTCGGTGCTGGGCAGTGAGGCGTTCGGCATCGCTATCGTAATCGTGGGCGTGCTCACCAACGCCATCTCAGCCGTGTTGGGCAGGCAGGTAAACCGCGAGCATAAGCTACACCCCATTGCGGTGACTGTAGCGAGCATGGGCGTGGGGTGGGTGGCGCTGCTGCTGTTCGGCGTGTCGGTGCAGGGCATACCGACGATAAGCCCCGACGGCTGGATGCTCGTGGGGTGGCTGGCCGTGGTGAACACCGCGTTTGCCTTCCCCCTGTGGAACCACACGCTGCGCACCCTCTCAGCGGTGGAGTCGAGCATCATCAACAGCACCATGCTTGTGCAGATAGCCCTGCTTGCCTGGTTCTTCCTGGGTGAAGAGTTGACCGCGCAGAAGATCGGCGGCATGGTGATGGTGGCGGTGGGTATGCTGGTGGTGCAACTGCGCAAGGTGCCCGCTTGGCATAGGAGAGCTGGTGACCAACAAGGCTCAGAGGTGCCTAAACAGGCATAGATGCACTGAAGCCGCACCTTGCTTTGCTCAACCCGGTGCGCCGGGCTTGGCGTCTTATGGCATGCTGCTGTTAGGACTTTTCCGCTATTGAACTGTGCAGCCAGCGCCACTACACTAGTGGTAGTAGCAAGGTTTGTGTGCATCCCCCTAACGAAAGGATTTATCGCGTACCGCTATAGCTCTATTGTCTTAGTTCACGAGGTAGTCTCACAATGAAGTACGTTGTTGCAATTGGCGGTCCGCTGCTGTTCCTGGTCATTGCACTGGGAACCTACGTTTTCTTTCGGACTCAACCCACGGTGCCCGGCACAAGCACGTCCAGCGCACCTGGTCCCGTGTCTAGTGACACTCCCACGCCCATCACCATCTACAGTGGACAGCCTTGTTTAGATTTCACGGCTGTGGGCAGCAGCAAGTGTACCGTATCCGGTAACACCGGCGAAATAACAGCCGACTTTGCAGTTACTTCCAGGTGCCCTAGTGCGGAGACAATACAAACTATCTTTGCGTTTGACGTAAGCAACAGCGTCTCTGGAGAGTCAGGCATGGCTTCATGGGACCCAATCCCAAACATCAATATTGCGCCGGGACAAACGGTGAACGTGCAACACAAGATTACCAAGTCGGTGCCGGACATGGATACTTACCACTTCCGACTTGTGATCCTCAATCAAAAAGGTCCTCTCAGCACAGAGTTCACTACAGAAGACGCACCCCTTTGCTACCCCTGAGCAGTTAGATCGTAGCGGCAGCCATGATACAGGCTAACAAAGTAGCAGAGACGTAGGGGCACGATGCATCGTGCCCCTACATTCTTCTTAACCATCATCCTCTTGGCGTCCTCAGCGTCTTTGCGGTCCCATCTCCTATCGTCCACTGCTCCGCCTTGCACGCCCACAGGCCACAGTGTACAATCTGCCATACCCGACTTACTACCATCTGAGGGCTACGCATCGCTATGGATTTCTTTATCGTTATCGCCATCGCCGCCGTGCTCGCGCTCATACCGACGCTCATTTACGCGTTGGTCGTGTGGTGGCTCGACCGCTATGAGAAGGAGCCGCTGCCGCTGCTGATAGTGGCTTTCCTGTGGGGAGCCGTGCCCGCCGTGATACTGGCTATCGCGCTGGAAGTTGGGGTGGGCATACCGATGCAGACACTGATTCTCGACGAGGCCGGGCGCGAGTTCGCCGAGGTCAGCCTGGTCGCCCCCGCGGTAGAAGAATCGGTGAAGGCGATCATCCTGGTGGTGCTCTTCTTCGCCTACCGCCGCGAGTTCGACAACGTGCTGGACGGTATCGTATATGGCGCGATGGTGGGGCTGGGCTTTGCGATGGTGGAGAACGTGCTCTACTTGCAGTCGATTGCCTTCGAGGCGGGAGGCGGGGCCGACCTGGGGGCGATGTTCACTCTCTGGATATTGCGCGCCGGGGTGTTCGGCCTGAACCACAGCATGTTCACCGCGTTAATGGGGGCGGCATTGGGGCTGGCTAGGTCGCTGAAATCAGGCTGGCTGAAGGGGCTGGTGCCGGTGCTGGGCCTGCTGGCTGCTATAACGTTCCACGCCCTGCACAACGGCCTCACGTCCTACGTCGGCATCGTGGGCGAGAACGAGCAGACCGCCGAGCTGGTGCTGGGCGCGTGCCTGGCGACTTTGGTGAGCGATTACGCAGGTATCCTGCTCGTCCTGGTGCTGGCGATTGTATCGGGCGTGCGCGAGAGCCGCGTCATCCGCGACACCCTGCGCGAGGAGGTGGCCCTGGGGCGCTTCACTCCCGACGAGTACGAGACGCTGATGTCGGGCCGCAGGCGTTGGAGTGCCCGCTGGACGGTGCTCTTCTCGATGGGCTTCAAACGCTGGCGGCAGCTTGGCAAGTTCTTCGACCTGGCGACCGAGCTTGCCTTCCGCAAGCATCGCATGGCCGACGGCGACCCCATCCACCAGAACATCTCGGCCCGCGACATCGCCCGCCTGCGCCAGGACATCGACGCGCTGAAGATGAGGATTATCAGCGGCTAGTTGTTAGTTGATAGTTGATAGTTGTTAGTGAAGAACCTCTAACAACTATCAACTATCAACTAACAACTCCGCCGGGAGGCGCATATGAAGGACTTCCTACAGGGCAAGTGGCTGAAGCACCCTTTGCACCCTATTATCGTGCATATACCCACTGCGCTGTGGCCTGCCGCGCTCCTGTTTGACTTGCTGGCGAACCTACGCAATGATAACGCGCTGGTGCAGGCGGCCTTCTACATGGCCCTGTTTGGTTGGGTCTCGGCGTTGGCAGCGATACCCGCCGGGATAGCCGATTGGCTGGACATCAAGCGAGAGAAGCCAGCGTGGCGGCTTGGCGTTTACCACATGGCGCTGAACCTAGTCGCGACACTGCTATGGGGTATCAACCTGCTGCTGAGGTGGGGCGACGTGCCTACGGCTACCTCGGTCGGTGCCTTGCCGCTGGGGCTGTCGGTGGCGGGCACGCTCATATTGTTCGTGTCGGGCTACCTGGGCGGCAGGATGGTGTACCACTACGGCATCGGCATTGCGCGGCTGTCCAAGGGCAAGTGGCGCAGGGTGGCCGAGCGTGGCGGAGCCAGGGTGCCGCAGAAGGAGGAAGGGGCCGGATGATAAAGCACCTGTTACAGGGCAGGCCCTTCGGCCACCCTCTGCACCCAATCCTCAACCACTTCCCGATAGCCTTATTCGTCCTCAGCCTGTTGCTCGACGTTGCTACCCTGTTCGGCTACGTCGGCAATGCCCTGGTGCTGGCGGCCTTCTATACGATGGCCCTGGGCGTGGTCATGGGCGTGCTCGCGGCTATCACCGGGCTGGCCGATTACCTGGACATTCGCGCCGACCATCCCGGCAAGCGGAACGCCACCCTGCACATGACCCTCAATCTGGTGATGCTGGTGCTGTATGCGCTCAACTTGAACCTGCGCAACGGCGACCTGGGTGCCGAAAGCACTCCTATGTTGCCCTTTGTGCTGTCGCTGGTGGGAGTAGGCATACTCAGCCTGTCGGGCTACCTGGGCGGGCAGCTTGTGTACGATGAGGGCGTGGGTGTGGGCCGCCACCTACGCAAGGCCAACGTGCCGCAACAGACGGTCAAGGTGCTGTCGTCCCGCGCCGGAGACGATGGGTTCCTGGCGGTGGCGAACGAAGGTGCCTTATCAGAGGGGGAGACCCTGCGCGTGCAGGTGGACAGGGTGGTCATGGCAGTCGCCAAAGTAGAGGGTAAGACCTACGCCTTTCAGGAGTTCTGCACGCACCGCTTCGGCCCCCTCTCGGAAGGCAACTTCCACGGACACGAGGTGCAATGCCCCTGGCACCAGTCCTGCTTCGATGTGCGCACGGGCAAAGTCACGCAAGGTCCAGCCAAGGTGGACCTGAACGTCTACGAGACGAAGGTGCAGGGCGGCAAAATCCTGGTGCGCGTGCCTGTTGGTGATGACGAGGGTTAGATTATTCACCGCAGAGACGCAGAGGACGCAGAGGTTACGCGGAGTACGGTAAAGGTTTGGCGTCTCCACCGGGATGCCTAGCACACTGTTCCCCCTGTCATCCTGAGCGTAGCGAAGGATCAGTGGCCCGTTCTTGACTCCTGGTATTGAGGCAAATGGTTCCCAATGC
>JALZHG010000010.1 GCA_030914045.1 Chloroflexota bacterium | reverse complement strand
CTTCACGACGGTGTTGCCCCTTTCTTTATGCGGATTAGTGACATAGAGAAAGGGGCAGCTTGGGTGCTGAACGACGAGATTCTTCGCTGCGCTCAGAATGACAAAGGGGGCTTGGATCCTGGTGCCGGCGCAGAGGGGCTACACCAATGTAGGGACTTGAATTGTGCCTCTACGTGAAGGTTGATAGGTGAGGTCAGGACGCGGCCTGGCTGATGCCTGGTTCGTCTCTCAGGACGAGCGCCAGCGTATTTAGGACCGTATCCAGGTCGAAAGGCTTGTGGATGTAGGCCGCGTACTTGCAATCGCTCTTCCTCACGAGGTCCTGCACCGCGCTCATGAGCACGATGGGCACGCCCTGGAGCGCGGGGTCTTTTTCCACGGCGCGGCAGAAGGCGCGACCATCCAGCACCGGCATCATGATGTCGCAGATCACTGCGTCGGGCCGTTGTGCCGCCATCAAGTCGAGGCCCTGCCGCCCGTTGGCTGCCGTTCTTACGCTGTAACCCTCTTCTTCGAGTATGGCGCGTAGGATATCTACTATCGCAGGCTCGTCGTCAACGACCAGTATTGTTGCCATCCCCACCCGTCAGTCGTGCTCGCGCGCGTATTCGTCGTCCCTCTCCGCCTGCCCGTGGCCGTGAGGGGTGGCGACGCCCGTGAGAATTGCTTCAGCACTCCTGAACGTATCCGCAACTTTCATGCCGCTACGGTCAATGATGAACTCGCGCACCGACGAATCGTAGCTACTTTCTCTCATCTTGACGATAGAGATAATCCGGTAGAGTTGCGAGTGCAATTCGACGAACCTCAACAGTATGATGTTCTCAGAACTCGAAGAAACACCCTCCGAAGGCAGGTTGAGGGACTGCCCGAAGACGTCTAGCAACTCGACGGCAAACACCGTAGTTACTCCTAGGGACCGTAGCTCGTTGGTGAGGGCTACGGTGAATCTGCCCAGTCGCTCTGGATAGCCTGCCTCTTGAAAGCCACTCAACCCATCTAAGAAGAGACGCTTCACGCCGCGTCTGCGCACCGCCGCGATAAGCTGCTCGGCCAGGTGGTCGAGGTTGCCTTCGAGCGGCGGCTGCCAGACAATCTCGATGTCCCCTTTCCTGGCATAGGACGCGAACTGGAACCCCAGGTCTTCCGCGTTATTAATAAGTCGCTCGGCTGTCTCGTAGAAACCGAAGTAGAGGCCAGGCTCGTTGTTGCGCGCGCCCTCCTGGAGGAAATGCAGGCCAAGCATCGTCTTGCCCGTGCCGGGTACGCCGTAGAGTACGGTGTTCGAGCCTGTGAGCACCCCGCCATGCATCATCTGGTCGAGGCCGGGGACGCCAAAGGCGAGCCGCTTGCGGTTCTGCCCCGTGGCTGCAGTGAGGCCCCGTAGCACCGATTCGGTGCGTGGGTGCACCACAACGCCTTCATCGGTAATCTCGTAACTGTGCTTGCCCCTGAGATGCTTGCTGCCGCGCAGCTTGCTTACCTCGACCTCGGTGATGGTCCGCGACCCAATGTACCTGACCGCCATGTCTACCAGGCCGTCCACCATCGTGAACTCCGGCCTCGACCGGGTGCCGGGGGCCGAATGTGTGAGTAGCAGGGTGGTGCAGCCGTGGGACTCGGCGTAAACGTGCAGCCGCTGGAGGAACTCCTTCACCAGGATGTCGGACTCGACGCTCTCGTCCACAGCCGCCAGGCCGTCGATAATGAGCAGGGTAGCGCGCTGGTCTCGAATGACTCCCTGTAACAGGTCCAGCAAGGCGGTAAGCGCCCCCCCCTGGAGCATCTGGTAGCCGCTCACAAAGTAGAGGCTGTCGCCAATGGGTTCGGGCCTGAAGAAGGAGAACGCGCTCATGTGGGCGAGCATGCGGGCGTGCGTCTCAGTGAGCAGAGTCACGTAGACCACACGGCCGCCCATGCCGACGTGGTGAAAGGCCATCTGGTTGCCGAACACCGTTTTGCCGGAGCCGGGCTGCCCGCTGATGAGGTACATGCCCCCCTGGAGGAGGCCCCCATTCACCAGTACGTCGAATCCTGGGACTCCGGTTGGCACCCGCTCGAAACCCTCGGGCTGTGTAACTGGACTGGTCATGCCCGGCCTCTCCTCTGCAAAGTAATGGGCTACGCGGCGGGCTATAACCACCACGAAGTCGAAGGTCCGCGCTCCCCCACAAACGCGAACGACGAGTCTCCTGGTCTCATAAGAGACCGAGCCGACTGCTACTTTGCTAGCAATTATCCGCTAAAAAAGGGGCGCGCGCAAGTAGTGCGTGTCCCTGAGTTAGATAGCCATTAGTCCTGCCTGGAAAGGACCGTTACAGGCTGTAGCCGTTCGCCCTGCCCTGAATTGCGTGTTGGTGGGCAAGACCTCTAGTCGTCCGCTACTGCCTGCTCGCCGGTGCCTAGCGGGACGTGCGCCACCTGCTTATAGACGGAACCGCCGGACTGCATGAAGCTTTGCATCAGGCTAACCCCGCTCACCTGGAAGCTAGTCTCTTCCGGCAGAATCGTCCTCGTCAGCGAAAGCACGCGCGATAGGGGTGCAAGCCGGCCAATCCCGATGCCTTCGCGCACTCTGCCGACTGTCATGTGGGGGCTGAAGGGCTTGTCCGGCTTGAAGCCCAACGCGCCGAGCGCCTCCTGGACAGCCGCCGCAAGCTCGACCGCTGCCGGTGTATCCCCTCCCAGGCCGACCCACACGACGCGGGGCTTCCGCACGTTGGGGAAGGCGCCCAGGCCGCCCACTTCCAGCACAAACGGCGCTTTTCCGGCGCAGGCTTGCTGCAACGCCTCCGTAATCTCCGGTATGCGCGAGGCGGGCACCTCTCCCAGGAATTGCAGAGTGACGTGTATGCCCTCGGACCGCGACCAGCGCATGAGGCTCGCGGCCTCGCCCAGGTTCTCGCGTGTTTGCGTCTGGATGCCCTCAAGCACTTCCAGGATGTTTTGCGGTAGCTCTATCGCCACGAAGAGTCGCGCCCTGTCGCTCCTGGTTGTGCTAGCGTTATCCGCCGTGTCGGGGGTGTTAGTGTCCGCGGTCATGCTAGAACCTCAAGTCCCAGGAGCGCAGCCTGTCGAGTAGCTTGTGGTTGGTGAGGTCGAGGTGGATGGGCGTGATGGACACGTAGCCCTGCTCGCAGGCGGTGGCGTCTGTGCCCTCTTCGTGTGTGCTCAAGACCTCAGTGCCACCCATCCAGTAGTATTTGCGGCCGCGCGGGTCGAGGCGCTCAAGCAACTTGTCCTGGTAGACTCGCTTGCCAAGACGGGTAACTTGTAGACCCTTGATCTCATCAAAAGTTCGACTTGGCACGTTGACGTTGAGCAGTATGTCGTTGTCGAGGCCGCGCAGGGCGACCTGCTGCACCAGCCTGGCGACCGCACCCGCCGCGACCTCAATCTGCCACACCGGGTGAGTGTCGGCGGATACCGCTATGGCTGGAATCTCCGAAATGATGCCTTCCAGCGCGGCTGCCACGGTGCCGGAATAGGTAATGTCGTCGGCCAGGTTGTAGCCGTTGTTGATGCCGGAAATAACCAGTTCCGGCTTTTGTGGGAGGAAACCCAACGCGGCAAGGGCCACGCAGTCGGCGGGAGAGCCGTCGGTGGAGTAGGCGGCGGTGCCGTCTCGCAGTGTCACTTCGTTCACCCGGATGGGCCGGTCCATAGTCCTATTATGGCCTGAGATGGACCAATTGCGGTCGGGGGCGATAATCACGACCTCGTGCTCAGGGGCGAGTGCGGTGTGTAGCGCCAGCAGGCCCTCCGAGGTGACCCCATCGTCGTTGGTAAGGAGTATCCTCATGCTAGACCCTCTTCCAGCGCACGCCCTGTGCCGTATCTTCTATCTCGATGCCCGCCTCCCGAAGCTGGGCGCGCAAGGCATCGGCACGGGCGAAGTCGCGGGCCTTGCGGGCGGCCTGCCGCTCGTCAATCAATGCCTGCAACTCGGCAGGCAATGTGTCCGATAGTCTCTCCTGGGCGCGCTCCTTGAGCCGCAGTCCTAGTACGCTGTCCCAGTCGTACAGGGTCGGCAGGATAGCTGAGGGCTGCTCGCGTCGGTTGGCCTCGGTGATAAGCTCGTGCACTGCCGCCAGCGCGCCTGGCATGTTCAGGTCGTCGTTGATGGCGGCGACAAAGCGATCTTTGTATGCCTGCTGCCACTCGTCGCTGCCCGTGCCGTCGGCGGGTGGCATCTGGGAGGCGCGGAAGACGAAATCGTACAGTCCTTGCAGGGCGGTGGCGGCGGCCCGCATAGCCTCGTCGGTGTAGTTCAGTTGCGCGCGGTACTTGGCCGTGAAGCAGAAGTAGCGGTAGGCGAGCGGGTCGAAGCCCTGGTCCACCAGGCTCTGCAAGGTGAGAAAGCCGCCCGACTGGTTCAGGGGGGCTATCCCCTCGCCCATGTCGCGGCCCTCACCGGCGGCCCCGGCGCTCTTGCTCATCTTGCCCGCGTTTATCAGCAGGAACTCGGCGTGCAGCCAGTAGCGCACGAACTGCACGCCCGTGCACCCCTCCGACTGCGCTATCTCGTTTTCGTGGTGTATAGGGATGTGGTCCACCCCGCCGCAGTGCATATCGAAGGTCTTGCCCAGGTACTTCATCGACATGGCCGAGCACTCGATGTGCCAGCCAGGGAAGCCCTCGCCCCACGGCGACGGCCAGTGCATGACGTGGTTGGGATCGGCCTTCTTCCACAGGGCAAAGTCGGCGGGGTTGCGCTTCTCGGTGTTCACCTCTATGCGCGCCCCCGCCACCAACTCCTCCAGCGTCTGTCCCGACAGCCTGCCGTACGAGGGGAGGGTAGACACGTCGAAGTACACGCCGTCCTCGATCACGTAGGCGTGCCCCTTCTCGAACAGGCACTGGATCAGGTCGATCATCTCCTGGATGTGGTCGGTGGCCTTGCACACGATGGTGGGGCGCACGATGTTGAGGCGCTCAGTGTCGTTGAAGAAGGCGTCGGTGTAGAACTCCGCGATGTCCCAGGCGCTCTTGCCTTCGCGGCGCATGGCCTTGATCATCTTGTCCTCGCCCTCGTCGGCGTCCGAGGTGAGGTGGCCTACGTCGGTGATGTTCATGACGTGGGTCACGTCGTAGCCGTCGTAGCGCAGCACGCGGGCCAGCACGTCCTCGAAGATGAAGGTGCGGAGGTTGCCGATGTGGGCGAAGTTGTACACGGTGGGGCCGCAGGTGTAAAGCCCCACCTCGCCCGGCCGCATCGGCACGAACGTCTCTTTTTCGCGGCTGAGGGTGTTGTGGATGGCTAAATTGTATCTAGGCTCCGCCAAAGGTACGCCTCCTGCATGTTCTCGTACTATGTTGTGCAAGTTATGGGATAATAGAAGTACCATTATAAACCAGCGTGGGAATAGTTGCGTAGTAGGGGTTTGCCACTGAATAGGAGGGGCCAATGTCGAATCCTAACTCATCACAAGCATCCGGAGGCCCAGTGACCTACGGCCCACCCGCTCCCAGTGCAACACGATCTAAGAGGGTGCGGCCACCGGGGGTCACCTTGCTGGCCGTACTCTGCTTTATAAGCACTGGATTACTGTTGCTGTCCATATATTCTCTCATCTATTATCCGCCGGAGCCTGGCTATGGGTCTGGGAGCGTACAGGGTAGGATTATGGAGGAACGGCCAATAAGGATGTTTCCACTCCAGCTTGGAATAGCCACGACTCTCATGACGGGGATCGGATTGTGGAGGCTGCAGAGTTGGGGGCGGGGAACGGCGCTTGTACTCCTTGGCGTGATTATTTCATTTTCCATCCTCGCAATGGCTGGTGGGCGCCATCTGTACGGCTCCGCCATTGCCACCATATTGCTGTGTGGTGCTGCCTTCTACTACCTTTGCAGATCTCACGTCATAAAGGCTTTCAGCGAGTGACCCGAAGGTGGAGCGTTAAGCCCGTTGAGCCAGCAGATCAATTGTCATGACCGGACGAAGACGCACAGACGTAGAAGAAGTGGCTGACCTGCCGGAGGACCGCCCGGAGTACGACTACGGCGGCCCCGGTACGATGAGCACCGGGAAGGCAAGTCCATGAGGTCCAGGCGCTATGTGAGCCGGCCTGGTGACGAGAGTCAGGTCGAGAGGCTCATCAACTCGCTCAAAGATAAGAACAAGCAGAGCAAGTGGCGACGGGAAGCCGCGAAGCGCCTGGGAAAGCTCAAGGCCGCGCGGGCTGTGGAGGCGCTTACCGCTGTTATGCTTGACAAAGATGAAGACAAGTGGCTGCGCGTAGCTTCGCTGAGAGCGGCGGTCGATATTGACGGCAACCAGATTATAGACGAGCTAATCTCTATCGCCACCGACAAGTCTGAAGCGCATGATTTGCGTTGGCCCGCAATTGGCGCACTGAGTTCGATCCGCGCCGAGAGCGCCATTGAGCCTCTTGCGAGCGTGCTGCTGGATAGAAAAGAAGACCGCAACGTACGTTTCGCTACAATCCACGTACTGTCGAGTTTCAAGAACGACAAGGCGCTTGATGCGCTCCTCACTGTTCTCTTGGACAAGAGCCAGCACAACTCAGTACGACACTCCGCAGCCTGGGACCTTACGGGGTCAAAGAGCGAAAGAGTCTTGGAGCCGCTTTTGTCTGTTCTACGGGACAAGTCTGAGACCGAGCGCGTCCGCTCGCAGGTGGCGTCGAACCTGGGGGTGAGGGGCGACCCGCGTGTCTTTGAGCCTCTTGTCGAGATTTGGGCCGACAGGTCCGACAATAGCAAGCGGGCTAACCGTATCAGGGCTAGGGCCCTCAGTGCATTGAGCCATATCGATGCTCCACGATCTGTTGATTACTTAATTACAGCACTGCAGGACCGTAATGAATCTAACGACGTAAGGTACTGGGCAGGACGCACCTTGAACGAGATTGCCGAGGCAGACGCAAGAGTTGGGCGTGCCGTGATAGAGGAACTTACAGAGCCGCGGACTCTTTCCGTACTCACAGACTTGTTGCAAGACAAGCATGAAGATGCAGAGCTACGCTACTTGGCTGCCGGTGTGCTTGGCATGGCGGGTGGTCCGCAACTCGTGGAAATAATGCTCCACTGCCTGGCCGATAGCAGTGACAGTGTAGTTATCGGTGCGGTCAGCGCCTTGGGCAGATTCGGGGACTCACGTGCCTTGCAGCCCCTAGCCGGCATCTTGATGGACAGGAGTCGGAACGACATTGTTCGTACAAATGCCGTCGAAGCACTTGCCAGGATTGGGGCACCAGGCGTGTTCGAGATACTAGCCGCCCTCCTCAAGAGCGAAGACGAAAGCCAAAACGTACTACTCGCAACAGCCGGTGCTTTGGGAAGACTGGGCGATGTACGTGCTATACAGGTATTAGCCGGGATATTGATGGATAGGAGTCGCGAGGACAAAATTCGCTCAAATGCTGCCGAGTCTCTTGCGAGAACTAAGGGACCAGAGGTCTTCGAGATGCTGAAAAGCATCCTCACAAACAAAGACGAGAGCATTACCGTACGATTTGATGCAGCCGTGTTCCTGGGGCGACTTGGGTACAGCCGCGGCATGTCGGTCCTGCGTGCGGTGTGGAAAGAGCCAACAGCCCAAAGCGCTGACGAATCCAGCGAGCTAAAATATGCCGCGGCGCTGGGCATGCGGATACTATCTCACGCCAGAAACTATGGACAGCAACCACTCGGACGGCGTAAGAGGAAGCATGACAGGACGCAGACGCACAGACGCAGAAGAAGCGACTGACCTGCCGGAGGACCGGCCGGAGTACGACTACGGCGGCCTCGGCACGATGATCGCGCGCGAAATGGCGGTGGAGGCCAGGAGGGCGCGCGCCCGCCGCGAGTTCTTCCGCATCGAGCACGTCAGCCCCTCGCGCAAGGGCGAGCCGGAGAGCAAGGTGCTGGGCATGTACCGCGTGACGGGGGAGAGCGGGCGCGAGTACGACGTGCTGGTGCGCGACCCCAACCCGGAGCACCACGTCAACCGCTGCGTCTGCCTCGACTACGAATCGAACAACCTGGGCACCTGCAAGCACATCGAGGCGGTGCTGGGCTACATCCGCCGCAAGCACCCCTCGCAACTCCGGGCTGCCAAGCCGAAGCTGCTTGAAATAAACCGACTGACGGTCTACGTCACCCTGCGCTACGTAGGCGACGGCACCTGGACGGCTGCCCCGGTGTATGACCACGCGCTCGACCCCGGCATGCTGCGCCTCATCAACCACTACCTGCTGCCGTATCTCGCGGTGCTGGAAGACGATCCCGACACGTTCCTCAAGCGCATGCAACGCTTCATCGAGGAGGTGGACGACTTCGGCGGCAAGGTGATAGTGGAGCCGGAGGTGTACGACTACGCTGAGCAGGTGAAGACCCGCAACGCCCGCGACGCCCGCCGCCGCGAACTGATGGACCGCGTGGAGGCTGGGGAGGCGCGGCTGGACCTGCTGAAGTTGCCCCTTTACCCCTACCAGGCGGTGGGCACGCTCTTCCTGGCGTTCACCGAGAAGGCGTTACTGGCCGACGACATGGGGCTTGGCAAGGCTCAGCCTTTAGATGCCAAGGTTCTTACACCGACTGGTTGGAAGTACATGGGTGACATGCAAGTTGGAGACAAGGTCATCAACTCTCACGGCGGAGTTTCAAGCATAACTGGTGTCTACCCACAGGGTATCAAGGATATTTACCGCGTTGAATTCACAGATGGAAGTTCTACTCAATGTTGTGATGAGCATCTATGGCAAGTAAACACTCCTGTTCGTAGACGCCGCGGCTCACCCCCGCGTGTGAAACCCCTGCGGGAGTTGCGCGGTAGTTTGCATGATACTGTTGGTAATCGACAGCACTTTATTCCCATGGTTCGGCCCGTCGAGTTCAGAGAAGTCGAGCTTCCCTTAGATCCTTATCTCCTAGGTGTTCTGATAGGTGACGGAGGCTTCGTTCATCATTCTACGATGCTCTCTTCGGCCGATCCTGGCATCCTGAACGAAGTGGAACGATTACTCCCAGAAGGCGTAACTCTGACTAAGAAGACAGGTTACGATTGGGCGTTGAGTCAAGGTCGAACTTCCAGAGCAAATCCAGTTACCACTGCTCTGCGCTCCTTGGGATTGATGGGGCACCACTCGCACGAGAAGTTCATACCTGATCTGTACAAGTTTGCTTCTGTGGCGACTCGTGAGTCGCTGCTCCAGGGATTGCTTGACACAGATGGACACGTGCGGCCTTCTGACAATAACATCGAATTCACGTCAACGTCGCTACGGCTGGCTTTAGATGTGGTTGCACTGGTACAGTCGCTAGGTGGCACAGCCCGTCTGCGACCTAAGAGAACCTCTTACACCTACAGTGGCGAACACCGTGAAGGTCGTCTTGCTTACCGGATGTCTATAGCATTGCCCTCTCAGATCCGCCCCTTCCGCCTTGCTCGGAAGGCAGATACATATCACCCCCGGCTCAAATATCCACCTGCTCGCGCCATAAAGTCAGTAGTGTACTTTGGTCGCAAAGAGGCGCAGTGTATTGCTACCGATGCGCCCGACCAACTCTATGTGGCCGACGACTATATAGTCACTCACAACACGCCCCAGGCTTTGGCCGCCGCCAAGTTGCTCCAGGAGTGGCACGGCATCAAGAAGGTGCTGGTCATCACCCCCGCCTCGGTGAAGTACCAGTGGGGCCGCGAGATAGAACGCTTCTCCGATGAGAGCTACGTGGTGGTCACCGGCAGCAAGCAGAAGCGGGAGCAGCAATACGCCACCGGTGCCACCTTTACCATCATAAACTACGAGCTGGTGCTACGCGACCTCGACCACATACGCGCTCTCAACGCCGACCTCGTCATCCTCGATGAGGCCCAGCGCATCAAGAACTGGCGGGCCAAGACCAGCCAGGCGATTAAGGAGTTGCCCCACCCCTTCGCCTTCGTGCTGACGGGCACCCCGCTTGAGAACAAGCTGGAAGAGCTTTACAGTATAGTGGAGTTCCTGGACGAGAAGCTGCTTGGTCCGCCCTGGCAGTTCATGGCGCAGCACGTCGTCAAGGACGAGTGGGGCGGCATCATCGGTTATAAAGACCTTGATGGCGTGCGGCGGGCAATCGCCCCTATTCTGCTCAGGCGACGCAAGGCCGACGTGCTGCAAGACCTTCCTGCGCGCATCGACAACGACTTCTGGCTGGAGCTTGAACCGGAGCAGGAGCGACTATACCGCCCCCTGGAGAAGCAGTTGACCGCCCTGCTTCGCCTGCCCGAGTGGGACGCCGCCGCCAGCGCGATGGCTCTCCGCCTTATTACCTTGTTGCGCGAGGCGGCGACGGCGGCGCAGTTGGTCAACCCGGAGGTGCATTCGTCGCGCAAGCTGAAGGAGCTACCGGCCCTGGTGGAAGAAATCGCGCTGGAAGGGCACAAAATGCTCATCTTCACGCAGTGGGAGCGCATGACCCGGCTGGCCGAGCAAGCATTGCAGGGACTAGACGTGAAGACGGTGCGGCTCTACGGTGGGCTGGGCATGCGGGCGCGCCAGCGGATCATAGAGCAGTTCATGACCGACCCGCAGACAGCCGTGTTCATCTCCACCGACGCGGGCGGCCTGGGCTTGAACCTGCAAGCGGCGTCCTTCGTAATCAACCTGGACCTGCCGTGGAACCCCGCCCGCGTCGAGCAGCGCATCGGCCGCGCCCACCGCATCGGGCAGACCCAGCCTGTGAACGTAATCAACATGATCGCGCAGAACACCATCGAGCAGCGCGTGTTGGACGTGCTTTACCGCAAGCAAGAGCTATTTGAGGAGATACTTGATGTCGAGTTGGACCCCGAAACAGGCGTTATCAAAACTGATGCAGATCTTCCGGCCGAGCGGCTCCGGCGAATCGTCGAACTCCTCCTCGGCTGACGACAATGAAGAAGTCGTAGAGGACGACCTCCAAATCAGCCCCCTGGCAATGATGGACGAGCGCAGCCCCGAAGCCTGGCTGGGCAACTTCCTGGCGATTCTCGGCGTGGCGGGATCGGCGCGCTACTCCACGATAGAGGGCAGCAAGCGGGATGAAACCCTCCTCGCGCAGTTGCGGCAGATGGCGACTGCCCCTGAAGGCGAGAACCCCCTGCGCCTGCTCGAAGGCGACCAGGGTGCTTCCCTGAAGGCGAGCGACTGGTCCGCCTGGTGGCGCATGGAGGGCGAGCTTGGCCGCTACTCCTATTCAGTGCTGGCTCTCTCCCTGCTGGGCGACACCACTCACCGCGCCGAATTGGTGACCCTCTACCGCCAAACGGGGAACGCCCGCCTCCAGAAGGACGCCCACTACGTGCTGTGCCACCTCCTCGGCAAAAGCTGGCCCGGCTACAACGTGACCGAGTCGGACCTTGTGCGCCTGACCGCGTCTGCCTGATACATTCTTGAGATGCCCTGCTGCTCCTGAGGAACCGCACCATGCCGAATACTCCTCCCCCACCGCCAATTGAACGGAGGTCCTCATCCGACCTGCTAGAGGACCTCTGCCTGGAGCTTAGGCACGTAGCGGTTAGGGAAAGCTGGTTACCGGAACACCGGGACAATCACGCCAATATTGAGAAGGTGCGGCAAATACACGCCGAGTTAGAGAGGCGTGGAATAGACATAGCCGAGCGAATTGCTCAACTCTCGATTCAGACGAACTGGCAGATGGACGCACTTCTCCAGGACTGCCTTGCCTACCCAAAGACAGTTCCTCTTGTTAGGGAGAGCGACGGCGTCAGGCGCGCGCTGCGTTGCTTTCTCTGCGCCAAAAGAGAAATGCCGGACCATAATGGTATCGAGTTGTGCGATACCTGCCTGGACGTGGCTGCCCGATGCATAGAGACTAAACTGCCTGTCGATGACCTTGTAGTCTATCGTAGCTATACCCCATCCAAGTGGTGCGAACATGCCGACGGCGATACCGTTCTGGTGGCGCTGGACGGTGGCGACTGGATTGGAGAGGGTTACTGCAAGCTGTGCATCGCTCAGGAGCGCACGCGTAGAGAGGTTCTAAATAAGGAAATGGCGTTAGCTGAACCAGAAGGAACTGAGGAAGCCTGGGCCGAACTCCTTCACCATGAACGGGATGCCGTTTGGGACCGCTTCTATGCCTTGTTCGACTTCAAGCCGAGCACTAAGGCGAAAGTTTGGCCGGGTATCAAAGAACCCACGCCTTCCATCACGTACAGTATCGCCTCCTTCTACAAGACCACCAGCAACCCCCGTGTTTTGGAGAGGGACCTTAACATCAAGACGTTGCAGGCCCTACGGAAGTGCGTGCCGCCGGGCCAGAGGTTGTACGCTTTAGATTGGCAGCACCCATGTTACTGGTTCTACCCTCATCGACTAGAGGCTGCCGGAGATACGTACCGCTGGCGGGTACCTGTGCTGCCCAACGGTGACTATTACATCTTCCTGGCGGAGGACTTGAGCTTTGGCCTGTTCGGGCACCCCTGGGAGCAGACGCTATGCGTCTTCGGCCAGGCACTGCTGAATGCGTTCGCGCAGGACATGCCGTTGCTGTTTGGGAAGCCCGTCAGAAGAGACGGCAAGACAGCTTAGGTTGTGCGAAGGCTAGGCGTACCTGGTACCGGGTGTGGGTGGCATTACCGCTTCTTCACCGTCACCGTATAGCTTGCCTGCTCCGTCGTCTTCGGGGCTTGTGGGGAGATTACCAGGATGGCGTCGCGGGTCTGGGTGCCGCGTCCGAGGCCGGAGAGGATGATGCTGCCGTTGCCATTCGCGTCTACGGGCATGACACGCACCCTATTGGTGCTGCCTCGCTCGATTAGGGCGACGAACCACTTCTGCGGTACGTGGCTGCCGATGCGCACGAAGCCTTCGGCGGTCCAGCCATTGTCGGCCTCGGCGTTGTCGGAGTAGCCGATCTCGGGAATGCTAATATCGTCCACCAGGAAGCCGGGGCGGTTGAGGCCCTCGTCGGTGACGTACTCGAAGCGGATAAGTACCTTTTGTCCCGCGTAGGTACTGAGGTCTACCGACTCTTGCACCCACTTCGGTGTGGCCTTGGAGGTGGGTGCAAGGCCGCTCTTAGCGGTCCAGGCTTGGCCGTAGCTGTTGCCGTTCGGGTTTTCTCCGGTGGAGTACTTGCCTTTGAGCACCGCCCACGATTTGCCGCCGTCAAGCGATGCCTCGACATATGCGTAGTCGAAGAAGCGCTCGATGTCGTACCACGTCCAGAACTGCAAGGTAGCCCTGCTCACTTTCGTCAGGTCGAACTCCCGGGTCAGCGTGGCGTCCGCCGAGTCCTGCCTGTTGGCGTACCAGTGATACTGCCCGCTGTGAGGGCTGGCTGCCACTACGGGCACGGTCGAGTTGCCCTTGAACGAGACGGTGAGCGCACCGCTGTTGCGAGTAAGGGAGATGTAGTCGGCGGCGTACTGATGCACCGACTCGCTGCGTGTGGCGGGGTAGCGGCTCAACGTGCGGCCCGGCTTGACCCTACCGCCCTGGCTGTAGCTGTAGCGGCCGCCTTCCAGCTTCTTATCGTTGAGCACGTTGGCTATCGTCCAGTCCTGGAACGCTCCTTCGAAACCTGCCGCATTGCCCGACTCCCTTATCGCGGCGTCTAGCCCGCCGGTGCCGGGCAGGTCGTGCGCCAGGAGCTTGGATATGAAGGCCTCACCGCCGTAGCGGTCCATCAGGTAGCGCAGGAACATGTACGAAGCACCGTAATGAGCCGAACTGCTGCCGGCCTCGTCCCAGGCGTTGAGTTGCGTGTCGGGGTTGGTGGTGAAGGAGTAATCTACGCCGCCGGGGCTGTAGCCGTTCACCCACTGGGCAATCACCGACGCGCCTTCGTCCAGCCAGATGTCGCGGTTGCGATGCACGTTCCACTGGATCATGTGCTGGAACTCGTGGGCCAGCGTGGCCTCAAAGTAGTTGTCCGCGCCGCCGCTCTTGCCGCCGGGCAGCGTTGACATATAGATCATGTCGCGCTGGTTGCTGACCGGGTTCACGACCCTGGGGAACGCATCGGCGGCCGAGAAGTAGCCACCCACGCCCGGTACCTGCGTGATTAGCACCGTGATGTGCTCGTCGTTGTCCACGCCAGGGGAGATTTCCTGGCCGAACACCTGCCGGTTCTTGGGGTAAATCTTGGCCTCGAACAGGTCCGCGGAGGCCCGCAAGCTCGTCATGTTTACGCTCATACCATCGCGCACGTACCAGTAAGCATGCGGGGTGACATATCGCACGGTGGCGGTCACGGTGAAATAGCTGCGGTTGCTCACGTTGGCGACGTTGAACTCATGCCGGGTGCCCACCGGGTAATTGGGCGGGGTGATGTTCACCATCTCAGGTACGCTGCCGTTACCGCCCAGTTTCAGGCGTTGGGTGAGCGCCACCAGGTCGCGGGGCGGTGCATAGGTGCCGGCCAGGGCCGCCGCCGTCTGTTCAAGGAGGGCTTGGGCCTGATAGCCAACGGTGGTGTAAGTAGGCGCGGCTGCGGTGGCCTGGGGTTGGCCTGAAGAGAGCGCCAACAAAGCTGCTAAGAGCAGGAAAGCCGAGGTGAGGACGGAGAATAAGCGTTTGCGTTCCATAGGATATTATACACCCTGCCACCCCGGTGACACAGCACCAACGTCGTGCTATAATGTTGCGGCGGCGTTGTGTGTACCTACGGGTCCCGTATTTTATGACGTAGTTGGGGTTAGCTCTATGATAGGCGGCTCTACTTCTGATATTCTGGCTATGGCCCTGCCGGTTGTGCTCGCCCTGGTGATGGGCATTCTCGGCGCGGCGCGGGGCTTCCGGCGCGAGGCAATCGTATCCGGCTCAATAGTGCTAGGTGCGCTCATCGTGCAGCAGTGGGCCTCCCTGTGGGCCACCGACCTGTACGACATGTACACCGGCGTTTCACATGAGATGCAGCAGGTGGCGTTGAGCCAGGTGCTGATGTCCCTGATCGTGCTGGTGATCGGCTACGGGCTGGGAAGCCTGGTGCCACGGGGCCGGGTGCCGAGTGGTTCGCGAGTGGGCGGCCTGTTGCTGGGGCTGGCTAACGGCTCGGCTATCGGCGGCTGGCTGTTGCGCTACATTTACACCAGCCTGGATGGCGCGCAGCCTTCGAGCAGTCTGTACCAGAACGTTGTTACCCAGTCCTTTATGATCTGGGCCGGGTGGTTCCCCGTGGCGCTGGCCGTAATGGGTGCTCTAGTGGCCCTGATAGCCCCGTTCCGCAGGTCGGAGGTCGAAGTGACCCAGACCGCTGTAGCTACTCCCGCGCCTGCCCCGGTGTGGACGCCGCCCCCGCATGCGCCTGCATATGGAGCCACGACCACCACTACAAACACAGCCTACGGCCCACCTGCCTACGGTACTCCGGCCTATGGTGCGCCCCCACCTAGCACACCTAGCAGGATGTCGGGGCCTGTGGGCGCTGCCACACCCTACGACCGCACCGTCGCCAACCTCAGCCCTTACGCTACACCCGAGGCCCGCCCGCAGCCCCCGTATGACGCCCCGCGCACACAGGCTTTCGGCGGCCTGGACGTTCCACCCCCGGCTCCCGCCCGCGACCCCTACAGTCCCAACCCTTACAATCCCACTCCATACGACACAACCACGCGCAATTTCACACCCGTTACGAGGGATGGAGGCGTAGCCCCGTCCACAAGCGTGCTGGCCGACAACAACCAGGGCAGCCCTGTGCGACAGGCACCCATCTACAGGTCCGGCATAGGTGATAATACGCTCGGCTCTAGCAGCACCGTTTCAGCCGCCGACACCGACAACGAAACGTCCCAACAGACATCAACCGCCGCACCTGAGGCGTTACGGCCCTCATCGGACTGGCTAGCGACCTCTACCGTAGCGACCCAACCGGAGAGTGCGCCCGCAACCGCGCCCGAAGAGGTCGAAGAGCCTACGGCTGCCGAACAGAATGGTGGGCACGCAGACCGTGCGCCTGAAATGCGCGAGGCCGAGCCGGTTGCCTCAGCAACGGCGGAGGACGAGACACGCGGTGACGATCACGAAGCGCCGGTAGCTGCCGCCGCTGGCACGCCGTACACCCCTACCGACGTGACCTGCGCCAATTGCGGGGCCACGATGCTGAGCAGCGCCCGGTTTTGCACGGAATGCGGCACGCCCGTTGCGAGTGCTTAGTTCTGCCTAGAGGGCACGAGAGGGAGTAAATGCAAAGTAATCGCTGGTTACAGACACTCATAGTGCTGCTGGTGATTATTGCGTCTGCCTGGCTGGCCGGGCAGGTGTGGACTTTCCTCATGCAGTTCTCCAGCATCCTGCTCCTGTTCTTCCTGGCCTGGCTGCTGGCGTTCGTGCTCAGCCCCATCGCGAGGGCGCTCCAGAGGCGGGGCGTGCCGAAAACGCTCGCCGTCGGTATCGTATACCTGGTGCTTGCCGTTCTGGCGGTGCTTGCCGTTTGGTGGCTGGTGCCGCCCATAACGGCCCAGGTGGGCCAGTTGCAGACGGGCATACAGAACGGCAGCTACATGGCGACGTTCAACACGTTTTACGAAGACGTGGTGAGGACGCTGAGAGGCCTCGGCCTGGAAAATGCCGACCTCGACCAAATATACAACGAGATCACCGCGCAGGCCCAGAACGTACTCCTCAACATAGTCTCCAACACGTTCAACATGTTGCAGGGCGTGGCTACTTTCGCCTTGCAATTTATCCTGGTGCTGATCCTGTCTTTCTACTTCATGAACGACAGCGACCGCCTGTTCAGCGGCATTGTCGAACTGTTGCCGACCCGGTGGCAGGACGAGGCTCGGCTGGTGGGCATGAGCATCGAAAAGAGCTTCGGCGGCTTCATAAGAGGACAACTGGTCTTCGCCCTGGTGTACGCCATCTTCACGGCCATAATAATGATTATGCCGCCTTTCCAACTCGACTTCGTGATCATCGCGTCCATCGTAGCCGGGCTGTGCATGATCATTCCCCTTGTAGGCAACTTCTTAGCGTTTCTCCCTGCAATCATGGTCGCCCTCGTCACGGGCCGGACCGACATATGGCTGTGGCTGCTGCTGGTGGAGTTCATCATGCAGTCCTTCATGATGAACGTGCTCGGCCCGCGCATCATGTCTAGCGCGATAGGCATACACCCACTGTACGTGGTGGCTGCTATGCTGGTCGGCGGGCAGGTAGCGGGGTTGTGGGGCGCGCTCTTCGGCATACCCATCGCGGGGGCCATCAACCTGATAGGCCGCCCGGTCATGCGGCGCATTCGCTATCAGACGAACCTCTACAAAGACCCTGAAATGCCCACGCTGCCTACGAGCGCCTTCCTGACGGGGCCGCTGGCGCTATCTATGGTGCAGATGCAGACCAACCCGACCGTGAGGCCGCCCGGAGCGCCCGCGGAGCAGGGCAGCGACGAAGTGCTCATGGGCGCGGCCCAGGCCCTCTCCGCGCCGCCTTCCGGGCCGTCGGTGCCACCAGCAGGCGGAGTGCCTGTCAGTGCGAACCCTCGCATAAGTGGACCGCTCACACCAGGCATGGCTACGCAGCGCACATCTATTGATCCACAGACCACCGGCGGCCTCGGCAGGACCAACACTCTCTCCCAGCCCGCGCCCGACGTGGAAGACCTCTACATGGTGCCACGCACGCCCACGTTCAGCATGCGCGTGTGGCGGTTTATCTTCTCGGTGGCGGGCAAGGCGCGTACGTGGGCCGGCAAGCGGGCGGAGGCGAGGTTGCATCGCCAGTAATGGCCGTTCAATCTACCCGACATGTTACTCATGCGGTGCGCGCGCCCGGCGCAGACGCTACTCCCCGTAAGCCTCGCGCCACCTGGCAGCATCTACTCGTGCTCGGTGGCTATGTCATCCTCACGGTAGCCCTCACCTGGCCGGTAGCATCGCGGCTCTTTACCGAGGTGCCGGGGGGCGGCGACGCCTGGCAGAATATCTGGAACCTCTGGTGGGTGAAGCAGGCGCTGCTGGTGGAGCACACCAACCCCTATCGCACCGACCTCCTTTTCTACCCCGATGGTGTGAGCCTCTACTTTCACACGCTCGTGCTCACCGCGGGGCTGGTGGGCATCCCCCTCCAACTGCTCGGGTTCAACCTGATCGCCACCTACAACCTCGTGTTGTTGAGCACCTTCGTGCTGGCGGGTTACGGCATGTACCTGCTGTGCATGTACCTGACCAGGCACACCTGGGCCTCGTTCGTGGGCGGTATCGTGTTCGCGTTTTCGCCCTACCACCTGGCCCACACTTCCGGCCACATGAACCTGGCTTCGTTGCAGTGGCTACCTTTCTACGTGCTCGCCCTCCTCAAAGCCTTCGAGCCTGGAGCGGTGTGGGACCGTCGTACCACTGAGCAGGAGGGGGAGCTACCTGCTAACGGTGAGAGGAACGGCAATGTGAGAGCGCGACTGTTCTGGTCGGTCGCTGCCGGTGCGCTGCTCGCGCTGAACGCCTACACCGACTGGCTCTACCTCATCTTCCTGGTGCTGTTTACGAGCCTGTTCGCCGCCTGGAAGCTGCTGGTATCTTCGGAGCGCCGTGGCCTCGGACTGGGCGTGTGGTCGTGGGTGGAGGCGGGCACACGGTTCGCCATCATGGGGGTGGTGTTCCTGGTCCTGAGTGCGCCCATCTTCTTCCCCGCGCTGGCGGAGGCGACCCGTGGCTACGCGCAACAACCTCCTTTTGAGGTGCTCGTCTATTCTGCCGACCTCACGTCGGCTGTCACGCCCTCAGAGCTACACCCGATGTGGGGCGCGGCCATAAAGGAGCAGGTAAACAACACCGGCCCTTACCTCCCCATCAAGAACCCCAGCGAGAGAGTCCTGTTCCTCGGCTTCTCGGTGCTGGTGCTGGCGGTCCTGGGGCTGTGGCGCGGGTGGCGCTCTATGCAGGTGCGCTTTTGGGCCTTCGCTGCCTTCACCACCTGGCTGTTGAGCCTGGGGCCGCTATTGCAATACATGGGCAAGACGACCTTCACCCTGTTCGAGGTGAACGTGCCTCTGCCATACCTGTTACTGTACCGCCTGCCCCTCCTCAGCATCATGCGCACGCCCGCCCGCCTCACGGTGCTCACTATGCTGGCACTTGGTGTGCTGGTGGCGTTCGCGCTGGCTACGTTGCTCGGACGGCGCTACCTCGACCGAGGCCGCGATTTCTCCTTCCGCAATGCCGTGTGGGGCCTCTTGCTACCCGCAATAGTCGTCTTTGAGTTCCTGGCGGTGCCGTTTCCCACTGTGCCCCCAGGCTGGAATGTGCCCATTTACCGGCAGATAGCAGCCGAGCCGGGCGAATTCGCCTTGCTTGAACTCCCCATCAGGCCGTTTAGCGACTACATGGCTTACCAGACGGTGCATGGAAAGCCAATAGTGGGTGGATACCTGGCGAGACAACCGCCGTATGCCACTCTCGCGCGGACCCCAGCGCTAAACTACCTGGAGGACACCGTAGCCGCCGACGATCCTATATCTTCACAGGTCACGGGCGGCAGGGGTGTGACGGCGCTGAAGGACCTGGGCGTGAAGTACGTGATAATCCGCTGGTGGGCCTTCACGCCGGAGCAGAGGCAGGCTATGCAGGTGAAACTCGACAACCTGCTGGCGAGGCCGCCTGACTATTCATACCCCTCAGATGTAGTAGACGTGTGGGAGCTTAAATAGAAAGAGGGAGCTGGGTTGCGGCCAACTCCCTCTTTCTGCCTTCAAGTCTGGTCTAAGGCTCGGCGGTGGGGCGGATGCTAGGCTGTTCGCCACCTGTACCCTGTGTGGTTGCTCCATCGTTCGACTCCGACCCCGTTGAACCTGGAGTGGTATCCTGGGCCGGTGGCGTTCCGCCGTTCAACGAGGCGTGATAGACTCGGTTGCCGCTCACCAGGTACATCTCACCCTTCGCTTCATCGACTGTGAAGCCGTTGAAGGTGATGGGGTTGCCGCGCGCCGGACCCATGAAGGTTGCTACGGTCTGGCCGTCTTTGCCGAGGCGGGTGACGGCACCCCCGGCGCTCTTGAGCACGTACAGGTCGCGGGTGTCGGGGCTGGTAAAGATGTCCGTCGCAGGCGCGGTTGAGGGGCCGGGCTTGGGAGTAATGCTGCCCGTCACGTTGCCCCCCTGCATCGCCAGTATTTTGCCGTCGGCCAGGAGCACGTATATCGAGCCGTCAATGGCAACCGCCACGGGGTTCGACAGTTGTTCGACCGTAGCAGGGTCCGTGATCCAGTCGGCGGGCGGCTCGCCATACTTGCCCGCAAAGTACTTCGACACCTGCCCCGGCTTGGAGGCGAGCAGGTAGAGGTTGCCGTCGTAGGTAGCGATGTCTTTAGGCACGCCCAGCTTGCTCGCGTCACCAAGTTGCTCGGCCGACCAGCTTCCATTGTCCCCATTGTAGACGTACACAGATAACTTGTCGTCCAGGACCAGGATGTTGCCCTGCCGCGTCGTTATTGCCACGGGCTTCCCGGCGCTCTGCCCACCCGCTACGTCGCCCGCCCCGAGGGCCTTCACGCATGCCTTGGCCGAGACGTTGCACTTGTAGACGGCTCCCGCTGCCCTATCGAGAACGAATGCTTCATTGCCCGCGACGATCAGGTCCGCCGGTGTTGTAGTGGCGATATCCGGGGAGGTGCCTGACTGCATATCGCCCGCTACTTCGCCCGCGGCACCCTCCTGGCCGAACTGGAAGAGCAGGGCGAGGCTCAGGCGGGTTATACCCTGCGCCCTGTCGAGTTGTACCTGTACTTTGTCCGCGAACACCTGGGCTTCCGGCGAACCCGGCTCGGTAGCGGCTGCCTGTTGTGCGTGCTGAAGGGCGCTTTGCAGCAGTGCGACGCGCTCAGTTTCGTTGGTACCTGGCTGATTGGCTAATAACTCCTCTTGCTTAGCCTGTTCGAGCAACGTATTTACCTGCACTTGCTGATTGTCGCCCACCGCCTTGAACACCGACCAGGCGAGGATACCTACTACTACCACCAGGGCCACCAACGTGAGCAGCCGGACCGGCACGGCGAAGTTGCCTCCACCTACGATTGCGGGCCTGGGAAGCCTGAAGGTGCGCTCCGGCAGCATGTTCTGGGCGCTGTTGCGCGTCCAGGTTGCTACGTTGCGCCCCACCTTCAGTAGATTGGGTCCCTTCGGCATGGAGATGCGCGGCAGCGTTGGCATCGAGACGCGCGGTACTGAAATGCGAGGTAGCGAGAGCTTAGGCACCCACTTCGACCGTGGCTGGCTGACCTCTGCCTGTCGTGGAGCCTCGTATATATAGGAATCGTAGGGAATCTGCCCTGTGCCGAACAGGTCGGGGGCCGGGAACGGCGGATCGGCTGTTGTCTCTATTTGCATGTCTTGCGAGACAACACCGAGGGGTTGGAAGCGTGGCTCTTTCTGCCAGGGGAATACCACCTGCTCGGCGTCCGGCAGGTCTACATCTTCTTCGCCCTCGACCAGCGTACTCAATGCAGGAGGGGAGTCCTCCCAGCCGTCGAAGTTTAGCTCTCCCAGTTCCTCTTCGAAGTCATCTTCCCAGAGGATAGGGGCCTGGAACGGCGGGCGCTCTAGCTGGTGTTGCACGAGCAGGCGGGTTGGCCTCATGGCAGCGTGCAGGCTGGCGGGCGACTCAGGCTCCCCCGGCTCCTCTTCCACCTCAGCCGTTTCTTCACGGCGCAGCACCTCAAGCGGAGGAGTTTCCCACGGCAGCCGGAAGTCGTCCTCGTCAAGGTCGTCATACCTGGGCCGCGTCGGATCAGGCTCAATTAGCGTCAATGCAGGACGCATAGACGTACCTTGCAAGGGTTGTGCGCCTTCACGGGCCTCTTGCGCCTGTAGCACTATAGCCTCGGGTTCTTCTGCCAGGCTGGCCTCAGCCTCATCATCTACCGTAATAATCTCAGGACCACTCCACTGCACGTCGATGCCGGAGGACGTTGGGCCGCCGAATGCGAGCACGCAGGCGTGGGCTTGTGCCAGTCCGTGGGAGATAGCAAGCTCCAGCAGCGCCTCGGTGACCGCGTCGGCATCGAAGCCGGACATGACTTCCTCGGCGGTCTCGCGGTCGAGCAGTCTAGCTAGACTGGAAGTGACCAGTACCACCAGGTCGCCGTCCTCAATCCGCCTGTAAATAGGATTGCTTTCCACGCCGGGCGCGGTGCCCAAAGAAGGGCTGAGCAGGTGGTCCTGGCTGAAATCGGGCGGGAACTCTTCCGCCTCATCGAACTCGGTGGAGTCCTGGTCGCGGCGCAGGATGGTGAGTTGGGGCCTGTTGGCTTTGTTGTTGCCGCGCGAGCGCCAGTAGGGGGTCTCAGGAACCGGGGTGAGCAGCCCATTGTGGCGTATGTACGCCTGCGCGGGTGCCATCTGGGCCAGGTAGATGCCGGTGCCGTCCGAGCGGAGCAGGGCGGCTGACAGGCCGACCTTGAAGCGGCGAGCGCGGGCACCCCCGGCCCGAACCGCCACTAGGGGGCTGGAGTCGAGGTTGGACTCCCCGAGGGCGCTGGCGTAATTGTAGCGGAGGACGGCGTTGTTGGCGGCGTCGAGCGCGGCGGTCAGGCCGCTGGTCATGCTGAGGGAGGTATCGGCCAGGTACTGGTCGGCAATGATCTTGCGGGCAAGCCTGCACACCTCCGCCGACAGGGCGGGGTGCTCCCCGGCAGGCTCGGTCAGTAGGGCCAACGTGCCCTTTCTGCCCGACCTCGGTTGCAGGCAGGCGATGTAGTCGTCGGCCTCCTGTCGAATGCCGCTCAAGACGGCGAACCTGCGGCAAGTTACCTCCAGCCGCTCGATGCGTTGCGTGCGTTGCAGTCGCTCCATGCGCTCCATAATCGACCTCTCTTCGAGTCACTCCCGGCGGGATGCGTGGCGCTCGCCACCCTACCATGTCTAAGCCAGCGACACGCGGCCAGTATAGCAGCGGGGCTAGAACAAAAGCCGGGTTTTGCACATGGGGACGATGGGCGATGGAGTAGTGGTTAGTGGTTAGTGGTTAGTGGTTAGTATCCAACCATCATCCTCTTGGCGGGTTCTTGGCGTGCTTGGCGTCTTGGCGGTTTCGTCTCCTATCGTCTATCGTCTATCGTCCCACTCGCCACTTCTCCCCGTTTGCAGTACACTAAGTTGGTCATTCCAGGAGCAGGGGGAATATATGTCGGCGGTTACGGACTATAGTGACGCACATTTTGAAGAGACGTTGGCGCGGCTTGCCCGGTGGGCGGCCCAGCCCAGCATTTCCACGGAGCGCCGGGGCGTTAGAGAGATGGCGGCGCTGGTGCGGGAGGACCTGGAGCGTAGCGGCTTCGCTGTGGAGGTGCACGAGACGAACGGTGAGCCTATTGTGCTTGCTACTGCAGGACCGGCGGGCGCGCCAACTATACTCATTTACAACCACTACGACGTACAGCCTGAAGGTGACCCGCAAGCCTGGACTTCACCGCCTTTCGAGCCGCAGGTCCGCGACGGCAAGATGTACGGCCGGGGCGTGGCGGACACCAAGAGCAACGTTATCTGCCGGCTGGCAACGTTCGACGCTATTCGAGCGGTACGGGGCGAATTGCCCGTGCGCGTCGTATGGGTCCTGGAGGGGGAGGAGGAGATCGGAAGCCCCAACCTGGAGAAGTTCGTGCTGGAGCACCGGGAAGAACTGCGCGCCGACGGCTGCATCTGGGAGTTCGGCACCCACACCTGGGACGGTCGCCCTGTAGTGCATCTCGGCCTGAAGGGCATGCTCTCCATCGAGTTGACCGCCCGCAACGGCAAGCGCGACCTGCATTCCGGCGTGGCGGCTTACGTCGAGAGCGCGGTGTGGCGGCTGGTGTGGGCCTTGAACAAGATACAGACACCCGACCACAAAGTACATATCCCCGGATTTTACGAGGCAGTGACGGTGCCCACGCCCTCCCAGGAGGCGTTGATCCAGAGGCTGCCCGACGAAACGGCCCAGGACGTGGAGAACTGGGGCATCAACGGCTTCCTGGGTGGCATGGCCGGGCACCAGGTGCACCATGCCGCCGCTTTCCACCCGACAGCCAACATCCAGGGCATAGAGGCGGGCTACAACGGCCCCGGCTCCAAGACTATCCTCCCCAACGAAGCGCGCGCCAAGTTGGACTTGCGCCTGGTGCCGGACCAGGACCCGGAGGAGGTGCTACAATCGTTGCGCACCTACCTGCGCGATGAAGGGTTCCCAGACATTGACGTGGAGCGCATACCCAACGAAGGAGACCTCTATCCGGCTATCAGCGACCCCTCCGCGCCTTTCATACAGCAAGTAGTGCAGGCGTGCCGGGACGTGGCGGGTACGGAGCCGGTGGTGGTCCCCTCCAACTCAGGCTCCGGCCCCATGTCCGTCTTCAGCATGCCCGCGCCAAGAGGGCTGGGACTACCGACCGCCTGCATTGGCACCGGCTACCCCGACTCCCGCGCCCACGCCCCCGACGAGAACATTCGCCTCGAAGACATGCGCCGCCACATGCACACCATGTCCCGGCTGGTAGAGTTGCTGGTAGGAGGAAGATAGGCGGGTAGACGATGGACGATGGACGATAGAAGTCCTGAAATCGTTCATCGTCCATCGTCCATCGTCCATCGTCCGCACCATGCAAGAGACCGCAGTAATCATCCTCAACTGGAACGGCGCTCGTTTGCTGCCGGAGTGCCTCTCCGCGCTTGCTGCCCAAACTTACAGGGACTTCGAGTTGTGGCTGGTGGACAACGGCTCGATCGACGGCTCTCACAAGCTGCTGGACGACCTGGAGCGCACCCTTCAGCCGGAGTGGATGGCCCACCCACTTCCCCGCGCCCCGCGCATTATCCGAAACAGCGACAACGTAGGCTTCGCCGCGGGCAACAACCAGGCCATGAGGCTATGTGACGCCCGGTATGTGGTCGCGCTCAACAACGACGCAATAGCTGACGATGGTTGGCTGGGGCACTTGGTGGAGACGGTCCGTACGGGTGGGCGTAGTGTCGGCATGGTTGCTTCTACCATGCTCTTTTCTCACCGCCCGGAGCTTGTAGCCTCGGCGGGCATCTCGGTGCACGCCGACGGGGTTGCTCTGGACCGTGCGCCAGGTATGTTGAGCACGGAGCTAGAGCGCGTAGGAACCCGCCCTGTGTTCGGGCCGAGCGCGGGGGCTGCCCTCTACACGGCGGCCCTGTTGCGCGACGTGGGCCTATTTGACGAGCGATTCTTCAGCTACCTCGAGGATGCCGACCTGGCGTGGAGGGCGCGGTCTCGCGGCTGGCGGGCGCTCCACAACCCCCACGCTCGCGTGCGGCACGAGTACTCGGCCACGGGAGGGCACAACTCGGCTTTCAAGCGCAGGCTGCTGGCCCGCAACCGCGTCTGGCTTCTATATAAGAACATGCCAACGGCCCTCATGCAGCGGCATGCGCCTCTAATCGCCCGCTATGACCTCCTGGCTGTGCTCAATGCCATGTTCACGGGCGACCGTGCGTCCCTGAAGGGCAGGCTCGAGGGGCTTTCGAGCCTGTCGCACTTCACCGATAGCCGCCGCAAAGGACTATCCTCCGCCCGCCTCCACCCGGACGAGCTAGACCACCTCCTCGCCCCGGCACTCTCCCCCCGGCAGGTGCTCAAGTACCGCCGCCGGATCGACTCCATTCTTACCCCTTCCAGCTAGCTCTTTACGCGCGTAAAGGGCCATTTTCGCCCATGCGCGCCACATCCTAGTATCGGTCCTATTCATCCCCAGGTACTCGGTAGCACAAACGGGCTAGGCTCTAGCACCACTATGGGCTATAGAGCGCGCGGCACCGCTGGGTTATAGTTTTCTTGAAAGCGTGACCACCCCTGCGTCCTATTGTGCGTATGGGTCACCTGATGTTATCCAGGCGAATTCTATTCGGCATTATTCAACTGTTAGTTGGAGGCATATAAGAACATGAAAGCACGTGGAGGACGTTTCCTACTCATTCTCGGCGCAGGGCTTGCCGTCATGTCGTTCGTGGTTGTCTATATTCTCATGTCCAGGAGCAGCCTCCTGGCACCAGGCGAAGCGGCAAATGCTGTACCCACCCCGCCGCCGGTCGCGAACGTGGTCGTTGTGAGCAAGGCCGTACCTGCTTACACGGTCCTGGACGAGAGCAACGTGGCGCTCAAGGAAGTGGAGGCCACTACCCTGACGGACGACGCCGTTACCGAGACCTCGGTAGTGTTCGGCAAGATGACCACCGCTCCCCTCACCGCGGGCCAGCAGGTGCGCCAGGACCAGCTTACCCAGTCCGGCTTCTCGAACATACTGGCTAGGGGTGAGAAGGCCTTTGCTCTCCCCATTCTCCCACGTAACGCCTTCGGCGGCGCGCTCACGGAGGGCGATCATATCGACGTTCTGTGGAGCGCTTCCTTGAAGCTGAAGTACGAAATTGCTCCCGACGGCACGGTCAAAGAGACCACCGATATCATGAGCACCACCAAGGCGCTGCTCCAGAACATCAAGATCCTGCGCGTCATCAACCTCGAGCAGCCGGCACCCGCACGCCAGGGCGATGCGGAAGCCGAGACTGTATCGGTACAGCCCGGCGCGGTCCAGACCTCGGCCATGTACACCTCCGAAGCCGGTTACCAGCAGGTCTTGATCCTGGGTGTGACCGACCAGCAGGCCGAGGTGCTCAAGTTCGCGATGGAAGGCGGCATCATAGACCTCACCCTGCGGTCCTCCGCGGTGCAGAGGGATGCCGAGGGCAAGGAGATCATGGGAGCCGACGGCAAGCCGGTTCGCGGCGACCAGGAGGTCGAAAAGACCACCGGCATCACGATTAACACCCTGATCGAACAGTACGGCGTCATGCCCGTCCCGCAGACACAGCGGTAAGACCGGGGCAAGTAAGACGATAAGGCTGGCGGCATGGAGAGGTGTAACATTCGCTCCATGCCGCATATAGAGAGCACGTAAGAGTGCGGCGTGCAAGCAGATACAGTTGCAACTAGGAGTTAGTTATGGACCAGGTCATGAACGGTGCGATGCCTAAAATCGGGGTCATGATTGTAGACGACATCGCCGATACTCGCGAAAACCTCAGCAAGCTGCTGATGTTTGAGCGGGACATAGAGGTGGTCGGCACCGCAGGTAGCGGCCCCGAGGCGCTCGAGCTTTCTCGCAAGCTGCTCCCCGACGTGGTGTTGATGGACATCAACATGCCGGAGATGGACGGCATCAAGGCAGCCGAGCTACTCAGCGCGGAGCTGCCGGGCATCGGCATAATCATGATGTCGGTACAGGGCGAGCAAGACTACCTGCGTCGTGCCATGCTTGCCGGGGCGCGTGAGTTCCTCATCAAGCCCTTCTCCGGCGACGACCTGGTGCGCGCTATCCGCCACGTATACAGGCTCGAGGGTGGCAAGCGGGCCATGGCGATGGCCGCCGCCCAGATGCCGATGTACGGCACGGTGCAACTCAACGGGCACCAGCCCGACGATCCGCGCCAGGGCAAGCTCATGACCGTCGTCAGCCCCAAGGGGGGCGTGGGCCGCACCACAGTGGCCTGCAACCTGGCTGTAGCCCTCAAGCTCTCCACCAACAAGAAAGTGGCCCTGGTCGATGCCTCGCTCTACTTCGGAGATTGTGGCGTGATGCTCAACCTCCTGTCCAACAAGACGCTGGTAGACGTGGTCGAGCACATAGACGACCTGGATGCCGACCTGCTCAACGATATCATGATTACCCATTCATCGGGTGTGAAGGTGCTGCTAGCGCCTCCCCAGCCCGAAATGGCCGAGTTAGTTACCGCCGAGCACATACGCCGAGTGCTCGTAGAGCTGACCGCCAACTTCGACTACGTGATAGTGGACACCTGGCCTTCGTTCGCTGACGTGGTGCTTACCGCGATGGACCTGGCTGACACGATCCTGCTCCTTATGACGATGGAAATGACTACAATACGCGACGTGAAGCTCTACCTAGAAGTGGTCGAGAAGCTGAACTACCCGCAGGAGAAGGTCAAGCTGATCCTCAATCGCGCGGGTAGCGCCGGTGGCATCAAAGTCGAGGCGGTAGAGGAAACGTTGCGCTACAAGGTCATGGTGGGCCTGAGCAACGACGGCGCGGCCATGATGATGGCAGTGAACCAGGGCGTACCACTTGTCATCTCAGCCCGCGAGCATGCCTTCTCACGCGACGTGTATCGCCTGGCAAGGCTGCTAACTTCGACGGCCGCCGACGAGAACGCCGTGTCAGCCGCCACCGCCAACGTCAAGGCCGACGAGGCCCCGGTGAACACCAAGCTGGTATCCAGGCTCAAAGCAGCCTTCCGATAAATATAAATTCGAAATTCGAATTTCGCATTTCGAAATTGTAAAGTACTTACCCAAGAGGTAACTGAAATGTCTCTTCTGAAGCGAATCGGTACAACAGGTCCAATGCCAGACAACACCACAGGCACGATGGGCGGACAGAACGGCGGCATGCAAAACCATGCCACGAAGCCGGGTACGCAGCCCAACGTAGGGTCCAATCCCTCCACCGTGCTGCCCAGGCCCACGGGCCGCCTGGCTCCGAACGAGGTGCCAAGCAACAACCGTCAGGCCACCGCCGGCAACGAGTTCGTGGACCTCAAGAACCGCGTGCAGCAGAAGCTCATCGCCGAACTCGACCCCAAGCTCGATTTGAGCAAGACCGAGGAAGTCCGCCGCCAGGTAGAAGATATCTTCAACGAGATCCTCGACTCTGAGAACATAATTCTCAGCCGCGTTGACCGGGCCCGCCTGTTCGAAGCAGTGGCTGCTGAAATCCTCGGCTTCGGCCCGATTGAGCCGCTGCTGAAAGACGCCTCGATCAGCGAAGTCATGGTGAACGGTCCGAAGAGTGTGTACATAGAGCGGCACGGTCGCCTGGAGAAGACCAATATTACCTTCCAAAACGACGAGCACGTAATGCGCGTCATAGACAGGATTGTGGCCCCCCTTGGACGCCGCATCGATGAGGCCTCGCCCTATGTGGACGCCCGCCTCCCCGACGGCTCCCGCGTGAATGCCATCATCCCGCCACTGGCCCTCAACGGGCCGGTCATCACAATTCGCAAATTCTCCAAGGACCCCCTCACGGTGGACGACCTGATCCGCTTCGGTTCCGTCACCCCTGAGATGGCTACCTTCCTCAAGGCGTGCGTTGAGGCCCGGCTGAACATCATTGTGTCGGGTGGTACCGGTTCCGGCAAGACCACCACGTTGAACGTCTTGTCTCACTGGATACCCGCCGACGAGCGCATCGTCACGGTCGAGAACGCGGCGGAGCTTCAGCTTCGCCAGGACCACGTAGTTACACTTGAGTCGCGCCCGGCCAACATCGAAGGCAAGGGCGAGGTTTCGATCCGCGACCTGGTTATCAACTGCCTCCGAATGCGCCCCGACCGCATCGTGGTCGGTGAGTGCCGCGGCGGCGAGGCGCTGGACATGCTCCAGGCGATGAACACCGGGCACGACGGCTCGCTCACCACCCTGCACGCCAACTCGCCGCGTGACGCCCTGGGCCGCCTGGAGACGATGTGTCTCATGGCGGGCATGGAGCTTCCCGTGCGCGCTATTCGCGAGCAGATAGCTTCCGCCGTGGACGTGTTCGTCCAGCAGGAGCGCATGAAGGACGGCACGCGCAAGCTCACCAGCGTCACCGAAGTGCAGGGCATGGAAGGCGATGTGGTGGTCATGCAGGAAATCTTCGTGTTCGAGCAGACCGGCCTGGAAGGCGGCAAGATAGTTGGGCGCATGAAGCCCACCGGCATCCGCCCCAAGTTCATCGAGAAGTTCGAGGCTGCCAACATCTACCTGCCGCCGAACATCTTCGGCTTCAACGAAAGATTTTTCTAAAACGTGAAACGTGAAACGTGATGGTACTTAAGGAACCATCGTCGATCACGTCGAACAGATAGCTCAAACCGCATCACGTTTCACGTTTCACGTTTCAGAACAAGGAGTAAAGTAGAGTGGACCCATTACTAGCTGCATCACTAGGCGCTCTCGTGGTCATGGCCCTGTTCTTCGGGCTTGCCAGGCTATCGGCCGGCTCGTCCGACGTGAAAGGTCGCCTGTCCCGCTTCGTGGGCGGCGAGAAGATTGAAGAGAAGAAGCAGGAGAAGAAGGGCTTCAGCCTGGGCATAGGCGACAGCGAGATGGCCGCCAAGGTCGAGAAGAGCGTTGGCAAGGGCGGCTTCGGCAAGAACGTTCAAAAGAAGCTGGCGCAGGCCGACCTGAAGCTCACGCTGCTGGAATTCATGCTGATCAAAGTTGCGCTCATGGTAGTGGGACTGGCAGTCGGGGTGTACTTAGGACGGGGTGGTGCCCTACAGATCGTCCTGTTCGGTCTCATGGGCATGGTAATGGGTTTCTTCGGCATCGACTGGTACGTGAAGTTCCGCGTCAGCAAGCGCCTCAAGGACTTCAACGCCCAGCTAGGCGACACGATCAGCCTCATGGCGAACTCGCTGCGCTCCGGCTACTCGCTCTTGCAGTCGATGGAACTGGTATCGCGCGAAGCCCCCGACCCCATCGGTGCCGAGTTCAAGCGTGTGGTGCGCGAAGTGGGCCTCGGCCTCAGCGCCCAGGACTCGCTCAATAACCTCTTGCGGCGCATGCCCTCGGACGACCTGGACCTGCTCATCACGGCCATCAATATCCAGTACGAGGTCGGTGGCAACCTGGCGCAGATCCTGGATACGATCTCGCACACCATACGAGAGAGGGTGCGCATCAAGGGCGAAATCTCGGTGCTCACGGCGCAAGGCCGCATATCTGGCTACCTGATTACGGCGCTGCCCGGCCTCATAGGCGTGGTGGTATCGGTAATCAACCCCACCTACATGAGCGTGATCTTCGAGTTCCCCTGGGTGATCATGCCCATCTGCGGCGGCATAATGGTATTCGTCGGTTTCTTGGTCATCAGGAAGATAGTAAACATAGAAGTGTGATTTAGGAATTGGGAATTAGGATTTCGGATTTGCTCGGATACTTACTAAATCCGAAATCCGCATTCCGAAATCCCAAATGGAGGAACTCATGGACTTGACAATGATGCTGACGTTTGTGGTGCCTGCGGTGGTGGCGCTGGGGATCTTTGGGGTCTTCCTCAAGATGTCCATGCCCAAGCAGAACGCCGTGACCATCGAGTCGCGCTTGCAGGCGTTCGCCGAGCGGCCCCGGTCGCTGGAAGAGCTAGAGCTTGAGGCCCCGTTCAAAGACCGCGTGATAAAGCCGCTCATCGGCGGTGTAACCAAGTTCTTCGGCAAGCTGGCCCCCTCGAAGGGCATGGAGAAGCTGCGGCAGCAACTCGTCCTGGCGGGTACCCCCTTCAACATGCAGGTGGCCGAATTCACCGGCCTGCGCTTCATGACCGGCATCATGCTGGGTGCGCTCGCGCTCGGCCTGTCGCTCCTCATGCAGGCTGCCCTGACCATGCTGATGATGTACTCCCTGCTGGGCCTGGTCGTTGGCTACATTCTCCCGGTGTTCTGGCTGCGCGGGCGCATCAAGAAGCGCCAGAAGGTCATCCTGAAGACCCTGCCCGACGCCATCGACCTGATGACCATCAGCGTGGAAGCCGGACTGGCCTTTGACGGTGCCATGCAGCGCGTAGCCGATAAGTGGGACAACGCCCTGGCCGCGGAGTTTGGCCGCGCCCTATCCGAGATGCGGGTGGGCAAGTCCAAGCGTGATGCCCTGCGCGAGCTGGTAGCGCGCACCGGCGTGTCCGACCTGAGCACCTTCGTGGCCTCGATCATACAGGCCGACCAGTTAGGCGTTTCCATCGCCAAGGTGCTGCGCATACAAAGCGAGCAGCTACGCGTTCGCCGCCGTCAGCGCGCCGAGGAGCAAGCCCACAAGGCCCCTATCCTCATGATGATCCCGATGGTGTTCCTCATATTCCCCGCTACCTATATAGTTATCCTGGGTCCGGCAGTGCCGAAGGTAATAAACGGTCTCGGCGTCTAGCGGGTGCGTAAGCCTTCATGGCACGGTAGTATGACTCCACACACCATGATCGTAGAAAACCTCACTCGAAACCAGGTACTGGCCGACAAAGCACACCAGGCCGCGAGCTTCTTATCAAGAGGACGCGGCCTGATGTTTAGCCCTCCGCTGCCCGAAGGTGGCGGGTTGGTGATCGAACCCTGTAACTCGATTCATATGTTCTTCATGCGCTACCCGCTCGACGTGGTGTTTACCGACGCGGGAGGGCGCGTGCTGTTCTTGTACCGGGGCATCAAGCCCTGGCGCATGGGCAGGATCGTCAAGGGTGCCAGGCGGGCCATCGAACTGCCGGAAGGCACCGTAGATCGCACCCACACCGAGATAGGCGACCTCCTGAGCCTCAAGCCCTAGCCAGGCCCTAGCCACAGAGCGAGCACCTGCGATGGCTCACATATCACCCCACAACCAGCCGGTTAGCACTGCGGACTTGCAGCATGTGCCCGAACACCATCCACATCTCGCAGCCACGATTTGCAGAACCCCCAGCAAATTCGCAATTCGAACTTCCAAATTCCAAATTCGCCTCCTGGTAGTAGCCAATCGGGACCCAATTAGCCCATCCGATAGACAAGTGTTAGGACATACTGCCTATTGTGGCACGAGTCGGTGCGTGGTACAGTAGGCATAGGGGCGGGAGCGCATCGTTCCTGTGTCACCCTATGTTCCTTATGTGCTTCGTCTATTCCTGGAGGGTCAATTGCTGTTCAGTTCCATAGCTTCCGTACGCGCCAAAGGCGGCGAGAAGTCACGCGGAACCACAACCACGCGTGAGCGACAACCGAATAACGGCCTCGCCACTCTTGTTGCCCTCTTTGTGCGCACTCGGCTGCTGTGCGCCGTTCTCCTGCTCGTAATCGCGGGGGTTGGCGCTGTTTCTCCCGTTTTCATACCGCGAGAGAGCGCCATGGGGACCGCGCTCACAATAGTAAGCCTCTGCCTGTCCCTGGCCCTCGGCCTGGCGCTCTTTATAGGCGCGGTGGTAGCCCGCCGCTGGACCTCGGCCCTGGTCAGCGTCCTGGACGACCTGTCCCAGGGCCGCTACTCACCCCGCAACGTGCCCGGCACCGAGGCCGGTGAGATCGGCAGCCTTTCGAGGGCCGTAGACACGGCAGCCTCCCAGATCCAGGGCCGCCTCGGCAGGCTCGAACAGATCGAGGCGCAGTTCCGCTCCCTCCTATCTTGCCTTCCGGGCGTGCCCTACATTTACAACGCCTGCCAGGACGGCGAAATTGAAGTGCTGTACGTCAGCCCCAAGATACAGGAGCTACTCGGCTTCACACAGACAGAATGGCTCAACGATCCGACCCTCTGGTCCCAGCAGCTTCACAACGACGACCGTGCCCGCGTGCTCGCGCAGTACACAGCCGCTTGCGAGAGGGGCGAGACCTTTGCATGTGAATACCGCATCCTGACCAAGGACGGCCGCACGGTGTGGCTGAGCGACGAGGCCAAGATTACGCAGAGTAACGAGGGCAGCGAGGGTAGCGACGGCAACGGCAACGGCCAGTTCATGCTCGGCATGCTGATGGACGTAACCGAGCAGCGCCGGGACAGGCAGCATCTGCACCAAAGGGCCGACCGCTTTGCGGGCATAGTTGACACCGCTCGCGAGGCCATCATCTCCACCGACCATGTGGGCACGGTTACCGTTTTCAACCAGGGCGCACAGACGATGCTCGGCTACTCGGAGGCCGACGTGCTTGGCAAGAACCTGGCGGTGCTCTGGCCTTCCGACAAGGCGAAGGGCTACGCGAGGCAGCTTACCGACTTCGCGGGCACCGACAACCGCACGGGCAAGCTGGGCAACCTCGGTGAGGTGCTGGTGTGCCGCAAGGACGGCACCCACATTCTCGCTGAAACCTCTATTTCGCAGTACGGGCGCGGGGCGGACAAGACAATCACCGTCGTAATGCGCAACGTCACCGAGCGCAGGCGCATTGAGGAGCACCTGAAGTCGGGCGAGGCCAGCTTCCGCGCCATGTTCAGCGAGAACCCTCTGCCCATGATGGTGTACGACCTCGACTCCCTGTACATCCTGGAAGTGAACAGCGCCGCGCAGGCTCGCTACGGTTACTCTCGGAACGAGTTCATCGCTATGCGCATGACCGACCTCAAGGCGCACGAAGAGATGCCGCGCCTGGTGGAGAACGGCAACGGCAACAAGGTCAACGAGGGCCAGTACTCTATCCAGATCAAGCACCGCTGCAAGGACGGGCGGATCATGGACGTGCAGCTCGTGTCGCAGGGCATGGAGTTCGCCGGGCACCGCGCCGCTATGGTCGTGGCCGAGGACATCACCGAGCGCAAGAAGGCCGAAGAGGCGTTGCGTGAAAGCGAGCAGCGGTTCCGGGCCATGTTCGAGGGCGCTGCCATCGGTACCGCGCTGGTGGACCTCGACGGCCATTACATCAAAGCCAATCCCGCCCTGGAGCGCATGCTCGGCTACGGCTCCGACGAATTGCGCAACATCCGACTGGCCGACATCACCCACACCGACGACCTACAGCGTTGCGTCGAGCCGTTCACCCAACTGGTCAGCGGGCACAAGGACTTCTACCATATTGAGCAGCGGTTCGTGTGCCGCGACGGCAGCGTCACCTGGGCCAACCTGACCATGTCGTTGGTGCGAGGCAACCGCCGCAAGCCCCAATTCGTCATCGCGATGGTGGAGAACATCACCGAGCGCAAGAGCACCCAGGAGCAGGTAAAACGCCAGCTTGAGCGCCTCGCCGCGCTACGCAACATCGACATGACGATTAGCTCCAGCCTCGACCTGCGCGTGACGCTGAACGTGATCCTGGAGCAGGTGATGAGCCAGCTTCACGTGGACGCCACCGACGTGCTGTTGCACAACCCGCACACCCAGATGCTGGAATATGCCGCAGGGCGTGGCTTCAAGTACGAGGGCATTACTCGCACCAGGCTGCGGTTGGGTGAAGGCAACGCCGGTAGGGCCGCGCTCGAAAGGCGGACGATTAATGTGCCCAACCTGCACCTGGAGCAGGACCCCAGCCGCGAGATTCTGCTGGCGGGCGAGGAGTTCGTCACGTACTATGCGGTGCCCCTGCTCGTGAAGGGGCAGGTCAAGGGCGTGCTGGAGATTTTCAACCGTACCCACCTCAACCCGCAGCTCGAATGGCGCGACTTCCTGGAGGCCCTTACCTCCCAGGCCGCCATCGCGATTGACAACGCGACCATGTTCAACGACTTGCAGCGTTCCAACACCGAGCTTGCCCTGGCCTACGACACCACCCTGGAAGGCTGGTCGCACGCGCTCGACCTGCGCGACGAAGAGACCGAAGGCCATACCCAGCGCGTGACCGCCTTGACCGTGCGCCTTGCTCGCTCTATGGGCATCAACGAGACCGAGATAGTGCAGGTGCAACGTGGCGCTCTGCTGCACGACATCGGCAAGATGGGTATACCCGACTCCATCCTGCTCAAGCCCGGTCCTCTGACCGAAGAAGAGTGGGAGATTATGCGCCGCCACCCCGTGTACGCTTACGAGTTGCTGTCGCCCATCTCGTTCCTGCGGCCTGCGTTGGACATACCGTATTGCCACCATGAGAAGTGGGACGGCACGGGTTATCCAAGGGGCCTCAAGGGTGAGCAGATACCCCTCTCAGCCCGCATCTTCGCTGTCATCGACGTATACGATGCTCTCCGCTCGGACCGCCCGTACCGCAAGGCCTGGTCTGAGGAGAAAGTGCGGGACCACATCCAGAACCTGTCGGGCACCCACTTCGATCCGCGTGTCGTGGAAGCGTTCATGAACATGGACGAGTTACCCCACACACCGACAGAGCCACTGGGCGGGCTGTGGGAGTACATCGAGCGCAAATTGTCGGAAGACGACCAGCTAGGGGAGAGCGTGTTGCTGCCCGGTGTCACGATGAACGTGAACGACTGATGATTAGGCCCGGCCCACGCTAGCTTGTTTCACTACTCACGCACAACGCCCCCTGAAGGTAATCCTTTCCAGGGGCGTTGTGCGTGAGTAGGCCGAGGCCTGGTATGGTCAGCCTTGCATACTCAGGTCCAGCGCTTTTTGACCCAGTCCAGCGAGCGATTTCTGAAGGTCTCCGTGCCGCACTGACTCCGATGCCGCTAGAAAGCTCAACCCAAACACGGTTAATTCGGTTGTGGTCATCTCCTCAAGCTCCCAGTTTGGCCGTGGTGGAGGCGGCCAGAACCTCGGGAAGGGGGGCCAGCGTGGGCAAAGCTCGTCAAGCTCCGCCACCTGATTCATCGCCTGTCGGCCGGCACGGTCGGCGGCCTCCCCTCCCAGCAGTGCGCCCATCTTATCCAGGCTGATGACTTCCTGGATGTGTGCATTTGCGAGGGCGAGCGCGTAGGATGCCCTTAAGGAAATCAGTTCTGGGTTCAACAGTGCTACGCGCCAGGGTTCGGGGTGTATTCCCGCGTTGATTCCCAGCAGGCTGACGATATCACGGGCCGTACGGATGGTGATTTGTATTTCATAGCTCATTTAGAGCCTCCTTAGCAGGGCGATCATTTACGTGAGGGTCTGCTGGGGTCAGCCTTGCATACTCAAGTCCAGCGCTTTTTGACCCAGCCCGACGAGCGATTTCTGAAGGTCTCTGTGCTCCACGAACTCCGACGCCGCTAGAAAGCTCAACCCAAACACGGTTAATTCGATTGTGGTCATCTCCTCAAGCTCCCAGTTTGGTCGTGGCCATGGCCGCCAGAACCTGGGGGAGGGGGGCCAGCGAGGGCAAAGCTCGTCAAGCTCCACTACATGACTCACTGCCTGCCGGCCGGCACGGTCGGCGGCCTCCCCTCCCAGCAATGCGCCCATTTTGTCCAGGGTGAGGACTTCCTGGATGTGAGCACTCGCCAGGGTGAGCGCGTAGGCCACTCTTGGGGGTAGCGGCTGTGGGTTGAGCATCGCAATGCTCCAGGGTTCGGGTCTTTGGCCTGCGACTAACGTGCCCCACCAATCATTGTAGGGGGGAGCATCGTATGCCTGCGGATTGATGTGCAGCAAGCTGACGATATCTCGGGCTGTACGGGTGGTAATGGTGAATTGTGCTCCATTTCCCATTTTGTGCCTCCTCATTAGGGTGATAGTACTGATAGACATTAACAGTTCCTTTTAGAACCCTGAAGGTATATTAGCAACCTGCAAATGCACCAAGACTTTGTCACAACCTCTACAAGTGGATTATCGGGAAGAAATCTTGCCGCTTATGCATCCCTTTCTTCTCTGCACCCCAGGTGCGCCTCTGTAACCCTCAGTATGTACAGTATAGTTTACCACATAGTCTTGTGCTTGTCACAAAAAGTGTCACAGAACAACAAATAACGTATCTTCACACAGCGACGGCGCACAGCACTTCATAGTCGGCTGCGGCTCAGGTCGGCCTGCTGCCACGACCGCGTCAAGTATATGCTTTTTGGAGCGCAGTCCCCGGATGGAGAGAACAAGAGGTATAATAGATTATTAGCAGTAGACCACGCCGCTTGTGAGGCTTGTAGATGGTGTCTCGCTACGAGTAGAGGAGATTGACATGTCACGCGAACAGAACTGCGTATTGAGAGAAGAAGAAAACAGGTGGGTGGGCCGCCTATACGAAAAGAGACCTGATGGCGAGCCGGTGCAGTACACTTTTGAGGTGGTCCCGCCGCTACGGTTTCAGCACGGCCACGTCATTCCCGAGGAAGTAGACACCGCCGTGCGCAAGATATATGGCAGCTTCGAGGAAGGCCAGTTGGCTATGCGGAGCGCGCTGCACCGGCTGGCTTGGCCCGAGTCTGCGGCGGAACCAACGGCCTAAATCGCGCTCTTTCCCCTACCTGCTAGCTCGTGCAACCGGCTCCGAGTGCTGCATATTTGTGGCCTTGGCAGCCGCGATTCTCCGAGGCCGGACTAGGCAGGAAGTGGTGTTTTCCACATTGACAAGTTGGCTGTTTTGAGATACAATTAGTGCGTGCAGTAGAACAAATGAGCGATTTGCATGGCCTGTCTTGCGGCGCTCTGTGGTCCCTGTGCACACGTTCGTTTTGTGAGTTTTAGAGCTTCGATTTGTTGTATTATTAGCACGGAGATTTCCAGAGGAGAACAGAGATGTCTGAGAAAGACAGAGACAAGGCCCTAGAAGCCGCAATGGCCCAGATAGACCGGCAGTTCGGCAAAGGCTCGATCATGAAGATGGTCGATTACGGCTCCAGGCTGGCCGTCGAGTCGATCCCCACCGGTTCGGTGGCACTCGACATAGCGCTGGGCGGGGCCGGTGTGCCCAGGGGCCGCGTGGTCGAGATTTACGGGCCGGAGTCTTCCGGCAAGACGACTGTTTGCTACCACATCATGGCCGAGGCGCAGAAGGTCGGTGGCGTGGCGGCCTATATTGACGCCGAGCATGCTTTCGACCCGCAGTACGCGGGCAACCTGGGCCTCGACCTGAACAACCTGCTGATTTCGCAGCCCGACAACGGCGAGCAGGCCCTCGAGATAGCCGAGACGCTGGTGCGCTCCGGCGCTATCGACGTGGTGGTGGTCGACTCGGTGGCGGCGCTGGTGCCCAGGGCCGAAATCGAGGGCGAGATGGGCGACAGCCACGTAGGCTTGCAGGCCCGCCTCATGTCGCAGGCGCTGCGCAAGCTGGTAGGCGCGATCAGCAAGAGCCACTGCTGCCTCATCTTCACCAACCAGATACGCATGAAGATCGGCGTCATGTACGGCAACCCCGAGACGACCACCGGCGGCAACGCCCTCAAGTTCTACGCTTCGGTCCGAATGGAGATACGCCGCGTGGAGTCGCTCAAGCAGGGTTCGGACATCACCGGCAACCGCGTGCGTGTGAAGGTGGTGAAGAACAAGGTAGCGCCCCCGTTCCGGACCGCCGAGTTCGACATCATGTTCAACGAGGGCATCAGCCGCGTAGGCTCGCTCGTGGACATGGGCACCGAGCTGAACGTACTGCGTAAGAGCGGCGCTTTCTACTCGTTTGGCGACCAGCGTCTCGGCCAGGGCCGCGAGAACGTGAAGGAGTTCCTGCGCAACAACCCTGAAGTAGCCGACGAGATCGAAGCTCAGATCCGTAGCGCCCTCAGCGGCAGCAACGCCCAGCCCCTCGCGGTGGGTGTAGGTGCCGGCAAGAACGGCGCTTCGGACGAAGAGGAAGGCGAGTTCTAAAAGTAGCACCGGGTGGAGAGGGGCGAGCACTACGCTCGCCCTTTTCTGCTTAACGAGGGGATGGCTATGACGGACTTAATCACGGCTTTACAGGCCGACCCGGCTGACCCGAATAAGGTACACGTCTTCATTGACGGCAAGCACGCGGTCGCCGTGTCGCTGGACGTGGCTGCCAACGAGCGACTGACGGTGGGGCAGCCCTGCCCGCCGCAGCGGTTGGAGCAGTTGCACCAGGCGCAGGCGCAGGACGACATCTTCCAGAAGGCGCTGGCGTTCCTCTCCTACCGCCCCAGGTCGGCCCGTGAGGTGGAGCAGCGCCTTCGCCGCAAGGGCTTCACCCCCGAGCAGGTGAGCGGCGTCATGGAGCGGCTGCGGTCGCAGAAATACATTGACGACCACGAGTTCGCCCGCTTCTGGGTAGGCAACCGCATGACCTTCAACCCGCGCGGCCCACGCCTCCTGAGAAGCGAGCTGCGCCAGAAGGGTGTGCCATCTGACATCGTGGAAGAGGTGATGAAAGAGCAGGTCGAGACGCAAGAGGAACTGGTGCAGCAGGCCGAGGAACTCAAGGCGGGGCAGAGTCCCGGACTGGATGAGCCGGTACCGGGCACCGACCTGGCCAACGCTCTGGCCCTGGCCCGCAAGCGCCTCCGCACCTACGGCAACCTGGAGCCACAGGCCGCACGACGGCGGCTATCCAGCTTCCTCGCCAGGCGTGGGTACGGCTTCGATGTCATCGACCAGGTGTGGAAGCGGGTCTCGGCCACGGAAGAGGACGAAGAGTACGAGCTATTCGACGATTAGCTGCCATCGCAGAAACCAAATAGTGGAGGCGAATACCCATAGCCCCACCCTGTCATCCTGAGCGTAGCGAAGGATCAGTAGCCTGTGTTTGATACTTGCTCATCACGTACAAAGCCCCACCCTGTCATTTCGAACGCAGTGAGAAATCTCGTCCCTCTGCACCCAAACGGCCCCCCCGTTCAGCCAGCGTACCCCGTCAGAAAGGTGTAACATCCTGGTGAAGGGCGAGATTTCTCACTGCGTTCGAAATGACAAGGCGGGCTTTGGTTGCTAATGCTCGGATTGCAACGTTGACAGCCTCCCATGCTGGCACAGGAGCTAGATTCCCCGAATTCTACGGAACGTAATACTATCAGCGCGCACGCATCGCTCTAAGGGGTGATGCTGCAACGGTGGTCTCGTGCATACACTAGGGATGTGGCACCCTGCCCCGCTTTGCGCGCCCAGTGATGACGCGGGGTCGGGGTGTTGCTTTCAGGTTATGATGTGCTGCGTACTGTTACGTCGTTGACGCGCAGCATGCCGCGTGCTATAATGGCCGAAGCGAATTGCGGGAGAGACTCTGCACCGCAGCGGAGCGCCGAAGGGGAAAGGCACGGCCGAAACTCTCAGGCAAATTGGACCGTAATTCGAGAATACCTCTGGAGAGTTCCCGGACAGGGACGCCGACGGAGCAAGGCCGATGCGCCAATCTCGCAGGTAGAAGGACAGAGGAGGCAACTGCTTCCTACTGTCTTTTTTGTTGCCTGAAAATTGGCTATCCGGTATAACTCTGCATTATCCTTTCCGCATGGAGACCACATGGAAGAGAGATCCATCAGCGCCGATGTCATGTCCAAGAAGGAAGACGAGGACCGGCGGGCGCAACCGGAGGACGTGGCGGAACCATCTCGTACCCCGCTCTACCAGGAGCACGTAGACCTGGGCGCTCGCATGGTGGAGTTCGGCGGTTGGATGATGCCGGTGCAGTACAAGAAGGGCATCATCGAGGAGCACAAGGCCGTGCGCTCCAGCGTCGGCATCTTCGACACCTGCCACATGGGCGAGTTCGTCCTTGAAGGGCCGGACGCGCAGCTCCTGGCTAACACCTACACCTCCAACAACGTGGCCGCGCTCGGCACCACCCAGGCCCAGTACTCCTTCATCTGCAACGAAGAAGGCGGTGTGCAGGACGACACCATCGTCTACCAGTTCCCCGACCATAACTTCATCGTGGTGAACGCCGCCCCGCTCAAGGCCGACTTCCAGTGGCTACAGGAGCTTGCTGCGCGTATCAACGCGGACGTACGGATAAGCAACCTCTCCGACGAGATGGGTAAGCTCGACGTGCAGGGTCCGCAGGCCGCCGCCCTCGTGCAGCGCTTCACCGATACTGACCTTTCCACCATCAAGTACTTCTGGGCGACCTTTGGTGAGATAGATGGTGTGCCTTGCCGCATCTCCCGCACCGGATACACCGGAGAAGACGGCTTCGAGCTATTCTTCCCCGTCGAGGAGACCGTGCGGCTGTGGCGGCTGTTCGTTGAGAATGGGGCCGCACCCAGTGGCTTAGGTTGTCGAGATACCTTGCGACTGGAAGCCAGCCTGCCGCTGTCCGGCAGCGACGTGGCGGCGAGCTACAACCGCAATCCCGTGTGGGCTGGCTTCGGGCGCTTCGTCAAGCTGGACAAGGGCGTGGACTTCATCGGCAGGGAGGCCTTGCAACGTGCCGCAGAGGATAAGGGCGGCGAGCGCCTCATCAACTTCTTCATCACCGAACGCGGCGTGCCCCGCGCCCACTACCCGATAATGAAGGACGGCGAGCAGGTGGGCGAGGTCACCAGCGGCTCGTACGGGCCGACGCTGGACAAGTACCTCGGCATGGGCTGGGTGAAAGCCGGTCTGCACGAAGTCGGCACTCGCCTGGAAGTGCTCATCCGCGAACGCCCGGTGGCGATAGAAGTGCTGCCGCGCCCGATGTACAAAAGACCGAAGGTGAAGCGTGAAACGTGAAACGTGATGCGGCTATAGGAACAGTGTCGCAAATCATGAGTCATGGCTCACAAGTGTCATCACGTTTCACGTTTCACGTTTCAGAACAAGGAGGATAGGATGGACAACCCGCGCAACTACAGGTACACCCAGGAGCACGAATGGGCTAACCTTGAGGGCGAAGTCGCCACAATGGGCATCACCAACTATGCCGCAACGCAGCTTGGCGACATGGTGTACGTCGATATGCCCACCGTCGGCGCTACCATCTCGCAGGGCGACTCGATTGGCGCGCTTGAGAGCGTGAAGGCCGCCGCCGACTTCTACAGCCCGCTGGGGGGTGAGGTGGTCGAGCGCAACGAGCGCCTGCTGGACGAGCCGGGCCTGCTCAACTCCGACCCGTTTGGCGAGGGCTGGTTCGTCAGGGTACGCACCACCGACGCCTCCGAGTTCGAGGCGCTCATGTCCGCCGACGAGTACGACGAATTCGAGAAATCACAGGGATAGTTGTTAGTTGTTAGTTGTTAGTTGTTAGTGCTCTGGTTCTAACAACTAACAACTAACAACTAACAACTCCCGCTAGAACTGGAGTCCCTTAATGGTCTATACGCCCAACACTGAGGCGCAGCGTCAGGAGATGCTGGCTGCTATGGGCTTGAGCAAGGTGGCCGACCTTTACGAGGAAGTGCCCGCCGAGGTGCTCAACCCGCCGATTGAACTGCCCGCGCCTCTAGCCGAGCCGGAATTGATGGCCGAGATGCGCCGCCTCTCCGAACTGAACGCAGATGCCGCGCATTTCGCCACCTTCCTGGGGGCAGGCTCGTACAACCATTTCTCGCCCAGCGCGGTCTACCGCATCATGTCGCGCAATGAGTTCTACACGGCCTACACCCCGTACCAGCCGGAGTTGAGCCAGGGCGTCTTGCAGCAGATTTACGAGTTCCAGACGCTCGTGTGCCAGCTTACCGGCATGGACGTGGCTAACGCCTCGATGTACGACGCGGCTTCGGCGCTGGGAGAGGCGGCGGTTATGGCCGCGAACATCACCAAGCGCAAGAAGGTGGTGGTCTCACCCAAGACGCACCCGGAGCACAAGGCGGTGTTGCGCACCTACGCCGACTGCCACGGCATCGAGATAGTTGAGCGAGACGCCAACATCAAGGAAGCCAGCGAACTCGACCCCGACACCGCCTGCGTTATCGTGCAACAGCCCAACTTCCTGGGCGAGATACGCGACCTGAACGGCCTCGCGGTCAAGGTGCACGAAGCGGGGGCCATGCTTATTATCCTATTCGACCCGATTTCGCTTGCTATCCTGAAAAGCCCCGGCGAATACGACGCTGACATTGCGATTGGTGAAGGCCAGAGCCTGGGCGTGCCGATGTCGTTCGGTGGCCCGTACGTTGGCCTGTTTGCCACCAAGGAGAAGTACGTCCGCAACATGCCCGGTCGTCTGGCCGGTATGACCAAGGACGTGAACGGCAAGCGGGGCTTTGTGCTCACGCTCCAGACACGCGAGCAGCACATCCGCCGCGAGAAGGCCACGTCAAATATCTGCACCAACGAGGCGCTGATGGCCCTTGCCGCCACCGCCTACATGTGCTGCATGGGTCCGCAGGGCCTCAAGCGGGTGGCGCAGCTTTCTTTGCACCACACGCACTACCTGGCGAACCGTATCGCAAAGCTGCCGGGCTACAAGATCATCAGCCGCGCGCCGTTCTTCAAGGAGTTCGCGGTTCAGACGCCCATCTCGCCCACCGAATTGAACCGCCGCCTGCTGGAGCACAAAATCATTGGCGGGCTGGACATCAGCGGCACGAAGGAAGTAGACGGCATGGAGAACGTGTGGCTGCTATGTGCCACCGAGTTGAACGGCAAAGAGCAATTGGACAGGCTGGTAGCCGCGCTAGAGGGGATGGTCTAACATGAGCGTCGAACCACTTATTTTTGAACTCAGCAGCCCTGGCCGCATCGGCTTTTCGCTACCCCTGGTTGACATGGACGAGGCCCCGGAGATTGACGCTTCCCTGCTCAGGGAGGAGTTGGACATGCCGGAGGTCTCCGAGGTGGACGTGACACGCCACTTCGTCAGGTTGAGTCAGAAGAATTACGGCATCGACATCGGGTTCTACCCGCTTGGGTCGTGCACGATGAAGTACAACCCCAAGGTGCACGAGGACGTGGCGATCCTGCCCGGCTTCGCCGCCATACACCCCTACCAGGACCCCGGTTGCGCGCAGGGTGCTCTACAGGTCATGTACGAGCTACAGGGGATGCTCGGGCAGATAGTGGGCATGGACGCCGTGACTTTGCAGCCTGCCGCAGGCGCGCATGGCGAGTTCACCGGCATCCTGATGATACGGGCTTACCACCGCTCGCGGGGTGAGACCCAGCGGGATACCTTGCTGGTGCCCGACTCGGCGCATGGCACGAACCCGGCGACGGCTGCGGCAGCGGGCTTCAAGCTCATAAGCCTCAAGTCGGGGGCCGACGGCAGCGTGGACCTCGATGCGCTGAGAGGTGTGCTTAGCGACAGGATCGCGGGCATGATGCTCACGGTGCCCAGTACGCTTGGCCTGTTCGAGCCGAACATCCTGGAGATCAGCAGGCTGGTGCACGAGGCAGGCGGCCTCATGTACGGCGACGGCGCGAACCTCAACGCCCTGGTGGGCCACATACGCCCCGGCGACCTCGGCTTTGACGTGATGCACATCAACCTGCACAAGACCTTCACCACGCCCCACGGCGGCGGCGGACCCGGCAGCGGCCCGGTCGCGTGCAAGAGTCACCTGGCGCAGTTCCTGCCCGGCCCGCTGGTGGGCAAGGGCGAGGATGGTTACGCGTTCGTTGAGCCTGAGGCATCGGTGGGGCGGGTGAAGAACTTCTGGGGCAACTTCGGCATGCACGTCCGCGCCTACACCTACATCAGGCACCTGGGCTTGCCCGGCTTGCAGCGAGTAAGCGAGGACGCCATCCTCAGCGCCAACTACATTCGCGCCAACCTGACGGGCACCTACCACCTGCCGTACAACCGCATCTGCATGCACGAGGTGGTGTTGTCGGGCAAGAACATCAAGCAGGAGACCGGCTGCCGCACGCTCGACATGGCCAAACGCCTCATCGACCACGGCATGCACCCGCCGACGGTGTACTTCCCCCTCATCGTCGAGGAGGCGCTGATGATAGAGCCGACCGAAACCGAGTCTAAGGAAACGCTCGACCAGTTCATCGCCGCGATGAAGGCAGTGGCGGCGGAGGCCCGCACCAACCCCGACATCCTGCACGCCGCGCCCGTTACAACCGAGTACGGTCGCCTGGACGAGGTGACCGCCGCCCGCGAGCCTAACCTGCGCTGGCGAAGGCCCCTCCCTGTCGCGGCTGAGGACCTTGAGTACGTGGAGCAGGCAGGATAAAAGTACGGCTTACATACAGCCTAAGTGGGAAGTAGAATGAGGAGGGTGTCACACCCTCCTCATTCTGTTTAAGCGCAGGTCGTCGTACTGGAATCAAACAGCACAACAGAAGAACGCCCGAACGTAAGGGGCAGCATAGCCAGGCGCATAGGCAAGGCTATCTTGCTAGTTCTCCTGCCTCTCCTATGTATCGGCTCCACCGCCCTAGTGTTCGTGCTGGACCAGACTAGCGCCCTCGGCTATGCATACTTGCACGCCGTGACCAACGGTAACGCATGGACAGCAGAACTGCTGGGCGACCACTACTCCGATGAAAAGGACTGGCGGCAACGCTTCTACGAGCAAGACATCCAGCGCGACGTTCAGTGGCTGCAAGGGGCCGAAATCAGCGACGTTACGGCTACTCGGGAGCAGACGCTAAGCGGCCAGTGGGTGACGATGGTGTACTTCAAGTGGCGGCCTGCGGGCAGTATCGCGCCGCCGGAGGATGCGGCGTTGAGGGTGAAGACTGAGAAGTGGCTGCTGATGAACTACATCCGGGCCGTGGAGTTGGTGGACTATTAGAAAGCAGGTAGCAGCCCTAGAGGTCTAAACCACCTGTGTCCGGCATACCAGGCGTGGTGGTATGCTTGATGATCCTAAGGTCTAGCACCTGATAATGAAGGCAGCAATCGGTTGCTCTCCCACCTTGCGGCAATACGGCGTATGCATCTAAGTAGAGGGTGTAACCTAGCGTCGGATGGAAGGCTATGTCAAAATCATTGCCGTACAATCGTGCATATGCGGGTTCCTCTGTGAGCAGCACCCCAATAAACTCGAGCATTCCCTCGACGCTCCTGATTCGCCAGAATTCCATTTCCTCGCTGGACAAAGTCGCCAATGGGATAAGCCGCGGTTGCTCCCCACCCAGATCGGTGTAGCTGACTAAGGTTGGCGCACCTTGCTCCACTTTGAAATGGAGTTGTGCCTTCCCGCCCATAGTCATGTAGGATGCGTCGATGACCGTTAACTCGTACTCAACAACCCCATGTGAACGCCACCTGGCTAGGGCATTTTCATGCTCCTCCTGAGTAACATTGAAAACGACGTTCGGGTTAACAGGCTCAGGCTGCGGCACCGGGTCGTCACTTGGCTGCTCCTGTACCGTCAGTAACGTGGCCTGTGACACTCCTCTCCTTGCGTCTACTGACCTCGGCGTGCTGCCCGCATATGGTAGAACAACTACCAACAACAGCAGATACAGTGCGGATATCAAGCTAAAGAGTCGCCTGTTCATCGTTTGTCCTCCCATCACTTTCTCCCAGCCGTGCGGCATTATCTCACTCGTTGCCTCTTACTGATGCTCCGAAAGTGAAGGGCGGACCGTAAGGAAGTTTCATGTCAAGGTAACTTTTTAGTGCTGTCAGGACTTCCCGCGCCCTAATTGTTGTCCAATATGAAATGCTTGTCCGCATCGAACATGGCACCGACCGACCGCCCCGTGTGGATGCGGGCGATAGTCTCCGCGAGCATGGGTGCCACGCTCAGGACGGTGATGTTGGGCAACCGCTTTTCGGGAGGGAGGGGCACGGTGTCGGTCGTGACAAGCTCGCAGATGGGGCTGTTCTTGAGGCGCTCGATAGCGGGGCCGGAGAGCACGGCGTGGGCGCAGCAGGCGTAGACCGTCTTCGCCCCGCCTTCCATGACCGTGACGGCGGCCTGGGTAATAGAGCCTGCCGTGTCTATCTCGTCGTCCACCAGGATGGCGTTCATGCCCTCTACTTCGCCGATCAGGTTCAGCACCTCGCTGCGCCCGCTGTTGCCGCTACGCCGCTTCTCAACGATTGCCAGTGGCGCGTCCAGCAGTTCCGCGAAATTTCTCGCGCGCTTGGCGTTGCCAATGTCGGTGGACACCACCACGCGGTCGGGGATCCGCTTCTTGATGAAGTGGTCGGCCAGCAGGTACATCGTGGTTAGCTCGTCCACCGGGATGTTGAAGAAGCCCTGGATTTGCCCCGCGTGCAGGTCAATCGTGAGCACGCGGTTGGCCCCGGCCACCGTAATGAGGTCCGCGATGAGGCGGGAGGTAATCGGCACGCGAGGCTGGTCCTTCTTGTCGCTGCGACCGTAAGCGTAGTAGGGGATGACCGCCGTGATGCGGTGGGCCGAGGCGCGCTTGGCGGCGTCCATGATGATGAGCAGTTCCATGAGGGACGTGTTGACCGGGCTGGTGAGCGACTGGATGATGAACACGTCGTTCTCGCGCACGCTCTCCTCTATCTTCACGAAGAGGTTTTCGTTCGAGAACTCGAAGATGTCTATATTGCCCAGGTCCACGTTGAGGTTGCGCGCGGTGGCCTCAGCGAGATCGGGATTGGCCCGGCCAGAGAAGATAGACAGGTGCTCCAGGTTATTTATCACGCCTCGGCTTCCTCCATGCTCCCCTCGGTCTTCTCCCCTACGCTTTCTTCCGGCTCGTCTTGTGCGGGCACCTGTGCTTTCAAGTCAGCCAGCGCCATCTCCGCGGCAGCCTGCTCGGCTATCTGCTTGTTGCGTCCCACGCCACCCGCCAGCACCCGGTCGCCTACGCGTACCTCCACGTGGAACTGCTTGGAGTGCTCGGGGCCGGAGGTGCCGACGATGCGGTATTCCGGTGTGGCTTTGAGGTGGGCCTGGGTGAACTGCTGGAGCGCGCTCTTGTAGTCGCTACGCAGCACCTCTTGAAGCTGCTCCAGGCTCTGCCCCCCGGATATTTTGTGCCACACATCCGTGGCTGCTTCCAGCCCCCCGTCAAGGTACACGGCCCCAAGTACGGCCTCGATAGCCCGGCCCATGTTGCTGCCCCGCGCCCTGCCGCCCGCCGCTTCCTCCCCGTGGCTCATGTACAGGTACTGCCCGATCTCCAGGGGTTCGGCTAGCTCCGCGAGCGTGTTCAGACGTACGAGCGCACCTCGTAACGCGGAAAGCTGCCCCTCGGTCATGCCAGGCTGCGCCGCGAAGAGGTCGCTCGACACGATGAACCCGAGTATAGAGTCGCCCAGGAACTCAAGGCGTTCGTTGGAGCCAAGCGCGAAGTCGGGCACGGCGTGGAGATACGACTTGTGTATCAGCGCGTTCACCAGGAACTGCCGGTCCTTGAACCTGTAGCCTATCTTCTCCTCAAGCTCCGCCAGCGGTTTGCGCGGGAGAGCGCCTTCCGTACGCGGCTCCTCGGCGTTCGCGCCCGGCCCGCCAGTACCGCGGCCATCATCCTGCGGCGCTCCTGCGGCTTGCGGCTCGTCCGGCCCGAGGCTCCTGTCCATCGACTCTAGCTTGCCGAGCGCAACGCCGCGTCGAGGTCTATACCCGCCCCGGTGGCAATGTCCCTCAGGCGCGGCCAGTTGACCTCGAACGAGTAGCGGTAATGCTCGTCGCCCAGGTCCGTGCTCTGGCTGCTGGCGAGGTTGGTGGTAACGAGGAAACGGGCGAAGGCATCAGCGATGTCGTTGCCCGTCGGGTCTGTATCGTCCACCACCAGCGGGCCGCCTGCCTGTGCCGCCGCGCGCAGACCCTGCACGAAGGCTGGTGCCAGCCGTTCGGCGTGGTTGCGGCTATCCTCCGCTATCCCTCCCATTTCCTGCTCCACGTCCTGCACGGCGGTGGCGTTACGCTCGGCGTCTAACTGTTCGGAGCGCAGTAGAGGGCGCTCCACGATATATCGCAATAACCTGTGAAGATCTTCTGCCATGATGTTGCATTCTCCTGGGTGAGGTCACGCGACATTATACACCATGTGGGACGACGGACGATGGACGACGGACGATGGACGACGGACGATGGACGACGGACGATGGACGATGGACGATGGACGATAGGAGACGGAGACGGAGACGGAGACGAAACCGCCAAGACGCCAAGTACGCCAAGAACGCGTCAAGATTATAGATGGTTGGCTGTGTGACTGCTACTCAGGCCTCAGTCCTCATCAATCCTATCGTCCATCCTCCATCCTCCATCGTCCCCCTGCGGTATAATGGGGAGCTATGTTCCCGGAAGACACGCCTGAGACTCCCCGTTCGACGGGAGTAGACGCCCCGCCCGCACGCCACGATCCTTTTGCCGCGCTACGCTTTCGCGATTTCCGGTTGCTGGTACTGGGTAGCTTTATGGCCGTGGTCGCCGAGCAGATGATCGGGGTGGCCGTCGGCTGGGAGTTGTACGAGCGCACCCGCGATCCCCTTGCCCTGGGCCTGGTCGGGTTGGTGCAGATCGTGCCGGTGTTGTTGCTGGCGCTACCCGCCGGGCAAGTGGCCGACCGTCTCGAGCGGAAATGGGTCGTGGTGGCGGCTATGAGCGGGCTGGCGGCCTGCGCGTTCGGGCTGGTGGTCATGTCGCTCAGTACAGGGCCGCTGCCCGCGATCTATGCCTTGCTGTTCGGCATCGGTGTGGCACGCGCCTTCCAGAGTCCCGCGTTCAGCGCGATGAGCGCGCAGGTGTTGCCGCCCTCGCACTATGGCAGCGCGGCCGCCTGGTCGAGTGGGGCCTGGCAGACCTCGGCCATTATGGGTCCGGCCCTGGGCGGTCTGCTGCTTGGCATCTGGGGTGCGGCTCCTGGTGTCTACGCCGTCGCGGGTGGCCTGCTGTTGCTGGTGGCGCTGCTGTTTGTCCTCATGCGCCCGCGTCCCGTAGAGCGGGACACCGAGCCGCTCAGCCTCACTTCCCTGCTGGCGGGCGTGCGTTTCATCTGGCGCACACCCGTAATCCTGACCTCCATCACCCTCGACATGTTCGCGGTGCTGCTCGGAGGGGCCACGGCGCTGCTGCCCGTGTTCGCGCTGGACATCCTGGGGGTGGGTGCGGTTGGGCTGGGGTGGCTGCGGGCGGCCCCGGCGATAGGGGCGGTATTGGCTGCCCTCGTGATGGCCGCTTTGCCGCCCCTTCGCAAGGCGGGACGCACTCTGCTTGTCGTAGTGGCGGGGTTTGGCCTGGCGACAATCGTATTCGGGCTGTCCCGCAACTTCGCTCTGTCGATGTTGATGCTGGCGCTGCTGGGTGCCCTCGATAACGTCAGCGTGGTCATTCGCTCCACCTTGCTGCTCACGCGCACGCCTGACGCACTCAGGGGCAGGGTGAACGCGGTGCATTCCGTGTTCGTGGGCATCTCCAATGAGCTTGGGGCGTTCGAGTCGGGCGTGGCTGCCGCGCTGCTTGGCACCGTGGGCGCGGTAGTGATAGGCGGGGTAGGGACCATCGGTGTTGTCCTCTTGATAGCGGCCCTGGCACCTGAGTTGCGTCGGCTGGGGCGCATGGATACGCACGGCGCGAACTGAATGAGGCGAAGGTCGCAGCCGGACCGCCCCCGCTAGAGCGCCTCCAAGTTGTGTTATAATCGCTCCATGAAGACGGAGGGAAGCGCGGAAGGTGCCGGCGTCGGCTTGCAGTTGACGCTGCCTCTGCCTCCAGGCGTGAACAACCAGTACGCGACGGTGAACGGCAGGCGGGTGCTCAGCGCCGAAGCACGGGCCTACAAGGCGGCGGTGAAGAGACAGGTTGACGACCTCAATTTCTCGGGCCGGGTTACTCCCGCGATGCTTTCCACGCTCCGGGGCAGCTACCTGTCGCTGTTCATCGATTTCTACTTTGCCTCCCCTCTCAAGCGAGACCTGGACGGCGGCCTCAAGGTGACGCAGGACGCGCTGTGCGAGGCGCTGGGCGTGAACGACAACCGCGTGGTGGACATCCACCTGGTCAAACGCATAGACCCGCTCAACCCGCGCATCGAGGTACAACTGGAAGCGATTGCGCCCGACGAATGGAAGTTTGATGAAGAGTATCTCTACCTCGGCTCGGACAAACCGGCTTAGGCTACCGCTGCTTCGCTCGCGTCCCAGCCACGATCGCTACGTGCGCGTAGACGGGGTGCGGGTGCGGTACGTGGAGGCGGGCGCGGAGCACGGCGGCGTGCCCATGCTGATCGTGCACGGCTACAACGGTAGCTGCGACTACTGGTACCCGCATACGGTGCTTGGGCTGGCCGAGCGGCGGCACGTCATCGCCGTCGATTTGCCCGGCAATGGCCTGTCGGGCAAGCTCCCCGCCCACAACATGCAGACGCTCAGCCATTTCATAGTGCGCTTCATTGAAAGGCTGGGATACCGGCAAGCGGACCTGATGGGCCACTCGATGGGTGGGTTTCTTGCCGTGGCTGCCGCGGTCACAAGCCCGGAGCGCGTTCGCAGCCTGGTCTTAGTGGATAGCGCTGGGCTGCCCGATTTGGTCAAGCGCATCTGGTTGGTGCCCATCGTAGCCCTCTCCGACTCCAGCATGAGGCAGTGGCGCTACTACCCGACCTTTATCAAGATTGGGCTGCGGGCGCGTGCCAAGCGCGAGTGCCTGGACATGGTGCGCAAGGACAGCATGCGTGAGATGCTGTCGAAGCTGGACCTACCGGTCTTCATCCTGTGGGGCGAGAAGGACCGCGTGGTGCCTATAGAGCACGGCTACTACATGGCCGAGCATATTGCGGGAGCGACGATGGCGGTGGTTGAAGGCGTGGGCCACATGCCCTTCTACGAGAAGCCTGCCGAGTGCAACAAGTTGATCCTGGACTTTATTGAGGGACTCGAGCAGCAGCCCTGATTAGTTCGCTCATAGGTATGGCTGCGCAGGTATGAGAGCTACACTGACCCGGACCCAAGAATCGAACTCCTCACCGCAAGGTGCTTTAGAGCACGTTATCGAGGTGGAGGGAGTTGCCGTGCGCTATCTTGAGGCAGGCGTGGAGCATGGCGGGCTGCCCATACTGATGCTGCACGGCTTCCAGGGTGGGGCCGACCTGTGGCTGCCGCACCCCCTCCCCGCGCTGGCCCAGCACTTCCATGTGATAGCGCCCGACATGCCCGGCTTCGGGGATTCGGGACTGCTGCCCACCACCGGAACTGAGGCTTACGCGGCCGCGATGCTGGCGTTCATGGATACCCTGGGCCACCATAGCTTCTATCTGGTCGGGCATTCGCTGGGGGCACAAATTGCCATTATTATGGCCTCTATGCAACCGGAACGCGTCTCCAGGTTGCTTGTGGTCGGTGGCTCGGGTCTGCCGCAATCCGGCCCCCGCTGGCTCGACCCGGTGAAGATGTTGAGCGATGCGAGCGCGTGGCATTTTAGGCTGTACCCCAAGGTGTTCAGGCTGGCGCTCAAGGCGAGAGCGTTCAGAGATGGGTCACAAACTACGCATCACGATCACGTCACGGACCGCCTGCGGGATGTAACCATGCCCACACTCGTGGTGTGGGGTTCTCGCGACCGGGTGGCCCCACTGGAGCACGGCGCTTTCCTGGCGAAGCACCTGCCGAGCGCCCGCCTGGCGATCATCCGGGGCGCGGGGCACATGCCCTACTACGAGAAGCCCGCGCAGTTCATGAAGCTGGCGCGAGCGTTCTTCAGCGCCGACCGGGCGCGAGGGTCCGGCCAACAGGTACAGGAATAGCGTCTGAGTCTGGTTGTAGTCGAGAGGGGAGGTCCAACTTGGAGGAGACAGGCCACTTGGAGATAGACGAGCTATTGCTGGAAGCTGAAGAGATAGTCGCGGAGGAAGCGGGCCGCCCTGAGGTCGAAGGTCCGCTCGTAAGCGCCCCACGCCCGGCCCAGGAGCACGATACCGTCGTGGTGCTCGATTTCGGGTCGCAGTACTCGCAACTGATCGTCCGGCGCGTGCGAGAGCTTGGGGTATACGCGGAGCTGCTGCCCTGTGACGCCCCACAATCCGAGATAGACCGGCTCCAACCCGCGGCCTTCATCCTGTCTGGTGGCCCCTCCAGCGTGTACGAGGCTGGCGCGCCTCAACTCCCCCAGTACGTGCTCTACAGCCAAATGCCGGTGCTTGGCATATGCTACGGCCTGCAACTATTGACGCGTGCCCTCGGCGGCACCGTCGCAGGCTCGACGCACCGGGAGTACGGGCCTGCCACCATACGCCGCGTGGCCGAATCGCCACTATTCAAGGGGTTGGGCGACACGCTGCCGGTCTGGATGAGCCACGGTGACAGGGTAACGGAGCCTCCCGCCGGGTTCGAGGTGCTCGCCGTGTCCGATAACGCCCCGGTGGCCGCGATGGGCAAGGGGCCGGTGCTCGGCATACAGTTCCACCCCGAAGTGATACACACTCCCCAGGGCAAGGAAGTGCTTGCGAACTTCCTGTTCGACGTTGCGGGCCTGCGTCCCACCTGGAACTCGGCCTCCTTCATCGAGACGGCGGTTGACCAGATACGCACGGCGGTGGGCGACGGGCGGGTGCTCTGCGGCTTGAGCGGCGGGGTCGACTCTTCGGTGGCTGCGGCCCTCGTACACAGGGCCATCGGTGACCGCCTGGTGTGCCTCTTCGTGGACAACGGGCTGCTGCGACAGAACGAAGCAGCGGAAGTGGTCGACACATTTGGCCGCAACATGCACATGAACCTCGTGGCGGTAGATGCCGCCGACCGGTTCCTTGACAGGCTGGCCGGGGTGGACGACCCGGAGGAGAAGCGCAAGCGCATTGGCGAGACCTTTATCCGCGTGTTCGAGCAAGAGGCGCTGAAGCTCGGCCAGTTCGACTTCCTGGCACAGGGCACCGTTTACCCGGACGTAATCGAGAGCGCCAGCCCCGAAAGGCCCTCGGCTGCCCGCATCAAGACCCACCACAACGTCGGGGGCCTCCCAAAGGACCTGCGTTTCAAGCTGGTGGAGCCGCTACGCTATCTGTTCAAGGACGAGGTACGGGAGGTGGGCCTCCAGCTTGGCTTGCCGGAGGAAATCGTCTGGCGGCACCCTTTCCCCGGTCCGGGGCTTGCCGTCCGGGTGCTGGGGGAGGTCACGCGCGAGCGGCTGGAGACGCTCCGGGCCGCCGACGCTATACTCCGCTACGAATTACAGGCCGCCGACCTGATGCGCGAGACCTGGCAGGCGTTCGCCGTGCTCCTCCCCGTGCGCAGCGTGGGAGTGATGGGCGACTACCGCACCTATGCCGACGCGGTTGCCATAAGGGCCGTAAGCTCCGTCGATGGCATGACCGCTGACTGGGCCAAACTGCCCTACGACATGCTGGCCCGCGTATCGAGCCGCATCGTGAACGAAGTGGCACACGTCAACCGCGTCGTCTACGACATCACCTCCAAGCCGCCAGCTACTATCGAATGGGAGTAGGCAGGTTGGCTAGCCCGGCCAGCGCTGGGGCCGGTGATACGCAGGTAGGCGCTACCGTGGGCCGCTGGTTCGGCAGCCATCGCCTGGTGAATCCGTGGACCATAGCAGCTGCGATTTTTGCCATCAGCAGGTTGGCCGCCTATGGTGGCGGTATGTGGGGCACGAAGCAGTTCGCCGCGCTCAATCCAACCCTCAGCTCCGGTGGCGTGGCGGAGATGGTCCTCAGGTGGGACGCAGGCCTTTACGTGTTGCTAGCAATCAATGGCTACACCTGGGACCCCAGCTTCAACGCACCTGTGACATCCGCCTTCTTCCCACTGTATCCCTTTCTAATAGCCGCTTTGTCCACGGTGCTGAGATGGTTCACACCGGGGTTCGACTGGGGCAACAGCTTCCACGGTAGCTACGTCGCGGCGGGACTCATAATCAGCGCCATCTGCTTCTATTTCATTCTCGTCTTGCTGGTCAAGTTGTTGGCCCCCCGAATAGGATTGGCCGGAGCATCTCTCGTCGCGTTGGGCATGGCCGTGCTTCCTACGTCGTTTTATCTCACGGCGCTCTATACCGAGGGTCTATTCCTGATGCTGGTCCTGCTGGTGTTTGTGCTAGCTCATTCGAGGCTCCCGGCGAAGTGGCTGTGTGTTGGTTTAGTCGGTATGCTCGCCGCGCTCACGCGTAGCGCCGGGGTGCTGCTGTTGGCGGCCATGGTGCTGGAGTACCTGCGACAAAGGGGTTGGCAGTGGCGCAAGATCAGGGCCGACATATTATTTCTTGGCCTGATTCCCGCCGGCACCGCGGTGTACATGGCCTTCCTGTGGTGGCGTTTCGGCGACCCGTGGTGGGTAACGAAAATACAGAGCGTGCCACCCTGGAGCCGCCACGGTGGGGATCCCTGGACTACCTACACCAACGCAGTCAATATGTGGTGGGTTAGCGTTACCGGCGGCTACCCGCAGGGACTGGACCCGATATTGAACACGAGTCAGGGGAGCCGCCTGTGGCACGAGCTTGACCTGGCGCTACCGCTCATCATGCTGGCGGGGGCCGCGGTGGCCTGGAAGAAGCTCTACGCTTCCGAGTGGGTCTGGCTTACATTCAGCATTATCTTTCCGCTGAGTACCGGCTCTACTCAGTCTATGTCCCGGTTCGTGCTCACCATGTGGCCGGGCCTCGTCGGGCTTGGCATGTTAGGAAGACTAGGCAAGTGGGGGAAGTGGGTTGCCATACCACTACTATTGGCTTCAATGGCGCTGATGGCCTGGTGCAGCGCGAAGTTCTCCATGGGTAAGTGGGTTGCATGAGGGCACAATAGACTTGAGCTACTCACCGTTTGCAGCAACCGAAGCACCTGACGTGGCGCACAACAGTTGGTGGTTCCGTGTGACTGCCGCCGGGCAGAAGGTGCTGGCGAACCAGTGGGCGACCGCCGCCCTCATCTTCACCTTCACGCGCCTGTTTGCACTCGCCGGGGGTTACGCCGGGGCCAATCGGCTGGTGCGAGACAACCCAGAATACAGCGCAGGCTGGCTCGCCGAAATGTCCCTCATGTGGGACGCCGCGCACTACGCCACGATTGCCAAGGATTCTTACGCGTTCGACCCGGCTGCACCGGCGGGCGCGAACGTCGCCTTTCCGCCTCTCTTTCCGTTCCTTCTCAACCTACTGTCGGGCCTGCTCCGGTGGGTTAGCTTCGGCTCGGACTGGGGCAACCGCGACTACGGAGCTATCATTGTCGCGGGTCTGCTTATCAGCAACGTCAGCTTCTTTGTGGCTTTGGGCCTGCTCCTGAAGTGGCTCTCGCCGAGGCTGGGACATGCCGGCGCGGCAATGGTGGCGCTGGCAATGGCTTCTATGCCTACGGCGTTCTTTTTCTCGGCGATATATACGGAAAGCCTGTTCCTCGCGCTGGTGCTTGGGGCCTTCCTGTTGGCCCGCTCGGAGTGGCGTTGGAAGTGGTTGTGCGTGGGCCTGCTTGCCCTGCTCGCCACGTTGACGCGATTCGCGGGTGCGCTCCTGCTTCCGGTGCTTGCGCTGGACTACCTTGCGCAGACCGGCTGGCGGTGGCGCAAGGTCCGGCCCGACGCCCTCTGGCTGGGGTTGATACCCGCCGGGGTGCTGCTGTACATGGGCTTCCTATGGTGGCGCTTTGGCGACCCCCTGGCGATGAACAAGAGCATGGAGCAGGGTTGGGACCATACCGCCTCGTTCTTCCTCGGGACTTATTGGAGCAGCCTGGCGGACCTCTGGAAGAGCCTGACCGGTGTCTTTCCCGCGGGTCAGGATATCGTGCTCTACTACGGCCAGGGCAGCCGGTTATACCTGGTACTGGACCTCGCGCTGCCTGTGCTGCTGGTGGTGGGTGGGTGGCTCGCCCGGCGGAAGTTGCTGGCCTCGGAGTGGGCGTGGCTGGCGTTTGGCATCATCTACCCGCTCAGCTTCAATATCACCTTCTCGATGGCTCGCTACGTGCTCCCCCTGTGGCCGGGGCTGATCTGGATCGGTACGCTGCGCGGGCGTATGCGCTGGCTGGCGTTGGGAGCGGTCGTCCCGGCCTTGCTACTCATGGCCTGGTGCGCCTCGAAATACGCGAGTGCCCGGTGGATCGGCTGACATTTTCCGTGATGCTACAGACAAGACATGGCGGTCTCAGGACTTACACATCGCCCGTAAGGAAGGCATAGCTGATGAGAGTACTTGTGGTCGGTTCCGGTGCCAGAGAGCACGCCATCGTGTGGAAGCTGGCGACCAGCCCAGGCGTCACCGACATCTATTGCGCGCCCGGTAACGCGGGCACCGGCATCCTAGCCCAGAACGTCGATTTGCCTATCGGCACAGAGTCGCAGTGCGACATCCTGGCCGGGTGGGCGTTCGACAACAGGCTCGACCTGGTGATTGTTGGGCCGGAAGTACCCCTCAGCTTCGGCATCGCGGACTCTCTGCTGTTGCTCGGCGTGCCGGTGCTCGGTCCCACGCAGGCGGCGGCCCGCATCGAGACGAGCAAGGCCTGGGCGCGTGACTTTATGGCCCGGCATGGCATCCCGGCACCACAGTACCGGGTGGTCCGGGGGTTGGAAAGCATTACCGCCGCGTTGCACGACCCGGAGACTCGGTACCCCCTGGTGCTCAAGGCGGACGGTCTGGCGGCGGGCAAGGGCGCGGCTATCGTGCACGATGCAGTGGAGGCGGGCGAGGCCATTGCCCAGATGCAAGGCTCAGGAGCGTTACCGGCGGAAGACGCGGCTAAGGTAGTGGTCCTGGAGGAGTACCTGGAAGGCTTCGAGGTAAGCGCACTGGCCTTCACGGACGGCGAGCGCGTGACGATGATGCCCCCGTCGTGCGACTACAAGCGACTGCTCGACGGCGACCGTGGCCCAATGACCGGCGGCATGGGAGCTTACACGCCCACGTCACGTGTAACGCCGGAATTATGGGAGCACGTGGAGCGCGACATTCTTCAGAAGGCTGTGGACGGCATGTCGAGCGAGGGCATCAAGTACCGAGGAGTGCTCTATGCGGGGCTGATGCTGACTGCCGAGGGGCCGAAAGTTCTTGAGTTCAACTGCCGCCTCGGCGACCCTGAAACGCAAGTGCTCCTGCCAAGATTGAAGACGCCGATCGAGGACATAGGTGTTGCCATCTCCGCAGGTGACCTTTCGCGTGTGGGGCGTATCGAATGGACCGATGAGGCGGTGGTGGGTGTGGTGCTCGCCTCGGAGAACTACCCGACGGGCAAGTCGTCACCTGTAGCGATCTCGGGGCTTGAGAACGTAGAAGAGGGCACGCTGGTGTTCCACGGAAGCACCGAAGCCGCCGGTACCCTGGCGCTACAGCCCCCGGTAGGCGGCACGTCTAAGCGGAAGCCGCTGTTCAGCACGCTCTTCTCAGGCCCATCGCAGCCGGTAGCGATACCTGAAGACTTCGCGCTCAAAGCCACCGGCGGCCGCGCGCTGACCGTGGTGAGCCGGGCACCGACGCTCGCAGCGGCCCGCGAGTTCGCCTATCGCAACGTCGCGCGGATAGAGATGCAGGGCGCGCAATACAGGACCGACATCGCGCTGAGGGAACTGGAGCCTCAATAGCGCTGGGCCACTTCTTTAGCTCTTGCCTTTCAGATTGTGCCACATCAGGATGCCCGCTATTGACTTTGCATCCCGAATTTCGCCACGTCGTATGCTCTCCAGCACCTCTGCGAAGGTGAGACGCTCTATCTCTATGTTCTCGTCTTCATCGCCGCCCGCCTGTCCTTCGCTGAGGTCGGTAAGCAGGAAACACTCAAGGAACTCGGTGCAGAAGCCGGGTGCCGAGTAGAACCCTCCCAGTCGCTCCACGCGTCCCGCGCTGTACCCCGTCTCCTCAAGCACTTCGCGGCGGGCGCAGGTCTCGGCGTCCTCACCCGGCTCGCGAGTACCGGCCGGTATCTCCAGCAGCACCCCATCAGCCGCCCGCCTGTACTGCCGCACCATCACCAGCCGGTCCTCGTTATCCACGACCACCAGCGCCACCGCCCCAGGGTGCAACACCAGCTCGCGCGGCCTCTCCCTCCCATCCGGCAGCCGCACCATCTCCTTGACCACCTTAATTAGCTTACCGTCGTATACAGTCTCTTTCGACAAGCCCACTTCAGGCTCGATTGCCATTACTTTCTCCTTTGATGCGGTGCGTAACGCGTAACTATTGCAGTGCAACATCTAGCTTGAGACTTTACGAGTTACGTGTTACGCGTTCCTCCTATCGTCCATCGTCCATCGTCCAAACAGCGGCATATCCCTTGCTCCTGTGCATTATACAAAGAAGGGGGAGAATTGCATGCCTAAAGCCGCACAGCCGCACGAGCACGCATCGGTCGAGGAAATCATACACCCGCACGAGGACATGCTGGCCGACGTGCCGGCGCAGGCCGCCGGGCCGGCCTACAGGCAGGATAAAGCCACCGCCCTGGCCGCGCTACGAGAACCGGGAGTGCGCTGCTGCCGGTGCGACCTGTGCGCCACTCGCACGCAGGTGGTGTTCGGGGAAGGTTCGCCCACAGCCACGGTGCTCATCATCGGTGAAGCGCCGGGGGCCGAGGAGGACAAGCATGGGCACCCCTTCTACGGGCGGGCAGGGCAGATGCTCAACTCGATTTTGGAGGAGGTTGGCATCTCGCGGGACGAGGTATGGATAACCAACACGGTCAAGTGCCGCCCCACGGCACTTACCGGCAAGCGCGTGTCAAACCGCGCGCCCCGCGTGCCCGAAATCAAAGCCTGCACCATCTGGCGGGTGGGCGAACTAGACATAATCAAACCAAAGGTGGTGTGCTGCCTCGGTGCGGTGGCCGCCAAGGCTATGCTGGGGCGGGACGTGAGAATGACGCAGGAGCGCGGCCAACTGATGCCCTTCCCCTTACCCCTGGAGGGCATGGACGATACAGAGGTAATCTTGACCTACCACCCATCCTACATCATGCGCCAGGAAGGGGAGGCCTACGACCGCATACGCGCGCAGGCCGTCGCTGACTTCCGAGTGGTGGAGGCCAAGCTGCACGGCACTTAGGGGCATCAGGATGTCTAAACGCCAAGACGCCAAGACGCCAAGGACCCGCCACGCGAATAGAGGGTTAGCGAATACAAAGAGGAGCAGGGTACGACATATGTACCCTGCTCCTCTTGCTTCAACATGATTATTCTCAATCTCTGCGCGTTCTTGGCGTCTTGGCGTCTTGGCGTCTTGGCGTTTAGACATCCGTTTACTATTCATCATAGTAGCTTCTGAAGCCGTGCAGCGTCCTGTGTCCATGTGATATAATTAACAGGATGCCGCGAATATTATGAAAGACACATAAGAGACAGACAACGCCGTCAAGTGGAGGAAGGTTATGCCAAGGAACTTGGTACAGAAGGTCATAGAGGCGCACCTCGTATCCGGGGAGATGAAGCCGGGTAAAGAGGTAGCTATAAGGATCGACCAGACGCTCACGCAGGACGCCACGGGCACCATGTCCTACCTGCAATTCGAGGCTATGGGCATACCTCGGGTGCGCACGGACGTGTCGGTGAGCTACGTAGACCACAACATGCTCCAGACCGGCTTCGAGAACGCGGACGACCACCGCTTTCTACAGTCGATAGCCGCGAAGTATGGCATCTATTTCTCGCGTCCGGGCAACGGTATCTGCCACCAGGTACACCTGGAGCGGTTCGCCATACCGGGCAAGACCCTGCTGGGGTCGGACAGCCATACTCCCACTTGCGGCGGCCTGGGCATGATTTCGATTGGCGCGGGCGGCCTGGACGTGGCGGTCGCTATGGGTGGCGGCCCCTTCTACATGGCGATGCCGGAAGTCTGGTTGGTGCGTCTGATAGGCAAGCGGCAGCCCTGGGTGGCCGCCAAGGACATCATTTTCGAGCTACTGCGCCGCCTCACCGTAAAGGGCGGGGTCGGCAAGATCATCGAGTACGGCGGGCCTGGCGTGGCCGACCTATCGGTGCCGGAGCGCGGCACGATCACCAACATGGGTGCCGAGCTTGGAGCTACCACCTCGATTTTCCCCTCGGACAAGCGCACCCACGAATACATGAAGGCCCAGGGGCGCGACAAGGACTGGGTAGAGCTTGGCCCCGACAAGGACGCCGAGTACGACGGCATCATCGAGATAGTGCTGGACGAGCTTGAGCCGCTGATTTCCAGGCCGCACAGCCCCGATAGCGTGGTGCCCGTGCGCGAGGTGGAAGGCACCCCGGTCTCCCAGGTGCTCGTAGGCTCCTGCACCAACTCGTCGTTCGTGGACCTGCAAACGGTAGCGGGCGTGCTCAAGGGACAGACGGTGCACCCCTCCCTCTCCTTCGGTGTGACCCCCGGTTCGCGTCAGGTGTACACTATGATCGCTCGCTCCGGCGCGCTAGGCGACCTGATCGAGTCGGGCGCTCGTATCCTTGAGTCGGCTTGCGGTCCCTGCATCGGTATGGGCCAGGCCCCTTCTTCGGGTGCGGTGTCAATACGTTCCTTCAACCGCAACTTCGAGGGGCGCTCCGGCACCCCCAACGCCCAGGTATACCTGGCCTCCCCTGAGACCTGCGCGGCATCGGCGCTCACCGGCGTCATTACCGACCCGCGTTCCCTCGGCGGCAGGCTTGAGGTAGACGTGCCGGACAAGTTCCTGGTCGAGGACAACATGATTGTATCCCCTGCGGAGGACCCCGACGCGGTCGAGATAGTGCGCGGGCCCAATATCAAGCCGCTGCCAATCAACAAGCCCATGACCGCCGACCTGGAAGGCAAGACTCTGCTCAAGGTGGGCGACAACATCACCACCGACCACATCATGCCCGCGGGCGCGAAGATTCTTCCCCTGCGCTCGAACATCCCCGGCATCTCCGAGTACGTGTTCGAGAAGGTAGACCCCTCCTTCGCCACCCGCGCCAAGGAGGCAGGCGGCGGTTTCGTGGTGGGTGGCAGCAACTACGGCCAGGGTTCCAGCCGCGAGCACGCCGCGCTCGCCCCGATGTACCTGGGCGTGAAGGCGGTGCTCGTCAAGAGCTTCGCCCGCATCCACCGCGATAACCTTATCAACTTCGGTATCTTGCCGCTTGTGTTCATAGACCCGCTGGATTACGCCGACATCTCCGAGGGAGACGAGCTTCGCATGGCGAACGTGCGTGAGGTGCTCAAGTCGGGTGCCGAAACCGTGGAGGTGGAGAACGTAACCAAGGGCAGCAAGTACCAGCTCAAGCACAACCTGTCGCCGCGCCAGGTGAACATCATGGTCGAGGGCGGCCTGCTCAACTACATCCGCCAGCACGGCGATGCCACCAACATCGAGCGCGAAGCCACGGCCGCGGCGCACGGCACCACGACGGCCCTGCCCACCAAGACCACCAAGGTCAGCGACCAGCCTGGCGACAAGCCTAAGCCGCTGGCCCGCGAGGAACTGTTCGACCAGATGGTGGTGGAGACCTACAGCCACGAGGCTGCGGAGTTCGATGAGTTCGGTCACGGGTTGGCCGAGAAGTCGGACCGCAAGCTGGTGGAAGTCATCTCCCCCAGGGCGGGAGATCATGTATTGGACGTGGCGACCGGCACCGGTAATCTAGCCCTGGCGCTGGCCGACCGCGTGGGTGCGGAAGGCAAGGTGGTCGGTATCGACCTTGCGCAAGGCATGCTGGAGTTTGCGGAACGCAAGGCACGCGCCCGCAAGGTGAAGAACGTCGAGTACAAGATGATGGACGCCCGCCACCTGGAGTTCGAGGACAACAGCTTCGACCTGGTGACCTGCGGGCTGGCAGTCTTCTATTTCCCCGACATCCCCGGCACCCTGGCCGAGATGTGTCGCGTGCTCAAGCCGGGCGGTCGCCTCGTGGTCTCCTCTGCGGACCCTGAAACGGCTTTCGCGCCCCTGAGCCAACCCTACATGGCACGGCTGCGCAAGGTCTCGGACGAGATGGACCTTCACCCGCCGGAGTACTCCGAAACCGCCAAGCTGACGCGCACCGCCGACGGCCTGGAGCAACTGTTGAAGGCGGCGGGTTTGCAGCGCGTTCACGCCCGTGAGGAGTCGATCCCCGTGCACTTCACCTCCCCCAGCGACTGGTGGAAGTACGGGCGCGGCAGCACGTGGGGCGACCTGCTGTTGCAGGAGATGCCGCAGGAGAAGCGGCTTGAATTCGAGCAGGAGCACCTGAAGGAAATCGGGAAGTACTTCACGGACGAGGGCGTGAAGACCGGCACCCCGATACTCCTAGCAATCGGACAGAAGCCCTACGCCGCCCCGCCCCAGTAAAGTAGACAAAGAAAACGGCCCCGCTCAACGTAGCGGGGCCGTTTTCTTTGCATTCTGGAGCTAGACGTACCGAGAGTCGTCCTTCCGAGGCTGCTCTCCCCCAAATAATCCACCAAGTGGCGACTGTCCCCCCAAGAGGTCTTCCAATGGGTTGTCCTGCCTGCCCTGGCCCTGTTGGGGAGCCTGACCGCCGCCGAGCAAGGCACCAAGACCGCCAAGAGGGTCGCCCTGTCCCTGCTGCGCACCCTGCCCACCCAGCAGACCGCCGAGGCCACCGAGCAGACCACCTAGCCCGCCCAGCGGGTCGTTAGGGTCGCCGCCCATCTGTGGCAGCCCCTGTGAGGGGGCTTGTTGCGCCTGGGATTGAGCGCCGCCCATGCGGCTCATCACCGCTCCGAGTACGTGTGGCAGCAGGGCGGTGACGATGCCGCCTATAATGTTGGTGGCTGAAGCCGCGCCGGGGTCCATGACGCCGCCCTGCGGTTGCTGCCCGCCGAACCAATTACCCCTCTGAGCCTGCTGGGTGTTCTTCGCGCCCATGACGGCCCCGCCGAGGGCCTCGAGAGCGGCCCTTTGTGGGTCCTGGCCGCTGCCGCGCGCGTTCTGGAAGCCCTGAGCGGCGGGCAAGAGCGCGTCGAGCATGCTACCCTGACCCGGCTGTGCGGGGTTGCCCTTTTGCGCGCCACCCGCGAGGGCCTGCAACAGGGGGCCAATATCTTCGGCCGAGACCCCACGCTTGCCCTTGAACTCCTGCGCCGCCAGTTCGAGGCCGTTGGCGTAGTACTGGGTCGCCTTACCCTTGCCGCCGCGCCGCATCGCCTCTGCCGCAGCCGCGAACTGCTTGCCCGCGTCCCGGCTGCCCGATTGCCGGGCGGCTTGTGCCGCTACCTGGAAGGCCGCCGCCATGCGCTGGCCGTGCGCGTTCGCTCCCTGTTTCGCGCCGGCGTTGTCGAGGCCGGACTGGTTTTGCTTGAGCGTCTGGGCAACCGAGTCGAGCAGGGTGCCCACGTCTACAGTTCTATTGTTGTCCACTTTGTGTCCTCCAATTGCGTTACATATCGCCCTTAGTGACATGGAGGCACGAAGCATGCCACAGCCGCTTGAAGGTAAACAGGTGCTAAACGCCAAGACGCCAAGACGCAGAGGACGCGCCAAGGTTAAGGGTTGTCACTCAAGAAAAAGGACCAGAGTACGACATCACGTACCCTGGTCCCTCTTGTTCTCTCCAAACCCATAATACTCTTGGCGTGGTCCTTGGCGTCTCCGCGTCTTGGCGTTTAGATACTTTAGCTCTCGCCCACTACCTTGATGTGTAGCTCCTTCAACGCCCGGTCGGACACGTGGGACGGCGCGCCCATCATGAGGTCGCGGGCCTGCGCGGTCTTGGGGAAGGCGATTACCTCCCGGATGTTGGCCTCGCTTGCAAGGAGCATGACTAGCCGGTCGATGCCGGGGGCGATGCCGCCGTGCGGAGGCGCGCCGTACTCGAACGCCGACAGCAGGTGGCCGAAACGCACCTCTATGTCCTCCGAGGCGTAGCCCATTAGCTCGAAGATGCGGAACTGGAGGTCGCGGTTGTGGATACGTATCGAGCCGCTGGCAAGCTCGTAGCCGTTGCACACGATGTCGTAAGCGGCGGCGCGCACCTTGCCGGGGTCGGTCGCAAGCAGGTGGGCGTCCTCCGGCAGTGGCGAGGTGAAGGGGTGGTGCGTCGAGTCCCAGCGCTTCTCCTCCGCGTTCCACTCGAACAGGGGCGGGTCGATTATCCAGGCATACGCCATCACCGACTCGTCTATCAAGTCCAGCCTGCGGCCCATGTCGAGGCGCAAGCGGCCCAGCACGTCCTGCGCGCTCCGGGTGGCATCGGCCACGATGAGGAGCAGGTCGCCAACCTCCGCGCCAAACGCCGTGACAATACCGACGGTCTCCTCCTCGGTGAGGAACTTAGCCGCAGGGCCTCGGAACTGCGCGCCGCCCTCCGCCTTCTCCTCGACCGCGAACCACACCAGGCCCTTTGCCCCGTACCTCTTGGCGGTCTCGGTCAGTTCGTCAAGCTCGCGGCGGGTATAGCTCCCAGCCCCTGGCACTCGTATGCCCGCGACGGTACCTCCCGACTCGATGGCCGAGGTAAAGACGGCAAAGCTGCTACCGCGCAGGACTTCGTCAAGATAGGTAAGTTCCAGCCCGAAGCGGAGGTCCGGCTTGTCGTTGCCGAAGCGGCGCATCGACTCCTCGAAGGTCAGACGGGGGAATGGATTGAACAGCACCTTTTTCTCGCTGACCTTCTCGGTAAGCTCCGCGAAGAGGCCCTCCATCAGGTCGAGCACGTCGTCGCGCTGCACGAAGCTCATCTCCAGGTCCAACTGCGTGAACTCCGGCTGGCGGTCGGCGCGCAGGTCTTCGTCGCGCAGGCAGCGAGCGATCTGGAAGTAGCGCATCATGCCCGACACCATAAGTAGCTGCTTAAGCTGCTGCGGCGACTGGGGCAAGGCATAGAACTCGCCGGGGTGTATTCGGCTGGGTACGAGGTAAGAGCGGGCACCCTCCGGCGTCTCGTTGGTGAGCATCGGGGTCTCGATCTCCACGAAGCCTCGCTGGTCCAGGTAGTCGCGGATGAACTTCACGACGCGGTGCCGCAGGATGAGGTTGCGTTGCATTCTGGGCCTGCGTAAATCAAGGTAGCGGTACTTGAGCCGCAGCATCTCGTCCGCCTCCGCGCCGCCCGCTATCTCGAACGGGAGCGGCTTGGCCTCGTTGAGTATAGTCACCTCACCCGCGACCACTTCCACCTCGCCTGTGCCCAGGTTGGGGTTTACCCGCTCCTGGCCGCGCAGCTCAACCGTGCCCTCGACGCGCATGACGTACTCGGAGCGCACCGTTTCAGCGATCCTGTGAGCATGAGGGTTCTGCTCGCGGTTGAACACCACCTGGGTGAGTCCGTCGCGGTCGCGCAGGTCGATGAAGATGAGCGCGCCCTGGTCGCGCCGCCTGTGCACCCAGCCGTTGAGTTGCACCCGCCGCCCGTTGTCCTGCGACCTTAGCTGGCCGCAACTTACCTTCTCGTAGCCCTGTTCTTGTTCGACCTCCATGCGTATCTCCTTCGTATCCGGTGGTATTTGCGTCTGGAGTCCGTTTCCCTCTTGAACCTTACGCGATGAATTTGATGTATTATGAATTGGAACTATCCTTTTCGAGGTTGTGCTGAGATGATTGGCTGGATTGTTTTACTTCTACTCCTGGTGGCCGAGGTTGCCGGGCTGGTGTGGTGGCTCCGCAAGGAGTACTACCCGATTATCTTCAACGGCAACGCCCCGATGATCTATAGCGCCGTTCTAACAGCGGACTTTATTATCGCCTGGTTGGTGTCGATGTCAGACACTCCTGGGGGCACTTTCGGCCTTGCCCTGCTCTCGGTGCTCGGCATCTTCCTGCTGGTTGTAGTGGTCTTGCTGACGCTCTTCTTCCGGTGGATCGTCAGGGGCGACCTCACCGACATCAAGTAGCGCGACAGTCGCGTTCCATTTGTTGCGTAAAAAGAGGAGGGTCTCTGCTAAGAGCCCTCCTCTTTTCGTGCTCTCGAACAGCGCGGCGGGCCTAGCCGAGGTTGTCCTCGGCGTTGGCGTTATCGTTATCCGCGTCGTCAGTGTCGTCAGCGTCGTCAGCGTCATCAAGGTCAACGCTCACCACGTCGTCCTCTTCCTCGGTGGGGCTAATCGATTCCAGGTAGGCCTCCGGCTCCAGCAGAGCGCGCGTGGCTTCCTCGGACGACATTCCATCACCGTCCGGCGCGAAACCGGGCAGCGAGTTGAGGTAGTCATCGACCGCCGAGTCGCCGTACTCGCTGGCGTACTCGCCCTCGAAGCCCCCCGCGCTATCGGAGTGGGCGAGGTAGTCATCGATGTTGGCACCCGCCGTCGATATGATGCGCAGGTCGCCACCGTCGGCACCGTAGCGAGCGCCCGAGCCTGCCGGGATCAGCTTGCCGATGATGACGTTCTCCTTGAGGCCGCGCAGGCGGTCCACCTGGCCGTTGATGGCGGCTTCGGTGAGCACCCTGGTGGTCTCCTGGAAGGAGGCGGCCGACAGGAACGAGTCGGTCGAGAGGGACGCCTTGGTGATGCCGAGCAGCACCGGCGTGGCGGTGGCCGCCTCGCCGCCCGCGGCTATCGTCCTGGAGTTGACATCTGCGAACTGGAACCGCTCCACCATCTCGCCGGGCAGCATCTCGGTATCGCCGGGGCCGTCGATACGCACCTTGCGGAGCATCTGGCGCACGATGATCTCGATATGCTTGTCGTTCACGTTCACGCCCTGCGAGCGATACACGCGCTGCACTTCATCCACCAGGTAGCGCTGCACCGCCTCGCGGCCGAGGATGTGCAGTATTTCCTGCGGGTTCTGCGCGCCGCGTGTGAGGGGCTGGCCCGCAGAGACGCGGTCGCCGTCGCGGACCTCGAACTGCGCGCTGTGGGGCACCGAGTACTCCCGTAGCTCGCGGTCCTCACCCCGCACGATCAGCCGCTTGCGGCCCTTCTCCAGCACCACCGTACCCGACATGCGGGCTACGGTCACGTCGTCTTCCTCGCCCTTCATGTTGGAGCGGAAGAGCGGCATGCCCTCCTGCACCTCGGCTCCCTCTTCCACGAACAGCTCGTGGTTGCGGGGCAGGGGATACTCGTCGTCGTAGATTTCGCTGTGGGTCAGGCGGACCTTGGTCTCGCCCGTTTCCTCGCGCAGGATGTTCACCACACCGTCGATTTCCGCGAGTATCGCCTGGCCCTTCGGCACGCGAGCCTCGAAAAGCTCCTCGACGCGGGGGAGACCCTGTGTGATGTCTTCGGTTGAGGCCACGCCGCCGGTGTGGAAGGTGCGCAGGGTAAGCTGAGTGCCTGGCTCGCCGATGGACTGCGCGGCGATGATACCCACCGCTTCGCCTAAGTCTACGACTCTGCTGTTATGCAGAGCGCGGCCGTAGCACTTCTGGCAGACGCCGTGATTGACGTCGCACATGAGCGCGGAGCGGGTCATGATGCCGAACTTGGCCTTCTCGGCGTTCGCGATCTTGTCTAGCTCGTCACCCCGGCGGCCTTCCTTCTGCAACCTGTCGCGCAACGGCTGGACCGACTCCTCGACGCTCCGCATGAACTCGTTGAGCGCCTCTTCGGTTAGCTCCTCGTTGGCGTCAACGATGATTTCACCTGTGATAGCGTGAGTTACAGGGTGCGCGGCGTAGCGGCCGATTACGCGCTGTGCCAGGTTGTCGGCAACGTCGCGGCCCGGCCAGGCTATCCACACGCCCGATGTAGTGCCGCAGTCCTCAGTCGTGACGATCACGTCCTGGGCCACGTCCACGAGGCGGCGGGTCAGGTAACCGGCATCAGCGGTGCGCAGCGCGGTGTCGGCCAGACCCTTGCGGCCACCATGCGTAGATACGAAGTATTCGAGCACGGTCAGACCTTCGCGGAAGTTCGAGCGGATCGGCATCTCGATGATGCGGCCCGACGGATCAGCCATGAGACCGCGCATGGCGGCCAACTGGCGAATCTGCTTGAACTTTGCCTTGGTCGCGCCGGAGTTAGCCAGCGTGTAGATGAGGCCGTAGGGGTCCATCACCTTCTCAAGCTCGGAGGTAAGCTCGTCGGTGGTCTCGTTCCAGATGCGGATGACCTCCTCGTAGCGCTCCTGCTCGGTGATGATGCCCCGACGGTAGCTCTTCTCCACGGTGTCCACGTCGGCGTCGGCCTTGGTCAGGCGCTCGGTCTTCGTGTGCGGGATTTCGATGTCGGCCACCGCCACGGACATGCCCGACTTGGTGGCGAACTGGAAGCCCAGCCGCTTGAAGACGTCCGCGACCTCGGCGGTGCGGCGCGACCCCATCTTGAGGTGCACCTCGGCCATCAGGCCGCGCAACGCACCCTTGTCCATCGCCTGGTTGCGATAGGGGATGCGCTCGTCGGGCGCAAGCTCCTCGTTGAAGCGGTAGACCACGGCGTTGAACATGACGCGCCCAACGGTGGTCTCCACAAGCTCGGACTTGCCCTGGTGATTGCGCATGCGCACCATGATGGGCGCTTGCAGGTTTATGATACCGCTGTTGTACGCCAACTCGGCCTCTTCGGGGGAGGCAAATATCTTGCCTTCACCCTCGGTGCCGGGGCGCATAACGGTCATGTAGTAGCAGCCGAGCACGATGTCCTGCGAAGGCGATACGATAGGGTCGCCGTTCGCGGGCGAGAGCATGTTGTAGATGGAGAGCATGCGCTCGCGGGCCTCACGCTGGGCAGCGGAGGACAGCGGTACGTGCACCGCCATCTGGTCGCCGTCGAAGTCCGCGTTGAAAGCCGAACAGACCATAGGGTGAAGCTGGATGGCCGAACCCTCGATGAGCACTGCCTCGAACGCCTGGATTGACAGGCGGTGCAGGGACGGGGCGCGGTTGAGCAGCACCAGGTAGTCCTTGATGACCTCTTCGAGCACGTCCCATACTTCGGGGCGCACACGCTCGACTATGCGCTTGGCGCTCTTGATGTTGTGGGCGTGGCCCTGGGCTACCAGGCGGCGCATCACGAACGGCTTGAACAGTTCGAGCGCCATCTTCTTGGGAAGCCCGCACTGGTGCAGCTTGAGTTCGGGGCCGACCACTATAACCGAGCGGCCCGAGTAGTCCACGCGCTTGCCGAGCAGGTTCTGGCGGAAGCGGCCCTGCTTGCCCTTGAGCATGTCGCTCAGGGACTTCAGGCGGTGCTTGCCGGAACCGGATACCACGCGACCACGGCGGCCGTTATCGATAAGGGCATCAACCGCTTCCTGGAGCATGCGCTTCTCGTTGCGGATGATAATCTCGGGCGCGCCAAGCTCCAACAGCCTCTTGAGGCGGTTGTTGCGGTTGATTACGCGGCGGTACAGGTCGTTCAGGTCGGAGGTCGCGAAGCGGCCACCGTCCAGCTGCACCATCGGGCGCAGTTCGGGGGGGATGACCGGCAGCAGCTTGAACATCATCCACGACGGGTGGTTGCCCGACTTGCGGAAGGCTTCTATTACGCGCAGGCGCTTGGTGGCCTTCTTGCGACGCTGCCCGCCCACCGTCTGGATTTCATGGCGCATCTCGTTGGCGAGATTGTCCAGGTTGAGCTTGTCAACGATCTCCAGCACCGCCTCGGCGCCCATGCCCGCCCGGAACACGCCGGGGAAGGCCTCGGACATTTCGCGGTACTGCTGCTCCGACAGAAGCTGGTACACCTGGATAGACTCTAGCTGGTCCAGGCGCTCCTCCATCTGGCGGCGCACGTCGTCAACCTCGCGGTTGGCGCGCACCTGTATCTGCTCGCTCTCCTGGAGGGCCACGTACGACCGCTGGTCGCGGGTGGCACCGGCAAGGTCCTGCGAGTGCTGCGACTGGCGGCGTAGGTCCTCCTGCACGTCGAACAGGTACTCGTCAGCTATGTCCTTCAGGCGCTCCAGTGTGCCCTCGGTAATTGTCTGCCCGGCCTGGATAATGGGACGGGTCGCCCCGGCCAGGTAGACGTCTTCCGCGGCGTCCTGGGTGAGTTGCTTCTTAAGCTGGCGCTCGATAGCACGCCGCTGGGAGTCCAGCTCCTTCTTGGCGGCCTTGAGCTTCGCGTCCAGGTCGGTGCGCGCGTCGCGGTCGCTGGCCTGGATCTCGGCGATCTCGTCCTGCAAGCCTTCCTGCAACTCGTTGATGCGGGAAGCGGTGCGCTCGGTGACTTCCTGGATGCGGCGCTCGCCTTCCGTCTGCACCAGTTCTATCTGGCGCTGGCGCTCTTCCTCGTCAACGTGGCTGACTATATAGGTAGCGAAGTAGAGTACACGCTCCAGGTTGCGAGGCGAGATGTCGAGCAGCAGGCCGAGGCGGGAAGGGGTGCCCTTTACGTACCAGATGTGCGAAACGGGCGATGCAAGCTCGATGTGCCCCATGCGCTCGCGGCGCACGCGGGAGCGGGTCACTTCTACGCCGCACTTGTCGCAGATTGTGCCCTTATACCGTACCCTCTTGTACTTGCCGCAGTAGCATTCCCAGTCCTTCTGGGGACCGAAGATGCGTTCGCAGAAGAGGCCGTCGCGCTCCGGCTTGAGCGTGCGGTAGTTGATTGTCTCCGGCTTGGTCACCTCACCATGCGACCAGTCCTTGATC
>JALZHG010000113.1 GCA_030914045.1 Chloroflexota bacterium | reverse complement strand
CAGCTACACAGTCCCAGGAGAAAAGGGTAACATCCGGGTAGGGGACGAGATTCTTCACTACGTTCAGAATGACAAAGGGGGAGATGGTCCCGTAGTAGAACCAACTTCATATTCACGCACCAAATAACACTAACCGCATCACGTTTCACGTTTCACGTTTCAGAACCACCCATGTACCAGGACACCATCGCAGCCATAGCCACGCCACAGGGGGAGGGCGGTATCGGCACCATACGTCTCAGCGGTCCGGCGTCGGCGGAGATATTGTCGCGCATATTCGCGCCCGCGTCCGGCAGAAGCGTGCGGGCAACCGACCTGGAGTCGCACCGTCTGGTCTTCGGGCACATCAGCGACCCGGCGAGTGGCGCGAAGGTGGACGAGGTGCTGGCGGTGCTCATGCGGGGGCCGCACTCCTACACCCGCGAGGACGTGGTGGAGATAGACTGCCACGGCGGCACCGTGCCCTTGCAGCGCGTCCTGTCGCTGTGCCTGCGAGAGGGGGCGCGCATGGCGGAGCCGGGCGAGTTCACCTTGCGGGCTTTCCTCAACGGGCGGCTGGACCTGGCGCAGGCCGAGGCTGTGCTGGATGTGGTGCAGGCGCGCACCGGCGAGGGGCTGCGGCTGGCAGTGGAGCAACTTGGCGGTGGCGTTTCGGCGCGGGTGAAAGGCATACGCGCCAGGTTGCTGCACGCGCTAGCCCACCTGGAGGCCAACATTGACTTCCCCGAAGAAGACGTACCGCCCGCCGATGTCACCCCAGAACTAAACGAGGCATTGGCCGACCTGGACTCCCTTATCGCCAGCGCGAGCACCGGCATAGTCATGCGGCAGGGGGTGAGGACGGCCATCGTGGGGAGGCCGAACGTGGGCAAATCGAGCCTGCTCAACGCCCTGCTACGCACCGAGCGGGCCATCGTCACTCCCATCCCCGGCACCACTCGGGACACTTTGGAGGAGGTCGCCAACGTGCGTGGCGTGCCCCTCGTGCTCACCGACACCGCCGGACTGCGTCACGAAGCCGACACGGACGATCCGATAGAGCGCATCGGCATGGACCGCACCCGGCGCGCGCTCTCTACCACCGACCTGGCGCTGCTCGTGTTCGATGGCTCTCAACCACTGGCCGAGGCTGACCGCGCCGTAGTTACCCAGGCCGCAGAGATGGCCCCGAGCATGCGCCTGGCAGTGATAAACAAGAGCGACCTACCCCCGGTGATCGACCACAGAGAATTGAAGGGGATGCTAGAGGGGGTAGAGGTAGTCAACGCATCTGCGGCCACACCGGGCGGCACCGATGAGCTAGAAAAGAAACTGGCGGACCTGGTGCTGAGCGGCAAGGCCACGCGTGCGGAAGACGAAGCAATGGTCACGAGCGTGCGGCATAAGGACGCTCTGGAGCGGGCCAGGAGTCAGGTCTCGGAGGCGCTCGACTCGGCACGGAGTGGCTCGCCCGCCGCCTTCGTGGCCGTGGACCTGCATAGCGCGCTCAACGCCCTGGGGGAGATCACAGGCGAAACGGTGGGCGAAGACCTGCTGGACGAGATATTCCGCAACTTCTGCATCGGGAAGTAGCGCCAGCAGCTTCCAAACCTACTTGTGTATCCGCACAACAAAGTGGGATGCACGTTGGAACTTGATGGCATCAGCCCAGAAGTTTTTTGAAGAACCCAGCTAGTCCCTCGCCCTGCTGGTCACCTCCTAGCTCAGCCAGCACTTCCTCCGCGGCTTCCCTGATCTCCGAGTCATCCGTCATCTCAAGGACTCTCTTCAGGTCGTCTCTTGCCCACTTCTTATAATCAAGCTTGGCATAAATGACACCTCGGGCGAGAAACGATCTTGGGTCGTCTGGCGCGTTCTTGATAGCCTCGGTCAAGTCTACAGTAGCCTTCCCGGCATCGCCCAGAGCAGCGTATGCCAGGCCTCTTGCGCGCAGCGCCCAGGGCCAGCCGGGATCGAGTTCCAACGCCCGGTTGAAATCCTCGATTGCCCGCTGGTAGTCTTCCATATCGTAATACAATTGCCCACGACTGAGGATAGGACCTTCCACATCAGGATGGGCGTTGATGGCTCTATTGTATAGCTCAAGGGCTTTATCGTATTGCTCCATCTCATGATAAGCCGCTCCCACTCGGAACAAGTACATTTCGGCATTCCCAGGATCGAGGTGGATAGCAGTCTCTGCATCCTCAATCGCTCCCTGGTAATCGCCTTGAGAGTTGCGCACCCAACTGCGCCCATAGTAAGCCGGGGCGTAACTCTGATCCAGTTGAATCGCTCTATCGAAGTCTTGAGCGGCGCTAGACGTGTCGCCCATCTCCTTTAGGATGAGGCCACGTTGCACATAGGCAGGCACGAAATTGGGAGCGGAATCGAGTACGCGAGTATACAACTGCACAGCTTCCGGCCAGCGGCGCGCCGAATATGCTTCCTCTGCCTGCTGTAGTAGTTGTTCGATTTTGTCGTCCATCTGATAAGCATCCATCGTTGCCCTCCTTTAGGGCATTGTATCCGACTTTATTATTACTTGTGGCGCAGTTCTCTTACTAATGCTGGCCTGGTTGTATTCGACTTTATAACTTTTCACCTTATCTATAGAGGGTGGTTTCTGCTTGTGGAACAAAATACCACTCCGTGGCGTCATCCCTGTGCTTCGACCGCACCCGGCTAATCCTGCACTTGGGTTCACGAAATAAGGAGGAAAGGAATGAACGCCAAAGGAAAGTATCTTCTACCGCTGGCCGCGATACTGCTCCCAACTGTGCTGTCCGCATGTGGAGGGTCACAACAGGCCAACTCGGCGCTCCCCACGAGCCGGACAACGGGCGCTGCACAGGCCACCTCGACTACAGGCTTGGCAGCGGCCGCCGATATGCGTGCGGCGGTTCCACAGTCCAGCGCCCAGCAGATCGTGCCTGTCGCGGGTCAGGAAGGCACCGACTCCTTGGTAGCACCGCCGGAGGAAGCTCTGCCACCCAACCCCTTCATCGCGACTTCGGAAGACCGCCTTTCTACCTTCGCTATGGATGTAGATACCGGCTCATATACCGCCGCCCGCAACTACATCAACACGGGTGTGCTTCCTCCCGCTGACACCGTGAGGGTAGAAGAATTCGTGAACTATTTTGACTACAGCTATCCCCCTCCACAGGCAGAGGTGTTCGGTATTTACGTGGACTCCGCGCCATCACCCTTCGGCCAGGGCACCAACCAGATTGTGCGGGTGGGCATCCAGGGACAACATATCGAAGCAAGCGATCGCAAGGACGCCGTGCTCACCTTCGTCATTGACGTGAGTGGCTCCATGCAGGAGCCTAACCGCTTACCCCTGGTGAAGCAGGCTTTGCGTCTCCTGGTTGATGAACTCAATCAGGCCGACCGGATAGGCATAGTGGTCTACGGGTCGGAAGCGCGGGTGCTGCTGGAGCACACCACGGTTGCGAATAAAGAAACGATCCTCAGGGCTATCGACTCGCTGGGGAACGAAGGCTCCACCAACGCGGAGGCGGGCCTGCGACTCGGGTATGACCTGGCGAGCAAGCATTATGTGCCCGGTGCTATCAACCGCGTCATCCTCTGCTCCGACGGGGTTGCCAACGTCGGCGAGACAGACCCCGATGGTATCCGCAAGCACATACGCGATCACACGGCGCAGGGCGTCGATCTCACCACTATTGGTTTCGGCATGGGAGACTACAACGACCAACTGATGGAGCAACTTGCCGACGACGGCAACGGCAACTATGCCTACGTGGACAGCCTGGGTGAGGCCAAGCGCATATTTGTCGAGAACCTCACCGGAACCCTCCAGGTGATAGCTAAGGACGCCAAGATTCAGGTGGACTTCAATCCAGATGTGGTAGCGCACTACCGGCTCATAGGCTACGAGAACCGCGCGGTGGCCGACCAGGACTTTCGCAACGACACCGTAGACGCGGGCGAAGTGGGCGCGGGACACTCGGTGACGGCGCTCTACGAAGTGGAACTGGCACAAGCAGGTGCCGAGGGCGTGGCCCTCACCGTGCAGGTACGTTATGCCGATGCTAAAGACGGGCAGGTACGCGAGATCAACAAGCCGTTCCAGCGTAGTGAGTTTGGTAGCAGCCTGGATGACGCTGACCCACATTTGCAGCTTGCGGTCGCCGTGGCAGGGTTCGCGGAGCAGCTTCGTAGCGCGCCGGGCCAATCCGCGCAGTCTGATATTAGCGGCCAGGTGCTCTCGCTGGCGCAACGGGCCGCAGGGGCATTGGCCCAGGATGCCGACGTGCAAGAGTTGGCCCAGCTGGTAGCCAGGGCTTCCAATCTAAAGTAGCTGTAGTAGCTGTAAGCGGGCGAGCAAAGAGGAGGCCTAACCGGCCTCCTTTTTTGCGTGCGCGACAAGTGCCGTATCGTGCGGGATTTACCCTCTAGCCTGTACCCTCTCTACCATCGACGGCACGTCCCCGGCGGCTGCGCCTGTGTTACTAGAACTCATCTCAAAAACAACAGAATGGAATATGAGCACATGGCCCCACCCTGTCATTTCGAACGCAGTGAGAAATCTCGTCCTACACTGCGATAGCTCCTCTTTCTTACGGTACCCTGTGGATGAGGGAAAGGTGTTACTTGGTTGGTAAGGGACGAGATTTCTCACTGCGTTCGAAATGACAGGGTGGGGCCATGTGCTCATATTCCATTCTGTTGTTTTTGAGATGAGTTCTATTCCAATTCTCACTAAGGATTGAACAAGCAAAGGGTTGTCGTGATAGGCCACACTACCTTCCTGGACACCCACAAATTGGGCCATTCCGAAAGACTGAAACCCTCACCGTACTTGAAGATGAACGAATCGTTGAGCAAGCCATTAGGACCGCAATGAACCCAACGGTTCGTTTGCACGCCGAAGTCAAACAGGCACATGAACGCCAAGTGGAGAGTGCAACCAAGTTGAAAACGCAAGCGTACAATCCTGATAGTTCCAGCGAGTCGCGCCAATCTCGCCTGTTGAGCATTCCCCACGCCCTGATGTTGGGGTTGGTGATACTGGTGGTCATCATGGCTGCCGCGGCCATGAACGCTAATGCTACGAGCAGCAACGCCAGCGGCACGCATACAGTAGAGCAGGCGGTGCAGGTTGAAACCGCTACCACGTTGCCCTTGCGACAGCCGGTGCCAACCGCCATGTCGGACATGCTGACGCACATGGAGGCAATCGCCGCCGGCAGCGTCACAGGAGCGACAAGCGTAGTCACCTACTCGGGCAACCTGACGGGTGTCGCCTCGCTCGCCTGGTCTCCCGACAATCGGACGCTTGCGCTCGGCTCTACGGACGACGTTGCCCGCCTGCTCGACACTCACACCGGCAAGGTCTCGATGTTGAAGGGGCACACCAGGGACGTGTACGCACTGACGTGGTCGCCTGACGGTACTCGCCTGGCTACGGGCGGCTTCGACAACCGGGTGCGCATGTGGAGTGCGGATGGGCAACTGCTGTCCACTCACAGCGACCACGCGGGCATCATTGCTGGGCTGACGTGGCTGCGAGATGGGCGCGACCTGGCCTCGGTCTCCACGAACATGCAGATCATCGAGTGGGACGCCGAGACGGGTGCGCAGGTGTTTGTCGCAAAGGGCGAGGGCGAGTCCCTCTACAACGTCACGTGGTCGCCCGATGGCAACACCCTGGCGGCGGGACTCGGTGACAAGAGCGTCAGGCTGTGGAGTCGCGACGGCAAATTGCTCTCTAACATGCATGGGCACACGGACGAAATCTACTGCGCGGCGTGGTCACCCGACGGCAAGGTACTGGCTACGGGTGCCAACGACGACACGGTGCGCCTGTGGAGTGCCGATGGCAAGGCGCTTGCCACCCTTAGTGGGCACACTGACTACGTCAACGGAGTAGCCTGGTCGCCTGACGGCAAGAAGCTGGCCTCCGGGGCCTTCGACAACACGGTGCGAGTTTGGAACGCTGACGGCACCCAACTCAGCACCCTCAAGACCAGCGGGGGAGTGCTCGCGGTTGAGTGGTCGCCTGACGGCAAGAGCCTGGCGGCGGTGCTTGACGGTGGCACGGTCTGGATTTGGAGGCTGGCCTAGAGGAAGCGGCGTGCTCTCAGCCTGCGGTGCGGAAGTGGTGCGGCCTATTTCCTCTATTGAAGCCCGCGTACCAACCCCGCGTACTTGTCCACTAGCTGCCTGGCGTGGTTGTCATTGCCGGCCTCCGCGATTACGTGGAAGATGGGACGGTCGGAGTCGGGCAGGATGAGCGCCCACTCGCCGTGCCCCAGGTCGATTTTCACGCCGTCTACCTGCCTGCTGGCGCTGTCCCGGTACTGCTCGTTGAGGATGCGCATCACGCGGCCCTTGTCCTCCCAGCGGCAGGGCACTCGCGCCGACTGCATGGCGTAAGCCGGCAGGTTGCGCAGAGCCTCCGTGAAGCGCCTCTTCTGCAAGGTCGTCAGCTCTATCACCTTGGCTATCGTGAACAGGCCATCGGCGGCGGGCTGGAAGCCGGGGAAGATGAACGAGCCTTGCCAGTCGCCCGCCACCACCACACCCTGCCTCAGCGCGGCCGTCATGAGGGCGTAGGCGTTGAAGCGGGTGCGCACTATCTCCGCGCCATGCCGGGCCGCTATGTCCTCCATAATGGAGGGCGCGTTCACAGGCACCACCGCGATACCGCCCTTGCCGTGCTCCGCCGCGTGCTGTGCCAGGGCCAGTTCGACCACCACCGCCAACGCCCGCATGCGGTCCACTTCTTTGCCTGTTTCGTCCACGAAGTAGATGCGCTCGCCTCCCGTGTCCAGCCTCACCCCGAAGCCGGCCTTCAGGGTGGCCGTGATCGCTCCCAGCCGCTCCACACCCTGCTCGAATTGCTCCGCTGTGCGGTAGAGGGACTCTTCCTGCACTACCGCGTTGATTGCGACGACATCCGCGTTCAGTCTGCCGAGCAGGTTGGGCAGCACCAGGCTAGACGACGAGTTGGCGTAGTCCACCGCGATGCGGTTGTAGCCGTCGCCGCTGTTGGCAATCGCCTCCACGTTCAGGTTGCGCATGTAGTCGCTTGCGTAGCGGGTCTCCACGTCCTGCGCGTAGTTGATGCGGCCCACGTCGTCCAGGTACACCCGGCGGAAGTCCTCGCGGAAGAACAGCCCCTCAATCTTGCGCTCCGTCGCCTTGTCCAGGTCGAGGCCGCGCTTGTCGAAGAACTTGATGTCCACCACGCGAGCGTCGAAGGGCGACAACCGCACGTGCACGCCGCCCGCCGCACCCACGGCCCGCGTGTAGTGCCGCGCCACGGGGATCGGCACGTTGCGTATGTCGAGCACATTCACGCCCGCCGACGGCAGCCCCGCGATGAGCGCCCGCTTTATCATGCGCGGGGTGTAGTGGCTGTCGCGGTTCACGGTGACGGTGGAGCCTCTCGGTAGCACGCCGCCATACGCCGCACCCAGCTTGGCCGCGAACTCCGGTGTGAGGTCCACGTTCACCAGGCCGGTGACGCCCCAGCGCCCGAAAAGCGAACGTCGGCCCTGCGCGCCCCAGATGATGGACGAGGTAACGGTGGCCCCGCTCTCTATCTCCTTGGAGGGCCAGATCTTCACGTTGGGCTGTATCACCGCGCCGTTGCCGATGATGGTGCCGTCGCCTATCACCGCTCCCTCGAAGATCATCGCCTGCGCCTTGACGTTCACCTGTGTCTGGAGGATGGCCCCGCGTATCTCGGCCCGCTGCCCTATGTAGCAGTTACGCCAGATGATGGAGCGGTCTATGGTGGCGCGGTTGTCCACTATGGTGAAGTCGCGTATCACCGCCGGGCCTTTTATCACCGCGCCCGAGTTGATCTTGACGCCGGTGCCCAGGTAGACCGGGCCTGTAATGCGCGCGTCGCGGGCGATCTCCACCTCCGGCTCGACCCAAATGTCCGAGCCGGGCGAGGTCTCCTTGCCCATGCGCGGGACGTTCAACTGCCCTTCCAGGTAGTCGGCTGAGGCCCGCATGTAGTCGGGTATCGCGCCTATGTCACCCCAGTAGCCGTCGGCCACGTAGCCGAAGATAGGCTCGCCCTTATCCAGCATTAGCGGAAACAACTGGCTACTGAAGTCGAACGGCTGCCCCGCCTCGTAGTGCTCGAAAATCTGCGGCTCCAAGATATAAATGCCGGTGTTCACCGTGTCGGAGAAGACTTCGCCCCAGCTTGGCTTCTCCTGGAATTGCTGCACCCGCCCGTCCTCGTCAATGATGACCACGCCGTACTCCAGGGGGTTGGGCAGGCGCTTGAGGATGATGGAAGCGGCGGCCTTCTTCTGCTTGTGGAAGGCAATCGCGGCCCCCAGGTCGAAATCGGTGAGGGCGTCGCCGGAGATGACCATGAAGGTCTCGTTGAGGTGCCGCTCGCCCAGGCGCACCGAGCCTGCGGTGCCTAGTGGGCTTTCTTCGACCGTGTAGCTCACCTTCATACCCATGCTCGAACCGTCGCCCAGGTACTCCTGTATCGTGGACGCCAGGTATTGCAGGGTAATGACTACTTCGGTGATGCCGTGCCGCTTGAGCAGTTCCATGATGTGCACGATGGCCGGGCGGTCCACAACGGGCACCATCGGCTTGGGCCGCCGGATCGTGAGAGGCCGCAGGCGAGACCCTTCGCCACCTGCCATGATAACTGCTTTCATAAGGACGCCCTCCGAGAGGCTCTGGATTTTGGACTTTAGGGTTTGGATTTTGGATTAGCTCAGATCAATCCAAAACCCAAAATCCAAAACCCAAGATCGTAAGGGGGCGCAAGAGTACGAGAAATGGGGAGGCGCGTAGCGCGCCGTTGCGCCTGGTAAGATTATACAGGAGGGATGATGCTTTTTGCAGGTAGCGGCTCGTTCAGTAAGGCTAGCAGCACCAAGCCCCACATTGTCATTCTGAGCGCAGCGAAGAATCAGGTGGGTAGGGATGCTGTTGAACTACAGTGACCCTCTCCCCTTTTGTCATTCTGAGCGCAGCGAAGAATCTCGTCCTGCACCGGGGTGTTTCCTCTTTCTTAAGGTACCCTGTGGCTGAAGGAAAGGTGTTACTTGGGTGGTGAGGGACGAGATTCTTCACTGCGTTCAGAATGACAAAGCGGGGCTTGGTTCCAAATATCAGGCTTTGACGCAGCCGTCCCGTTGTACTGAATATGCGCAGGATATGTGATCCCTCTTACCCAGCATGAGCGACAGCGGGCTGTTCCCGGATTACTTCACGCCGCGCCTGTCTGTTCACTCGCCTGTTTCGTCGCACTTCCAGCAGCCAGGAGCAGAGCAGATAGACCAGGGGTGGGGCCATTACGAAGGCGCCGCTCAGGTCGCGGAATATGGAAAAATGCCACAGGAGCACCTGCTCTTCTATGTAGTGGAGCAGAGACGACGCGCAAAATATGAGCGTCGTCGTGCGCAGCCGCCTGGATGAGGAAAGGGCGGCGGGCACCACGAGCCACGTCGTGTACCAGGGCCAGAACCACGCCTGCACGATAATGGCCGCGAACACTACCCAGCCCCACGCGGTCAACGCCCGCTCGAAAGTGCGCGCTTTCCACGTGACGGCGATGGCTATGAGAGCCGCCACCACCATCATCCACACCTTCAGGTTCGCTTCTATGTAGGCCCGCGCCTCCGCCCTGAAGTCCGGGCCTATCTCCGGCACGCCGAAGGCGGGGGCCACGTTAGCGGCAAAGCTGGGGCCGTGTTGCACCACCAGTTCGCCCAGGGAGTGCAAATACCACCTGTTGGCGGGGCCTGATAGCATGACTCGCAGTGTCTGCATGCCTTCCCAGAAAGGTATGTAGAGGACCACCCAGGCGACCGCTACAATAGCCATCGCCTGTACGCCCCACCACACCCCCTGTGCGTAACGCCTGACGCCGTCCCGCGCGCCGCCCGCCCTGTAGCCCTCCCACAGCAGCAGCCACAGGTAGCCGGGTAGGAACAGTATCGCCACCAGCTTCACCAGGGTCGCCAGTCCTAGGGCCAGCGCCGCCAGTCTCCACCTGCCCAGCAGGTGCAGCCAGAAAGCCAGCAACACGAAGGTGAGCATTACCGCGTCATTATGCCCGTTTCCGCCGAACTCTATAAGGAGCAGAGGATTCCATATGTAGAAAAGCAAGGCCCCAAATCGGAGACCCAGGCCCGTGTCGGGCAGCGTTGCAGGTGACTTCCTATCCCTGAGCCGTTGAGCCAGCCGCGCAGATCTGCGCCACCTGTTTGTGTGGAATAGACGAGGTCGGCGCGCTGCCCGAGGTGCGTCGTTTCCGAGGGTCTCTCGCCTCTTGATCATTAGCCCCGATATCTTCCAAACGAGCACCGCATTCAGCAGATGAGCGACGTCGGCCAATATTCGCAACGACAACACCTGTGTGGCGAAGTGCCCATGCGCCAACTGTCCCAGTTTGTAGAGCGCTCCTGACACGTAGAGCCACACCGGCCCATAGACGGCAGGCTCTTCCTTCCAGAAGACCCAGTCCAGCCAGCGTTCTGTATCCTGCGCAGCGAATTCGGCGGGGACGTGCGTGTAGGGAGATACTCCATGTTCTACCCACACTCGCGAATACCACACGTAAGAGTAAACATCGGTAGTGAGGAGTCCCCGAACGAATAACAATATCAGCAAGATGGCGATAGTAAATCCGAATACTCTCCTGAGAGCCGGACCGACGTATCCAGGATGCCAGACGTTTGGCTTCCCGACCTGCCTCAAGATGTAGATTAGCGTACCTATGATCGCTAACATTACAACCAGAAATGGAGGGACCAGTACGAGCGCGAACTTGTCTGTCTCCCTGACCACGTTCAGCCACTGCGGGGGAAAGAGCCTGGTGATTGGATCGAAAACGGCGTGCAGGCGTATCTGCACCGGATCAGGCTTGTTCGCGTAATAAAAGGCCGCCGACTGCATCAAGGCGAAGAACCCGATGTAGCCCATCACAAGGAGGACCCCAGCGATGGTAAGTTGCCGCAACACGCGGGCCTGCTTTGGGGGGTTGTGGGTTATGTTTCGGGTACTCATTAACGAGGGCAAATCCTCACATGCGCATTGCTTACTGCTCTCAGTATACAGGCAGCTTTGCACATTCCAGGCCAGAGGTTGCGCCCAATGGGCACATGGCGGACTAATGCCCGGTTGCTGGGGAAACCTCCCTGCGTGCTATAATTTGCTGTTCTACCTACTCACAGATGAGGCGTTCTATGAAAGAAGTACCCGGCCAGGTTACTCTCACCAGCTTGAGTGTCAGCGAGGCGTTGGAGAACATCCTATCGTACTTCTCCCCGCTGCCTGCCATAGAAGTACCTCTTATGGACGCGCTCGGAACCGTGCTGGCCGAAGAGGTGCGTAGCGACATGGACAACCCGCCCTTCGACAACTCCTCGATGGACGGGTATGCCGTGCGAGCCGAAGACACGGTGGGCGCGAGTGACGGCAGCCCCGTGGCCCTGCGCGTGACCGGCCACATGCCCGCCGGGGCCTTCCCTCAGCCCGGCGAGAGAGTAGAGCCTGGCACAGCCTACCGCATCATGACCGGCGCGCCCGTGCCTCCGGGTGCCGACGCCGTTATACGCTTCGAGGACACCAGCGAAGGCCGCGCCCTCGACAACGCCCGCCTGCTCCCCCAGGACGCCCGTGCCCAGGCCTCCGTCGTAGGCGAGGACGTGCTGCTCTACAGGAGCGTCAAGCCGGGAGACAGCATACGCAGGGCCGGGGAGGATATGTGGGAGGGCGACCTGGTGCTCAGCCCCGGCATCACCATCCGCCCAGCTGAGATAGGGGTGCTCGCATCTGTTGGCAAAGCACGCGTGATGGTGCATCGCAGGCCCAGGGTGGCGGTGCTCGCTACGGGCGATGAACTGGTGGAGGTGGACCAAACGCCCGGCCCCGGCCAGATACGCAACACCAACAACTACGCCATCGCCGCCCAGGTACAATCCTGGGGCGCGGTGCCCCTCAACCTGGGGGTGGCCCGCGACAGCCGTGAGCACCTTGAGGCCAAACTGCGAGAGGCCCTGGCGATGGAGCCGGACCTGATTATTTCCTCGGCTGGCGTCTCGGTGGGCGACCACGACTTCGTCAAAGACGTGCTGCTGTCGATGGGGCATGCGCAGATGTGGCGGGTGCGCGTCAGGCCGGGCAAGCCGCTCCTGTTCGGCAGGCTGGGCGAGCGCGAGGTGCCCCTGCTGGGCCTGCCCGGCAACCCCGTTTCGAGCATGGTAACGATGGAGCTATTCGGCAGGCCCGCCGTAATGAAGATGCTAGGCAAGTCGCGCCTGCACCGCCCAGTCGTGACCGCCCGCGCGCTCAAAGCCATGGACTACGGTTCCGGTCGCGAGCACTATGTGCGTGGCGTCGTCTCGCGGGAAGGCGGTGAATACGTCTGCCGCCCCACAGGAGGCCAGGGTTCCAACCTCCTAACCTCCATGTCCCGCGCCAACGCCTTACTAATCATCCCGGAGTCAGTCAGCAGGGTAGAACCAGGCGACGCGGTGAAGGCCCTCATGCTGGACTGGCCGGAGGATGTCTTCTAGGGGCGTATTCTTACCCCGTTGACCTGGGGTGACCAAGGCTGCCCTTTGTCATTCTGCGCGGCGAAGAATCCCGTAGAGCGTTGCCTGAATACTCCCACGTATGTAAGAGTCATTAGGTAAATTGCTATGTTGCCCAATAAGACATAGCTATTCAGCGTCGGTTTGCCCAAAGGTCATCGTCGCCCTGGAACCATCTCCACAACGCTCTTATACAAGCCAGGATAAATATACCAACGAAGCAGATGGCAGCCGCCACTAGCTTTTTTCTGCCGTGGTCTAGCGGAACAATATAGATGATAACTACGGTTATCCACACAAGAATAGATAGTAGGAACAGGTAGCGTGGGTTAAGCATTTTACCCATACACGGCTCACTCCAGCCTATACTTTTCATGAAATAGGTGCAATTCCTAACCCGCCCATGGATTGAAGGCGAACACCAATATTAGGGCATATAGGCTTGCAAAGTAGGTCATTCACAAGTGGCACTTTTTGGCAAAACCATCTCGTACGCTAGTACTCAAGTAGCCCCTTTCTTTGGGGCAACATCCTCTCATAGGAATGCTGAAACAACTCGGTGGAGGACGAGATTCTTCGCTGCGCTCAGAATGACAAAGGGGAGTGGAGTCCCGCCACCCGGCGACAAACGTTAAGAGAGAGCCTGGCTGTGATTGGAAGTTACCGCTCGCGCAGGCGCACCGTCAACTGGTTGCTCTCGGTGCTGAGGCCGTAGATGGTGAAGTCGGAGCCGCCGAAGCCTGAGATGAGGGACTGGTTGATCTCCGATATCAACAGGTCGTTGTTGATCCGATCCACGGCTGAGGCCACCGTACCTTCGAGGTCCATCGGTAGGGCATCGAGCGGCACGTCCATATTGCCCAATATGGGGTCGCCCACCATCCTTATTACCAGCTTGCCGTTCTCCACGGCTAACTGGTTGCCAACAATGGCGGTCGTGTCGAAGGCGAAGAAGCCGAGGTCTACGTTGAAGGCGGGCTGGATGTCCATGCGGTGGCCCGGTTGCAAGTCGAGTCTCAACTCCGTGAGGGTGAGCGAGTCCATACCCGTGCTGAAGCTCGCCACGCGCGCGGCGGCTGCCCTGTTCAGGTAGCTTTCGCTGATGGATATAGTCACGTCCGGCACGCCGGGGCTTTCGCTCACAGGTAGGGGTACCTGCCTGACCACCACCGTTGAGACGACTATAGTAAGCACTACGCCCGCCAGGACGCCCAGCAGCACGCCGGTAGTAAACCAGCGCACCCGCACGCCGCGAACCTGTCTGCGGTTCGCCTGGCGCGCGCGCCGGTCCTGTTCGGTCGTGACCCCTGCGTAAGGGTTAGCTCCTGGTCGGTGTTGCTGCATAGTGTTCTGAAACGTAAAACGTGAAACGTGATGCGGTTAGGGTTACTGGTGCTGTGCAAGCCGAGATGGTGCTTATTGTACCATCACGTTTCACGTTTCACGTTTCAGAACTCGCCACCCGGCTCATCCACTGGTCCGGGTTGCGTAGCTCCTCCAGCGTGGGCAGCTTGTCGGGGCCTTCCCACACCAGGTTGGCGAATTCGACTCCCCGTTGCGCCACCACCGCGTTGATGAACGTCTCGCCCATGCGGTACTGTTCCATCTTGAGGGCAAGGCCCGTGATGCGGATGAAGAGCTTCTCGGCGGTGCCTCGGCGGGCGGCCCGCTGCTCTACGCGCTCCTTGATCGTCTGGTACGACGGCAGCAACCGCTCGCCCACCGAGTTCATGATGAAGTTGCTGTAGCCCTCGACTATGGACATGAGCGCCTGCAACCTGTTGAAGAGGCTGCGCTGTTCGGGACTCATCACCGACTCGATCCAGCTATCGCCGCTGCTCATGTTGCTGCGGGTGCGCTCTATCAGGGCCGACAGGCTGCCCAGGCCGCTGCCGTACTTCACCAGGTCGTCGCTAACGTAGTCGAAGTACTCTTCCAGCAGCGAGTTGAAGTACTCCCGCACCCACGGATAGGCCTCGAATTCGTAGGCATGGGTCGTCTCGTGCAGGGCTATCCAGAGGCGGAAGTCGTGGGGGTCCAGACCTAGCTCGGCCACCACGCCGTTGATATTCGGCTCGACAAAATATAGCTGCCCGGTGGTGACAGCTTCCTTGCCCAGCAGCGACAGGTCGTACTGGCCGAGCACCCGCTTCGCCAGGTAGCCCATCAGGATGCCTAGCTGGCTGCTGAGCACCGTCTGGCTCATCTCGCCCATGATAAGAGTGCCGACGTTCTGCTGGGGCTGCACCCGGTGGTAAATCACCTCGATGTGGTCGAATAGCTGCCCGAAATTGGAGATATTGGCATCTATCCACTCGGAGCGGGTGAAGGCCTTTATCTTGTCGAGAGGCACCGGCAGGTCGCGGCCCATCGTCTCGGTAATCACGGGATAGCACTGCGCCACCATCTCGCGGTAGTAGTCTTCCCAACCCTCGTGCCAACCTGGCGCGGCCTCGTCCTCGCGGACGATTTGATGCGCGATAGCACGCACCCTCTCCCAGTCGAGCAACCGGGGCGCGCCTTCCCGCTCGTACTGCTTTTGTAGCTTGTTGACCCAGGCCGCTCCCAGGGCACCGGCGGCCAGGAGGCCAAGCCCCAGGAGGCGCGGGTCGTAATTGCGTCGTGTGGTCGCCATAAAGAGTCACATCCCTTCCAAGCCCTGTTCGAGGCGCACGTGCTCGTGCGGACTCCCTCGCAGGTAAAGTTACTATACTCCCGTGCCCCTTAAGCGTCAAGACACGTGCCAGGCGGCGGTAGCGTTCCCCGCCCGCATGGTTCTATATACGCACCCAAGCCGCAAAAGTTGAGCCGAGTACATCCCTTTGTGTCGGCATGGTGGCTTCGCTGCCACTCCCACAAGCCCAATTGCCAGAACCAGGCCCCACCCTTGTCATTCTGAGCGTAGCGAAGAATCAGGTGGGTAGTTAGGCCGTTGAACTTCTGGACCAAGTCCCACTTTGTCATTCTGAGCGTAGCGAAGAATCTCGTCCTCTACCTGGATGTTTCACCCTTCTTATTGGACACAGCTGGGCTGTAGAAAGAGGTTGCTTGGGTGCTGAGGGACGAGATTCTTCGCTACGCTCAGAATGACAAGGGCGTGGCTTGGTCCTCCAATTGATACATGCGCGTGGCCTGTTCGATGGGCTGGCACGCAGTATGCCTGCAAACAATGGCCGGTTGGTTTTGGTATACTTTCCCATATAGCAATGGCCCCACCGGAAACAGGGGCCGTGAACATTTAAGACGGCCTACTGGCGCGGAAGGGAGCATAATATCATGGATACCCTCACCAGGGTGGACTCGGACCGGTTCTCCGAGGGCCTCACGGTCGAAGAATACGTGCCGGGGATGCGCAAGAACAGGGCATTATTCGAGCAGAACTATGACAACGTGGCGCTCAGGGACGAAGACGTGCGCTTCCTGGCTGAGGGCACGAAGGTGTCGAAAGTGCTCGTGCTGGCCGAGGACTGGTGCGGCGACGCGATCCGTTACGTGCCCGTGGTAGCCCGCCTGGCGGACGAGATACCGTCCTGGGAACTGCGCATCTTCTACCGCGACGAGAACCCCGACCTGGCGGAGAAGTGGAAGAAGCATGGCCTGTTCCGAGCCATCCCGGTGATCGTCTTCTTCGATGAGCAGTTCAACGAGTTGGCCCACTTCATCGAGAAGCCCTCGCCCGTTTACCATGCCGAGGATGATGCGCGCGACCGGTTCGCCGCCGAAAACCCCGACCTGCCCGACTCCCGCCTGCCCGTAGACCGCATGAGTCCCACCACGCTCGACCGTTACACCACCTTCATCCGCAGCCTCCGCGCCGGCAGCCAAAGTCGCTGGCAGCAGCACTTCATTGACGAGATAAAGGTGAAGTTAGGCTGAAACGGGGTTCTGAAACGTGAAACGTGAAACGTGAAACGTGATGCGGCGAGGGTAACTTG
>JALZHG010000305.1 GCA_030914045.1 Chloroflexota bacterium | reverse complement strand
ACTCTCGCCCGTCCACCTGATCCTTCGCTACGCTCAGGATGACAGGGGGAGGCATGGTCCCGTGCATTGGGTGGAGAAGCCGCCCACGACTGCACAACGCATTGCGCCTATCGTCATCTTTCACACCGGTGCGGGTGACTCTGGTGCTGATACTTTCCAACCCAAGAGGGGATGTGCAAAAGCGTCTCGGTTCGCGTTGGAGCGGCCGAATGTGGTAAAATTAAGCGTGCGGAATGCACAGATGTTCGGGAAAATGGGCTGAGGTGCCGCGCTCGTTCGCACGACTCTTTCACAGCCTCATGCTAGGAGTTGGTTTCTTTTCGCCATGTACGTAATGCGTTTTACCGTGATCGACCCAGACGGCACCGTGAGCTTTGTAGCGCCCTGTACCGCTCTCAAGGCGTTGGTGGCCGCGTGCAGCAAGGGTCCGGCGCGCCTGGCCGACCTGCTTGAAGCCTCAGCCGCTTACGACGACACCCTCAAGGACCAGGTGCTCGACGGACTGGCCGTGTTCGACGAGCATAACAGCGAAGGCAACCTGGAGCAGATACACAGCGCCCTCGACTACGCGGGCGAGCAGAAGTCGCAGCACCAGGTGCCCGCCTTCCGCGTCGTGGACGAAATAACCCGGCAGGCCAGCCTCGAATCGGTGCAGGCTGGCCTCGTCATCTTCAACATCCGCGACCGCCGCATCGTACAGGTGGTCAACACCTACGCGGACGTAAGGCGGCAGGACCGTGGCCGCATCCACAAAGACGGTGAACCCACCCGCCAACTGTACCAGTATCGCCTGCCAATGGACTGGCAGATAGTCCCTTAGGAATTTCGGATTTGGGATTTCGAATTTCGGATTTATTTCGAAGTTTGGCTCCAAATCCGAAATTCGAAATCCCAAATCCAAAATGATTCCAATTCGTTTGTCTCTTCGCAATTTCATGTGCTACCGCGATGCCGCCGAGGTGTTGGACCTTACGGGGGTGCACCTTGCATGCCTCGCGGGCGAGAACGGCGCGGGTAAGTCGGCGCTGCTCGAGGCTATGACCTGGGCGTTGTGGGGCCGCGCGCGCGACCGCATGATGGACGATGAGCTTATCAGCAAGGGCGCTACCGAGATGGAGATCGATTTCCACTTCGGTATGGGTTCCGAGCACTACCGGGTGATACGCAAGCGCGCTCGCAAGGGCAACGCCGGCACCACCATGCTCGACATCATGGTGAGCGACAGCGGCGAAGACAGCACCTGGAAGACCATTTCAGGCTCTACCGTGCGTGAGAGCCAGCAGCGCATCAACCAGCTTCTCAAGCTCGACTACGAGACCTTCATCAACTCGTCCTTTATTTTGCAGGGCCGCGCCGACGAGTTCACGGTCAAGAACCCCGCCGACCGCAAGCGCATCCTGGCCGACATACTGGGCCTCGCGCAGTACGACCGGCTGGAGGAAGCGGCCAAGGACGAAGCCCGCGAGCGCAAGGCCCGCATGAACGAGCTGGAAGGTGCTATCAGGCAGGTAGATGTCGAGCTACTCAAGCAGCCCAGCTACGAGCAGGGCCTTGAGGAGGTCGAAGCGCAACTTATCGATGCCCAGGCCAGTCTCTCTACCTCTCGCGCCGAGCTTATTGAGCTACAGGCACAATTGCAAAGCCTTGAGCACTACGGCGGACGCCTAAAGGAGTTGCAGGAGCGCCAGCGCAACCGCGAAGGGATCATGCTCACGGCGAAGGCGCGGTTGGAGAACAACACCGGCCGCAAGACCGAGCTTGTGGCCCTGCTCGCACGGCGTGAGGAGATAGAGAAGAGTTACGCCGAGTGGCAGCGCGTGCAGGAGGAGGAGCGCCGCCTGAACGAGGCCCTTGCCACCATGCGCCGCATGGAGAACGAGCAATCGGCCCTGGAGCGGCAGATCGACCGCGAGAAGTTCCAACTGGAAGGTATCGTCACCAACCACCGGGAGAAGATACGCGAGCTTGGCAGCAGGCTGGCGGGCCGGGGCGTGCTTGAGAACCAGCTTGCCGAGGTGCTGGACAAGCTGCGCCGCTTGGAGCAGTTGCAGGCCCAGTACGAGGACACCCGCTGCCAGCGCGAGAACCTGGACGTGCGCATGCAGACGCTCACCCGCGAGCTTACCCAGGCCAAAGACGAGGGGCTGCAACTGCGCCAGAAGCTCGACCTGATTATGAGCACGCACGCCGAGAGCAACGGTCACGCCGGGTGCCCCCTCTGTGGCTCCGATCTGACAGCCGACGCCCTGCGCCGCGTGCAAACCTCTTACGAGGACGACATCAAGCAGAAGCGCCTCGATTACGACCGCAAGCAGAAAGAGCTTGAGGGTATCAACAAGCAGATTGTGGCTACCGAGCGCAAGCTGTCCCAAGAGCGCGAAGAGTTGAAACCCCTGGAGATGCACCGCCAGCGTGAAGCCAACGTCCGGGCCAAGATTTCGGGCCTTGACATGGACGAGCAGCAGCTTGCCAAGGAAGAGGCCGCATTGGTGGAGGCCCGCATGCGCCTGGACGAAGGCGACTACGCTCACGAGGCCCGCACGGCATTGGTCGCGTTGCAGGCCCGCATGCGCAGCCTCGCCTACGACGAGGAGGCACACCGCGCGGTGAGCCGCCGTGTGGCCGAGATGCGCGCCGCGCAGTACGACCAGCTTTACCACAAGCTACAGAACGCCGAGCGCGAGCTGGCGTCCGTCGAGCAGTACATCGAGGACGACACGCTGCACCTGGAAGCCTGGACTGCCGAGCGCGCGGTGGATGCCGAGGAGATAGGCACGTTGTTACCCAAGCTTGGGCAGTGGGAGATCGTTCGGCAGCAGCACGCGGAGAAGCTGACGGAGGAGAAGTGGCTGGCCGGGATGGTCGGGGAGATGAGCGAGAAACGCGGTGGTCTTAGACGCCAGATAGAGCACTGCGAGGGCCTGCAAGAGGAGAAGGGCCGCTACACCACCGAGTACAACAAGGCCGTTGAGGAGAAGGTAGCTTACGACGAGCTAGCTGTCGCCTTCGGCAAGAAGGGCATCCAGGCGATGATTATCGAGAACATCATCCCCGAGGTGGAGGAGGAGGCCAACAAGCTGCTCCACAGGATGACCGATGGCCGCATGACGGTGCAATTCGCCACGCAACGCGACGCCAAGTCGAGCAAGAGCGTGATTGAAACGCTTGACATAAATATCTCAGACGAGATTGGCACCCGCGCTTACGAGATGTACAGCGGCGGCGAGGCGTTCCGGGTAAACCTGGCGGTGCGCATCGCGTTGAGCAAGCTGCTGGCGCGGCGCGCGGGCACGCAACTGCAAACGCTGGTGATAGACGAGGGCTTCGGCAGCCAGGACGGGCAGGGGCGCGAAAAGCTGGTGAGCGCCATCCGCTCCATCGAGGGCGACTTCGAGCGCATCCTGGTCATCACGCACATCGAGGAGCTAAAGGACGAATTCCCCGTGCGCATCACGGTGGTCAAGACCCCCAGCGGCTCCCGCATCATGATGGGCGAAGGTGAACTGGCCTCGGCAGCCTAGCCGACAGCGAGGAGACGGAACCGCCAAGACGCCAAGGACGCCAAGAGCGCGCCAAGGCTTGGTGGGGTAGGCGTCCGTTACATCGTGCCCTGATGCGTAGCGTCTGACTTACGATTGCAGGACCAACTCCCGCCTTTGTCATTCTGAGCGCAGCGAAGAATCTCGTCCTCCACCCTGATG
>JALZHG010000112.1 GCA_030914045.1 Chloroflexota bacterium | reverse complement strand
TTTCACGCCAGGCGGCGGCCTGGGCGGGGGTTAGGAGCGGGGGTTCGTCGTTGCGGGTGGCGGCGGTGGGCGGGACGGGGCGGCGGAATACGGCACGCTCGGATAGTTCGACCAGGCCCTTGCGTTCGAGGGCGGTGACGGTGGAGGAGGTCGCGCCGGTGTGCAGGTAGAGGTCGCTGAGTCGCAGCCAGGCGTGCTCGGTGGACTGTTCGCCTGTGCTATCGGTGGGTTCGGGGAGGCTGGTTGTGCCGGTGCCGCTGGAATACTGGACCTTCGTGGCGTTGGGCGCGGCGTGTGCCTGTTTGGCGCGCCTGGTGAGCCAGTCGAGGGCGGCGGCCTGGAGGGGGGCACGCTGGGAGCTATCACGGATAGCTTCGGCAGCTTCGTCATGCGAGACGGCGAGGCGGATGATGCGTTCCTGCTGGGGGCGGGAACGTGGGGAGGGCAGTTCGGTGCGGCGGGTGAGCAGCCCCTTGCGTTCCAGGTCCTGCACGGCGGAATGCAGGCCCGACTCGGCCCCTTCGTACTTGCGCTTGAGCCTGCCCAGCGTAAGGGTGCTTTTGGGCGCGTCCTTCAGGAGGGCCATGACCTGCCGTTGCCGCCTGCCGAGGGCCTGTATGAGGGGGTTGTGCTCGTCCTGGTCCTCGCCGTCGAACGCCTCAGCCGAGAGTCCTACCGTGACGATTGCGCGGCGGGCCACGCCGGGCGGCAGCATCGGTGACATGGCCTGCCAGAGGGTGCAGCGGTAGTACTCCGCTATCCAGCGCGCTAGGTCTATCATGTACGCGGGCAGTATAGGCTTGGGGTCTACCAGCCGCAGTATGGGCCGCGTGGCCTCTACGGGTGTGCTGTCGGCCATTTCGACCACGACGCCATAGGCCGGTTTGTCGCGCAACGGTACGACTACCATGTGCCCAGGCTCAATCGCCTCCGCAAGCTCTCCTGGCACGGAGTAAGTCAGCACGAGGCCCTGACCGACGGCAGCGTCAGGGGGCAGGGCGGCCTCGGTTGGCTCGACTTGGTGGCCGTGGCGGCGCGCCTGGTCCAGGGCGACTATGGCGAACGGGTGGGGCATGGGGTCTGAAACGTGAAACGTGAAACGTGATGGGGTAAGGGTTTTTCGGTTGCTGAAGGTCGGTTTGGTGTTGTGGTAGATTATAGACATTATAATCTGCCGGGAAGGAGTGTGTGCACATGCCGGGCAGGATTGCGGGCTGTGTTGGAGTTGGAATAGAGGGATCAATGCCCCGCCTTTGTCATTCTGAACGTAGTGAAGAATCTCGTCCCTCGCTATGGTGTTGCCTTTTCTTACGGGAGAGTGCCGTCTGAAGGAAGGGGGCTATTTGGGTGGTGAGGGACGAGATTTCTCACTGCGTTCGAAATGACAATGTGGGGCTTTGGGTGCTTAGGAAAGGCGTTGCCTGGGTGCTGTTGGACGAGATTCTTCGCTACGCTCAGAATGACAAAGCGAGACTTGGTCCAGACATTCGACGGCCTAACTACCCACCTGATTCTTCGCTACGCTCAGAATGACAAGGGCGGGGCAGAGTCCCAGAACAGGAAGTATGTGGCATTCACGTACCCCGCAACGCTAGCCGCATCACGTTTCACGTTTCAGCACCTCGTTTGCCCACCGCACGCGCGTGTTATATACTTCCGGTGTGGCATTGAGTAGCGAGAGGGTGGACATCCTCGGCGTGGGGGTGCACAACTGCGACGAGCGGGGGGCGGTCGCGGCGATTGAGGGGTTCCTGCGGGAGCGCCCGGCTCGGCTGCACCAGGTCTGCACCGTCAACCCGGAGTTCGTGATGGAGGCCCGGCACAACAGGGCGTTTCGCGAGCTACTCAACAGGGTGGACCTGGCGACGCCCGATGGGGCCGGGATAGTGGCCGCGGCTCGCCTGCTGGGTAAGTCGGTGAGGGGCCGGGCCACAGGCGTGCAGCTTGTGGAGCATATAGCCCGGATTTCGGCACGCGAAGGCTACTCGCTCTTCCTGCTGGGAGCGCAGCCGGGGGTCGCTGAGGCGGCGGCCCAGGTGCTCAAGCAGCGTCACGGCGACGTGCGTATAGCTGGCACTTACGCGGGGTCGCCTAAGGACGAGGGCTGGCCGGAGATTAGCGCCCGGTTGGAGCAGGGCGCTCCCGACGTGCTGCTGGTAGCCTACGGCGCGCCGAAGCAGGACCTGTGGATAGACAGGCACAGCCGCGAGCTTCCACCGTCCGTTAAAGTGGCGATGGGCGTAGGCGGGGTGTACGACTACCTTTCCGGCAAGGCCCCGCTGGCCCCACTCTTCATGCGGCGCATAGGGATGGAATGGCTGTACCGGCTGGTAACGCAGCCCTGGCGCTGGCGGCGGATATTGAGGGTATTTGTGTTCGGCGCGCTGGTGTGGGTCGAAGTTATAAGGAGACGACTGAAGCGTGAAACGTGAAACGTGATGGTACTAACAGTACCCAAGCGGCATAGTGAGAACCATATTCCTCAAGCCGCATCACGTTTCACGTTTCACGTTTCAAACCACAATGTCCACTCTGTACGATACTGACAACTCAACCGACGACGAGGCGCCGTTATACTGCTACAACCACCCTAACGAGCCGACTTACCTTCGGTGTGGGAAATGCGAGAGGCCGATTTGCGCCCGGTGCCGAGTGAGCACGCCGGTGGGGTTCAGGTGCTTCGAGTGCGCCAATTTGCAGGTGCTGCCGACCTATGCGCTGGATTCCTCGGTGTACCTGAAGGCAGCGCTGTTTGGGTTGGTGGCGGCGGGGCTGACGGGTGTGCTCCTGGGGCTGTTCCCGGCGTTCGAGTTTTGGGGCGCGCTGCTGATGGGTATAGGGGTGCCGGAGGCGGTAGCGCGTGCGTCGAACCAGAAGCGGGGGCCGGGGCTACAGATGGTGGGCATAGGCTGCCTGGCGTTCGGCTTTATCCTGAGCCGGTTTGTATCGCTCCAGTGGCCGGACCTGATTCCCCTGGGCGATATCAATATCCAATTGTTGACCGGCATAGGGCTATTCGACAGGCTCCCCTTCTATCTCACCCAGTACACGGTGCTGTGGATGGTACTCGCGGTCTTCCTCACATACAAGCGACTCCAGTAAGGGGACAATCCGGCCGGGCGGCAACCGCACCGGCCTTCCAACCGTCCAACTTATACCCTATGTCCGATCATGCAGCTATAGACAGCGATACCAGGCGTCGTCTGCAGGAAGCTATAACTCGCTTCCCTGGCGTGAGCGTGCTGGTGGTGGGCGACCTGATACTGGACAAGTACACAATAGGCAAGCCTGCCCGCCTGTCACGGGAGGCCCCCATCGCCGTGCTGGAGTACCAGCGCGACCAGATGATGCCGGGTGGCGGCACCAGCCCCGCTTGTACGGTAGCCTCTCTCGGCGGCCACGCGCTGCTGGCGGGGGTGGTGGGGCAGGACGAGTCGGGGCGCGAACTGGTGGCGGAACTGGAGGAGTACCGGGTCGATACCAGCGGCATCGTGATTGATACGGCGCGGCCCACGATCACCAAGAAGCGCATTGTGGCCCAGGTGACGCCCTCGCTATTGCAGCAGGTGGCCCGCATCGACCACATAGACCGCACGCCGATTAGCGGGCAGGTGGAAGACGCGCTGATTGCGGTCATCGAGGAGCGGGTGTCGCGGTGCGACGCGGTGCTGCTGAGCAACTACAAGAGCGGCACGCTGACCAGGCGCATAGTGGAGTGCGCCCGGCGTGCAGCCACTGATGCGGGCAAAGTGCTGGCGGTCGACTCGCAGGGCGACCTGGGGATGTTCCACGGCTTCGGCATCGTGAAGGTGAACCAGGCGGAGGCCGAGGAGACGCTGCGCAGGCCGCTCGACACGGAGGAGAGCTTCCGGGAGGGCCTGGCCGAGTTGCTGGAGATGCTGGAGGCGCAGGCGGTGATTGTTACCAGGAGCGCCGAAGGGGTGTCGGTGATGCGGCAGGGCGGGGACTACTGCCACATCCCGGTGACCAATACTTCCGAGGTGTTTGACGTGACGGGCGCGGGCGACACGGTAATCGCCATCTCCACTATGGCTGTTGCGTCCGGTACCGACCTGTTCGATGCGGCCCGGCTGGCGAATTACGGCGCGGGCGTGGTCGTGCGCAAGTGGGGCAACGCGGTGGTGCTGCCGGACGAGTTGCACGCGGCGGTTAGATGATGATTTGGAAATTGGAATTTCGAATTGCGAATTTGGAACCTGTTGTAAGGCGAGCTTTGGTGCTGCTGGCCTTGCTGGGGGCGAGTTTGGGGTTGGCGGCTTGCGGGGGTCCGGGGGCGGGGCTTTCGGGCGTGCGGGTGTCGGCTGCTGAGATGGTGTCGGGGTCGGTGGGGGTCGGACGGCCGCCGGGGGTGGTGGAGGTCCGCTATACGTTGGGGCATGAGGCCGACGTGCGGGTGGAGCTTGAAGGTCTGCCTTCGGGGAGTAGCCTATTGCACGCGGAACACCAGCGGGCGGGCGACCACGTAGTGCGCTTCAACGGGGTCGTCTCGGCTACGGGGGCGTTGGCGAGCGTGGAGGGTTACGTGGTGGCGCGTGAGGTAGTGCCGCCGGGCGACTATGCCATCAGGGTGACGGCGAACGGCAGCAGCGAGAGCGTTGGCTTCAGGGTAGGTGGGACGCCCGCGGAACCGCCAGCGATAGACAACATGGTGCTACGCCCCGAGACGATTTCGCCCAACAGCGACGCGATTGACGACGTGGCCGAGTTGACTTTCCGCACCAGCCAGAGCGCCACGCTATCGGTGGACCTGCTGACGCCGGAGGGTGCGCGCATCCCGGTGCAAGCGCCCATCGAGGAAGGCCCAGGCGAGCAGAACATCGTGGTCGGCGGAGAGGACTTGCTGGGCGAGGTGTTGCCCAACGGCAACTATACGGTGACGCTGCGCGTGCAGGACGAACTCGGGAACGTGGTACTGGCCCAGCGGCCGCTCAAGGTAGAGGGTGGGGGCAAGCCCGCGATAGCGGTATTGAGCGTAGACATATCCCCTGAGCAGTTGATGTTGGGTGATACGCTCAACGTGACCATCACGGTGAAGAACGTGAGCAACGTGCCTCTACGGACGCAGGGGCCGGACCCAGGCTATACCTACACCACCCGCGATAGCTACGCCTCTATAGAGGGTGGCAGGTGGGACAACAAGGCGGGGCTGTGGCGCGTGGGCGTGGACTGGGACGCCAACACGGGCGGCGCGCCCTATCGCTACCCCTTCCGCTGGGGCTTCGGCAAGACCCTCATGCCGGGCGAGACCGTGGTCACGGGCGGCAAAATACAGGTCCTCAAGGAAGAGCGCACCATGTGGTTCTACGCGGGCGTGCTGCAAGAAGGCGTCCGTATAGCCCTGGACAAGCTGGGCAGGACCAAAGTGGAAGTGGGGTATTAGGTCGGAAACTCCAAGACGCCAAGACGCCAAGGACGCGCCAAGAGCAACAAAGTAATTCACCGCAGAGACGCAGAGGACGCAAAGGTACGCAGAGAAGAATAGAGGGGTTTCTAAGTAGGGCAGCATCGCACTGTACGATGCTGCCCTTGCACATGTCCAACAATAACAATCGCAGCGTACCCTCTGCGTCCTCTGCGTCTCTGCGGTGAATAATCAATAATCTACTTGGCGCGTCCTTGGCGTCTTGGCGTCTTGGCGTTTCCGTAGTGTCTAGTCCCGCTTGGCTAGCTCTGGTTCGCGGATGGGCTGCGGCGCGGGGGTTGGGCGGGTGGCGGGTTCCGGGCGTTGCATCTTGAGGTAGGTTAGCTGGTTGGCGATGAGGCCAATGATAAAGTCCACCGCTTTGGTCACGATGAGGATAATGGCTATCTCGAAGAGGAACGACATCACGATGAAGCGCGACCAGTGCTCGGTGGTGTGGGCGGTGGTGACCAGCTCGAAGAAACTGGGGAGCACCAGCACGCTACCCGCTACGAACAGGCCGATGGGCACCAGCCAGAACGTACGGGAGGCGAAGAAGTCGGAGATAATGCCGTGTTGCAGGCCGGCGCTGGGGCGGGTTGCCAACGTGATATCCACGATTTTGCGGCTCAGGTAGCTGGCGCACAGCAGCAGGAAGCCCATCGCGCCGAGCAGGTGGCTCACCACGAAGCGGTAGATCATCCACTCAAGCAGGAAGCGGTTTTCTATGTAGAAGAGGGTGGGCATCAGCATCAGCCCGGCGGCTACGAGCAGGAGCAGCACGCCCAATAATCCAAGCGGGCGGGAGGGCCGGTAGAGGAACGCCGCGTTCAGGATCGATTTGAGGAAGCGCACCCCGTCCTTGCCGATGCGCAGCTTCGACTCGCCTTCGCGCTCGTGGTAGGGCATGGGGATTTCGACTATCTTAACGTCGTCGCTGAGAATGGCACGGGCGCTCATGGCGGGCGTGAAGTGGAGGCCGTCGGGCAGGGGCATCAGCTTGGGGAGGCTGGCCCGGCGCACCACGCGCATGCCGCTAGCTGAGTCGCGCACGCTCTTGGAGGAGAGCACGGTGAGCATGGAGGCGAAAATCATGTTGCCCAGGCGGCGCACGGCGGGCATCTTGCTTTCGGGGCCCATGCGGCTGCCGAGCACCACGTCGGCCTTCGCCTCGAAGAGGGTGTTGCAAAGCTGCGTGAAGAAGAGGGGGTCGCAGGTGCCGTCGGCGTCGAGGAAGCTCAGGAGGTCGGCGTCCGATTGCTCCCAGGCTTCCTTGATGGCCGCACCGTAGCCCCGGTTGCGCTCGAACACGATCAGCTTGATGCGGTCGGTGTAGCGGGAGGCGATTTCCACCGTGCGGTCGGTCGAGCCGTCGCTGACCACCGCGACATCCACGGCGGTGACGGGGGTATGCTCGATGATGTGCGCGCGGGCGGCTAGAGAGCGTTCGATGATGCTCTGGATGCTCTCTTCCTCGTTGAGGGCGGGGATGGCGATGAGTAGCTTCATTTGCATGGAGTGAGTTTTAGCGGCTAATTATTTGCCCTAGTATACCACTTGGGATAGTCGGGTATAGGGAAGCCACTTGGTAGCTTCAAGTGATAGAAGTGGCGGGCGCACCACACATCGCCACCTGAGGCCCGGCAGGGGGAAAGGCAGCACCTGTCGGGATCCGACGCCTGGCGATTAGGATCTAGGGGTCAGTCTGCATAGCAGACTGACTATGTGCTGTTGGGCCTCTATCAAGAGAAATGTGGTTAAACGAGTTCTTCGCGGCGGACTCTGTGTTGTGCGGCCGCGCTTGTACTTGCCCGGCATTATGGTGTGGGTGTTCTTGCTCGAAAGTCGAGTATGGTTTCACACTGACCCAGTAGGGCACCATAAGTTCTGATCTCAATGCAATTGGCAAAGTTACGGTTCCAAGCGCCCCGCAACTGCATACGTTCAGGATCATTCTCCAAAGTGTCCTCAGTACCGATCAAAATCATACCACGTGGTTCTCGGAAATCTTTCATACGGAACCCATGTGTGTCTCTGAAGTGCTCCTGTACGCTGGCAGCATAATCAATGTACGTCAGCACTTGGCAGATGCCGCGATTCAGGTGATCGCTAAATGCCAGGTAATCATGTCCCTGCGGGCGTTTGAACGGGTCGGCATCCGCCCCTTTTAGGTCAAGTATCCAGTAGGTGACGCCTTCTGAACTTTGTGCGGCAATTAGATAGTCAGGCACCAAGCGCCGCGTACCAGATGGTCCTCGCTCTCTAATAGTCTGCTGTGGCAGCACCCACAGCCCGTGATGCCCAGTCATCTTGAACTTCATAACTCCCGCCAGTATAGCTGGATTATTCCTAATGTGTGTGTCTATTGCTGTTTCTCCGGCTCGCTGTTGGATAAGTGTCCTTAGATGGTCGACCTGATCGTGTGTCAAGAACCTCTCATGAGTGAAATATCGTTCTTCCAGAAAGCCCTCGCTTCGGGGGTACGTATCGTCATAACTGCCCAGTGTATCATCCCACATTGGATAGACTCCTATTCTTGATTTACTTATATCGTGCTGGATTGGAGGCCGTCTGGCGGGGTGCCTGCTACCTGCACCTGGAGGAGGTTGGTCTGGCCTGCGAGGGGTTGGCCGAGGCCGCCTACGAAGACCAGCAGATCGCCCGGCTGGACCATGCCGGAATCGAGGGCGGCTTGTTCGGCGGCGGACATGGTGGAGAGGGTGTCGCTGAAGCTGTCGAGCAAGAGCACGCGCGCGCCCCAGGTGACCGACAGGGCCTTGCAGGTGTCGGGGCGGTCGGTGACGGCGAGGAGGTTGCTGCGAGGGCGGTACTTCGAGATGAGCCGGGCGCTGGTGCCCGTGCGCGTGATGGCGATTACGGCCCTGGCGTTCAGTTGATCGCTGATGTGGTCGGCGGCCTGGCAGATGAGTTCCGCTATCTCTTTGTTGCCGGGCGCGCTGCCGGAATGGGACGCCGCGTTGAGGTGGTCGCTCCAGCCGTCGTAGTTGAACAGTTTCTCGGCTTCCCGGGCGATGCGGGCCATCGTACGCACGGCCTCGAGGGGGTACTTGCCGGTGGCGGTCTCGCCTGAGAGCATTATGCCGTCGCTGCCGTCGAGCACGGCGTTGGCTACGTCGGTGGCTTCGGCGCGGGTGGGGCGGGGGTTGCGGATCATCGAGTCGAGCATCTGGGTGGCGGTGATTACCGGCTTGGCGGCGACGTTGGCGGCGGCGATGATGCGCTTCTGTATGGCGGGCAGCACCTCTGGGGGCATTTCCACGCCCATATCGCCCCTGGCGACCATCACGCCGTCGGCTTCGGCCAGTATCTCAGCGAAGTTCTCCACCGCGGAAGCCTTTTCGATCTTGGCGATGATGGGTACCTGACGGTCTGTCATGCCCGCGATGAGCTTGCGGGCCTCAACGATGTCGCCGCCGGTGCGCACGAACGACAGGGCGACCATGTCGGCTCCGTGCGCTATGGCGAAGGAGAGGTCGGCACGGTCTTTGCCGGTGATGGTGGGTACGCCGAGAGGGCGATTGGGCACGTTGATGCCCTTGTTGGAGGTAAGCACGCCGCCCACCTCCACGCTGCACACGATGCAGCCCTCCTCCGGGGCCACGTCCACCACTTTGAGCGAAATCAGGCCCTCATCCAGCAGGATGGTGTCGTCGGGGTAGACGTCGCGGGCGAGGCCTGAGTAGTCTACGGGGATGATGCCTGGGCTGTACCGCGCGTGCTGGGTGTCGAGGGTGAGTGTCGTGCCGGGGGTGAGGGTCACGCCGCCTTCGGGTAGGTCGCCCACGCGCACGCGGGGGCCTTGCAGGTCGGCCAGGATGGCGATGCTGAGGTTAGCTTCGTCCTCGATGCGGCGGATCAGGGCGAACGTCTGGGCGGTGCGCGTATGCTCGGCGTGGGAGAAGTTGAAGCGGGTCACACTCACACCCGAGGCCAGTAACGCCCTGAGCACCGGCTCATCCCAGCACGCCGGGCCGATTGTGGCTACTATCTTGGTTCGTGGTTGCATGTAGGCTCTTTCATGGCTTTCTTATGTGTTCGAGGGTCCTTTGCGCGATTTCAGAAGCCGAGGCGCTCCAACAGGCGTTGGACGAACCAGATAAACAGCGGCAATAAGAAGGCAGCACCGACTCCGCGCGCAAGCTCCGGCTGCCAGGGCCAGGTAGGCAGCTTATCCACCAGGCCTTGCTCAGTTACCAGGCCATCCAGGACATCCTTGAGAACGTCGCCGTCCCTCAGGTCGTGGCTGTCTACGCGGTCGTGCAACTGGGCTATTGTGGCCTCAACGCGTGAGGCAGCGGCGTCCTTGAGCCGTTGCTTCTCCTGCTGCAGGAGCCTGTGAGCGCCCCAGAGCGGCCAGACGAAGGTGGCGACGATCACCAGGCCGAGGAACGCGCTCTCAAAAATCGTGGCCGCAGTATCCTTGGTAGCTGTGGTTGTGTTGACCTGGACCCAGAGGTAGGTGGGGATGGCGAGTCCTATGGCGGTGCGCGCGGCAAGCCCGGACAAGGCATACAACGGCCCAAGCTGGAAGAGGTTTATGCGCGTGTAATGCGTGTATAGCAGATTCACCAAGCGCAGTTGATGTATGGTGTGATATACCGTCACCACTATTAGCATGTAAGACAGAATGTAGATGGTGGCGTTCAGGCCATACACCGAGAGCAGTAATGAAGTTGGCTCTCTACCATCGAGTGGGTTCTCCTCGAATAAGAACCACCCCAGCACTCCATAGAAAATGCCGATAACCGTGGCAATCAGGGTCTGGCGCGCGGGCAAGGTAGTAAAGCGGTAGTGGAGCCGCTGGTATTCCGATTCTTCGACCCGCATGACGGGGCGATACTGCTTGAGTGCGGTCCCAGCCCAGTTGTCGAGGTAGTGCAACAACCCCAAGGCATAGACCCCGCTACTGCCTGCCAGTATGGTTTCCAGGTTTATAGCCTGCTCGACGGAGGAACCAAATGCCAACTCGGACACGACAAAGACGAGGGTCAGCGCCAGGCCGCTGACGAGATATACCACCCACGCGGGCACCGGAAGGCGGCGTATCCTATCCGCGAGGGCATCTACCCAACTCGGCCGGTAGGTCTCGAAGTCCTCATGTGACGTCCCTGCCTGGACCTCTACGGGAGTTGCAGAATGTGGAGACCCAACACTGACATCACTATTAGCTACTGGCGTATGACCTCTATCTATGGCACCTGTGCCGGCATCTGCTTGGGCCATGCTACGTTACTCCTACCTCTTGCAGTGGCATTCCTTAGACGACCTGGCGGCGGCCGGAGAGCCACAAATGCCGCTCACCCTTGCTCATTTCCAGGGTATGCCTCGCATTCCATGCCTAAAGTTTACACGGTTTGTAAAGGGTTTAGACGCTGAGCTGTTGTCTGCTTGTTTCAGCGAAGCTCGTACAGGGTGAAGTTACCCGCTGTGATTAGAGGCGGTCCTAAGTAGCGTGCCGCCAGCGCCTGGAAGGTCTCGCGGTCGGGGTCGTAGCCGGGTGGGTAGCCGGGGGCGAATACCTGCCGGTTGTGCACGAGCACATGGGTGATACCCAACTCTTTGAGGCGGGCGTGCCACTCGTCGGGGTTGGGGCTTACACCGCTGTATTTGGGCACCAGGCGACCGTAGACGTAGGGACGTGGGATCCGGTAGCCACGCGGGCGGCTGTCCCAGTCGTAGACAACGGCGTTGGGCGGGGTGTGGGCCGCAAGGTATTGCATGATTGGGTAGTCGTCCATGTGGGCTTCGAGGTAGCGTTGTTCGGCGGCAGGGTCGAGCGCGAAGGTAGTTGCAAGGAAGGGGCGGGTGCTCAGTGTGGTATCGAGGGTGACTAGCGTCAGGACAAGCGCGACCACGCTACCTAACGCGAGGGCAGCAACACGCGAGCGCACGGCGATGGAGATGAGGCCGTATGCGCCCATGAGCGCGCACAGCAGGAACACGGTGGCGAGATAGCGGATGCTGGCGCGGGAGAAGTAGAAGAGCGATACCACCCACACGAAGATAGCCACGTAGAGCACCAGGCGCAGGGGCGGCTTCCAGCGGGCGAGGGGCAGGGCCAGCAAAGAGGTGAGCAGCAGGGGGCCGATGCTCACGACGTAAGTGTGGTTGTCGATGGGTAGTGGCTGGCGGCCAATCGTGGCATTGTACTGGTATGCCAGGCCCGACGGTATGCTCTCCCACTTGAGGCCGGGGATGGTGCCGAGCAGCACTTCGGGGTCGGCGGCGGGCGACCAGTAGCTGCCGCCCAGAATGTTGCCGAGCGCGGGCCACACCGGGTTGCCGGACTCGATGAAGTTGCGCAGTAGCCACACGCCGCCTATTACCAGGATGGGCACCCCGTAGGCCAGCACGTTTCGGAGTGCGCTACCGGCTACGCGCTTCCGTTCGGCGGGGCCGCCAGTACGCCAGCGGGTGAAGATTATAGCCAGCAGCGCGAGGCCGAGGGCACCGGGCAGGAGAAGACCGTAGTATTTGACGGAGAAGGAGAGGCCGCCGCAGATGCCGGACAGCATCAGCAGAGGGGTGTTGACTTGTGGGCCGCTGGCTACTGCCAGGTAGAAGGCGTAGATAGCCAGCATCTCGGCGGTGGCCTGGGCGAAGTCGGTGTTTGCGGCGCGCATTACGAAGTTGTGCAGCGGGGCGCTCAGGAAGATGGCGGCCACCAGCAGGGGGAGGGCGCGCCAGAGCGGGTGACCGTCGCGCTCGGCCAGCAGTCGCCTGGCGAACAGGGCGGCTGAGGCGGCGGCGAGCAGGCCAGTGCTGAAGGCGAACAGGATGGAGATGCGGTCGCTGCCGAGGAGCAGGCCCACCGTGTAGAGCATCTCCATGATTTGTGGGAAGAGGCTGTAGTTGCTGTCGGGGTAGAAGTGGATGGCGTGCTGCTCGATGTAGCGCCGGGGCAGCGCGAAATGGTACATCAGGTCGTCTTGCGTGGCCGGTGGCACCAATGCCTTTACCAGGGCGGCGGCGACTGAAAGCGCGATGATGATTGCCAGGAAGAGATTAGGCGGGTAGCGGAGGCCGTTGAGGGCGTTGCGAAAGGCGGGCGCTGCTTCCCGTAGTGTGTTCGTGAGCGGGCGGAAGCCCACTATTGTCAGTACCGCCAGTATGCACAGCACGACAGGCGCGTATAGCAGTCCCACCAAGCCTACCCCTAGCACCAGCAGCGAGATTATGCCATAGCCCAGCATGACGCCGAAAAGCAGTCGCTCGCCTACGCTGAGCAGCGGTGCTACGCGCAGGAGTCGCAGCAGCACCAGCCCGGCTCCGGTGGCGATACCCACAAGCAGGGTGATTGTGACCAGTTCCGCGATATGGGCGAGCAGCGGGGGCAGACCGAACATGCTAGCCGAACAGCCCAATAAGGTCAGGCAGGTTCTTCCAGTGGAAGGCGTACTGGTAGAGCATGTAGAACATGAACAGGGCTAGGAGAAGGCTGTAGATGGTGGGGAGGGTGATTTTCATGGGGTTCTGAAACGTGAAACGTGAAACGTGAAACGTGTTGCGGTTTGCTCGATAGGGTTCGTGAATGCGAAACTTTTGGTTTTGCGGTACCACGCTCCCCCTGTCATCCTGAGCGTAGCGAAGGATCAGTGGCCCGTTCTTGACTCTTGGTATTAAGGCACATGGTTCCTAGTGCCGTCAGCATCCCCAACGTTGAAGACTCTCGCCTACCCGCCTGATCCTTCGCTACGCTCAGGATGACAAAGGCGGGGCTTCTGTTCTGCTGTCGGGTCTTAGTACATTCACGTCTCGCCGTTATTGGTTAGTGGGTTTTGGTCATTTGGTGGCTTTCAGGGTGAACATTAGCGGTATCGACTCCTGGTCTTCGGGCATGCGCCAGTAGCCTTGCTCGTCTTCTACCATCCAGGGGAAGTTTTTCCAGGTGAGGAACGGGTATTCGTTGAATTGCCGGATGGTGAGGCCTGCTTTGATGAGGCCGTTGATGTAGTCGGACAGGGTGTGGTTCCAGCCGTATTCTACCCCCCGGTAGTCTTCGGCGCTGGCGTAGGAGCCTACTGTCTCGAAGCGGAGCGGCTCCTTGTGGAAGTAGGAGAACTGGCGCACGAGCGTATCGGGGTGGTCGGGGTCCCATATCCAGACGACGGGGTGGACTTCGGCTATGTAGAACGTGCCGCCCGGCTTGAGGAAGTGGGCCACCACCTGCGCCCAGCGGTCGATGTCGGGGAGCCAACCCAGCACGCCGTATGAGGTGAAGACTATATCAAACTGGCCTTCCAGCACGTCGGGCAGGTCGTAGACGTTGGAGTGGATGAACGTCGCGGGGATGCCGGTTTCCTCACTCAGTCTGCGTGCTAGGGCAATCGCCTTGTCGGAGAAATCTACGCCGGTTACGGTAGCGCCCAGGTTGGCCCAGGAGAGGGTGTCGAGGCCGAAGTGGCACTGGAGGTGGAGCAGTGTTTTGCCCCGCACGTCGCCTAACTCCTGCTTTTCGACTGAGTGCAGCCGGAACTTGCCCTTCTTGAAGCCTTCTACGTCGTAGGCAGGCGACCTCTCGTGCAGGTCAGTCCAGGCGTTCCACAGGTCGCGGTTGGATTCTAGATACTGGTCCATAGGTTCCTCAGCCAGGCAGGGCAGCAATCAGTAAGCCGTGAGCAGCAGCCCTTTGCCTTATTTGCCGTTCTGATTTATCCTGCATATTACAGTGTGTCGCACGGGTGACGCTCTGCGCATGCGGGCTACGGCACACATTATAGCGCACTCGCCGCACGAAGGCATGGCTGCTGCTATAGATTCTGTTGCGCGGGACTATTGCAGTGTCATGCGAGGTACTTTTTCGTTATATAAAGTAGCCGTGGTTAGATGTATGCTTTCGATGTAGCTTATGCGTGAGGCCCCTCAACAACCTGCGCACAGAAACACCCCGCGTCGCCTCCCCAGGTCCGCCCGCGCGCTTGTTGCCGTCCGCGACAGGGTTACCGGCAGGCTGACCGAGCCTCTACCTTCCGATTCAAACCGGACCGTTGCTCTGAATACCGGCCTTCTGCACGCCGCTAATGGTAACGGCTCGAAGGCGCGCGTGCGGGACCATGCCGAAGAAGGGGTGAAGGTTAGGGTCGCTTCGTCGGTGGGCAAGCAGGAGAAAACGCCGCTGCCCGTGGCGTGGACGCGGCCCTTGCCGGTGCGGCACCCTAAAGGCACCGGCGCTCACGACAGGCGGCCCCTCTTTATCCTGCGCACGGCCCAGCGACGTAAGGCAAGGCTGGGAGGCGCTCGGGGTGGGTATTACGCCCGGCTGCCCAAGCGGCGGTCGGTGCCGGGCTTCGTCAAGTGGTTCATGGCGACCTCTAGCAGCCTGATGCTCTTTATGCTGTTCCTGGTGGTGGTTACGGTGGGGAGTGTGGGCGGGGCCTATCTATGGGTCACCAACGACCTGCCCTCGGTGGACGACGTTCACGCGGGCGGCATCCAGTTCGAGACGAGCCGCATCTACGACAGGTACGGCAACCTGCTCTACGAGTTATACGATACGGAAATGGGCAAGCGCACCTACGTTACCGTGGACAAGATGCCGAAGAGCTTGATTGACGCCACTATAGCAGTGGAGGACTCGTCGTTCCAGGAGAACAACGGAGTAGACCCGCTCGGTATAATCCGGGCGGCGTACATCAACTACACCAACCAGGGCACGGCGGGCGGCTCCACCATCACGCAGCAGGTGGTGCGGCGTATCTTGCTGCCGGAGAAGGACGAGCGCACCTTCTTACGTAAGGTACGTGAGGCGATCCTTGCCGTGCGCATGACCGAGAAATACCCCAAAGAGAAGATCCTCGAGATCTACATGAACGAGATCTACTATGGGTCGCTCTCCTACGGTGTGGCCGCGGCGGCGGATACGTACTGGGGTAAGCCGGTACACGATCTGACGCTCGCGCAGTCGGCTATGCTGGCGGGATTGCCGCAGGCCCCCGGCGAGTTCGACCTGAACGTCAACTTCGACCTTGCCAAAGCCCGGCAGAAGATCGTGCTCGACCTGATGGTGAAGAACAGCTTCATCGACCAGGAGCAGGCCGACCTGGCCTACGCCGAGGACATCAGGCCGCGCGTGCTCCCGCCCCACATCCCGACGAAGGCCCCGCATTTCGTGGAATACGCCCGGCAGGTGCTCATAGAGAAGTACGGGCATGACATGGCGCTGAGGGGCGGCTTGCGGGTGGTGACTACGATTGACCTGGACTGGCAGGCCGAGGCGGAGAAGATCGCGGCGGCGCAGGTGCAGAACCTGCGGCGGCAGGGCGCTAGCAACGCGGGCCTGGTGGCGATCAACCCGCGCACCGGCGAGATCATGGCGATGGTAGGGTCGGTGGACTACTCGAACCCCGTGTTCGGGCAGGTGAACGTGGCTACGTCGTTGCGGCAGCCGGGGTCTTCGATCAAGCCGATCACGTACGCAGCGGCCCTGGAGCGCGGCGACTACACCCCTTATACTATCCTGCCCGACCTGCCCGTGAAGTACGCCGACGGCTCTTCGCTGGTGTACGCGCCGCGCAACTACGACGGGCGCTTCCACGGGCCTGTGACTATGAAGTCGGCGCTGGCGAACTCGTTCAACATCCCGGCGGTGAAGGTGCTGGAGGACGTGGGGCTGACGGGCATGCTGGACCTGGCGCACCGGCTGGGTATCACCACGCTGAACGACCCAGAGCGGTATGGGCTGTCGCTGACGCTGGGCGGCGGCGAGGTAAAGCTGGTGGACATGACGGCGGCCTTCGCCACCTTCGCCAACTATGGCTACCGGGTGCCCGCCACGCCGTTCCTCAAGGTGGTGGATGGGGATGGCAAGGTGCTGGAGGAAGTTGACCTTGAGCGCCCACAGGGCAAGCAGGTGCTCGACCCCGGCGTGGCCTACCAGGTAAGCTCCATGCTGTCGGACAACCAGGCCCGCACGCCCATATTCGGGGCTAACTCGCCCCTGCACATACCCGGCATAGAAGCGGCTGTGAAGACCGGCACCACCGACGACTCGAAGGACGCCTGGACGATGGGCTACACGCCTGCGTTGGCGGTGGGGGTGTGGGTGGGCAACAACGACGGCAGGCGCATGGGCAACGTGGCGGGGGCTATCGGGGCGGCCCCTATCTGGCACAACTTCATCAAGACGGTGTACAGC
>JALZHG010000304.1 GCA_030914045.1 Chloroflexota bacterium | reverse complement strand
GTGGACGCCTACTTCAGCGAGTGGCGCAACGCCACTGCGGCACGGACCTTCTTCGAACGTGCGATCGCCCGGACGAGCGTAACACCCGAGCGCATCGTCACCGACCAGGCGCGGTGTTACCCGCCCCCCACTAAGGGTAGTGCTGCCGACCGCCGAGCATCGATGCTCCAAATACTTGAACAACGCCCTGGAGCGAGATCATGGCCACCTCAAGCAACGGCTTAGGCCCATGCGGGGCTTCAACATCCTGCGTCCGCTGATACAGTGGTCCGTGGCCACGCCCTTTACCGCGGACGCCACGAGCGCTCTCGCCCTGCTCCCCGCCTACCCGGCTGCTGTGTGGCACACCCGTGGAGAGTTGCGCGAGGTGCCTCGCCGGTGGCTATGGCTGCTCCTCGTCCTCAGCGTCCTGGGCGGCTTGGTGGGGGCGCTGCTGCTGGTTCGGACAGGCGACCGCAACTTCGTCTTTTTGGTGCCGTGGTTGGTGGTGGTGGGTACGGTGCTGTTCGTGCTAGAGCCGACGCTGGGCCGTCGTCGTGACGATGGCGGCACCCATCGGCACAGTGGCTTAGAGGGAGTTTGGTAATAGGGCGAACACTACCTTAACACTGCGAATTCACTGCGAATGCCCACCGCATTGAGGCTGAAAGCCCTGCTCCGAAGCCTTGCGGAGCGACTTTTCGGGCCCATCTACGCTTTGCCAAACTCCCTCTTAGAGAAGCCGCGGCGTAAGGCGAAGACAACTGGCTGGGGGGCAACTCGCCGGGGGCTCCTGGATCCGCACCCTGGGGATATCCGACACGGATGCGCGTAGCAGAAGTACGTATCAAGAGCGACCGGTTCGCGAACAACCGGTGGTACCCGGAATATGTCCCTGCGCCTATGGTCGCCGCGGGGAGAGAGGGAAGGTGTGCCGCCGCCGGTGACAGCGGCGGGCCCTTGTTCCCCCTAGCGAACCACCAGTACACGCAGATCGGGATCGCTAGCGCCCCGCTAGCCGCCGCGGCGTCGCGTGCGGAGCGTATCGCCATCCCAGCGTATACGCCGAGGTAAACAACCCCTCCATTAGACGCTTTATCACCGACACGGCCTCCTATTCGCCCACCCACCTTTCGAGCGTCAAGGTTCTCGGCGGTCAATAAGCCCGCGTAAGGGACCTTCCGGTAAAGCAGGCGTTCATGAAAAGCTTGGAACGGGAGGGAGCTAAGTTTATGGTGTGGGGGACAGGTCTACGCCGCTACGCCGCAACTGGGCGCGGGCGTTCAGAACCGCGCGAGGGTCCGAGGGGGTCACGGAGACGACGATGATCGACCGCGAGATCTCGGTGGCTTCACGACGAAGTGGCGGTGGCGGCGCCTAACGTCGCAGCCTTGCTTGGCTGCCGTGGCCAGCATGGCCTTGACGGCCTTCCGGAGTGAGGCGCTCATGAGCACCTCCTGCACGGTACGGCCTCGTTGTGCTCGGCACCGTCCTCCTCGACCGTGATGGTGACGTAGCCGCCGAAGCACGCGGGGCAGCCCTTGCGCTGCGAAGCGCGCTTCGCAGCGAACGCGAACGGGTCGCCGGCAACGACCGCCGTGGTCCTGACCTCCCGGACTCCGCTCCGGCGAGCAGCATTGGCGATTGCCGCCGCATAGACGTGACGGCAGGGCACACCGTGCTCGCGCCCGAAAAATGTACAGTCTTTGCAGTCACAGACCTCGGTGCCAAGGTCGACCTGGTGGAAACCGCCAGGCGACGATGGAACGGCCCATACGTCGCCCTCAAGGCGATGGACGCCTCCACCATTGAACGTCAGGAGCACACGCGTCGTGCGTTGGCGGATGGCGCTCCACTTCTCGAGGGTGGTTTCGTGCCGGTTGTCGGCTAGAATTTCGGTACTGACCACAACGCCACATCTCCTGTGGTCGGGAGCCCGGCGAGCGTTTCTCAGGGCCTCGCCGGGCTCAGGTTGTCCTAGAACGGGATGTCGTCGAATTCGGACTCGTCGACGCCGGCAGCGGAGCTGTCAGCGGAGCCGTTAGCGGATCTGGCAACGGTCTTGAAAGAGCCGGGCGCAACAACGTTGACGACGCGATTGCGGTAGGTCTCCGCATCCTCGTCGTAGACCTTCTCTACGACGATCTGGGCGCGTGAGCCGACGAGCTCGGGGCCCCAGTCGATGACAGGACGCTTCTGCTTGAGGTCGCGGCCCCACTTCTGGTCGGTCGCATTGGACTTACCAGTCAAGCGTCTCGCGATCTCCATGCCCTTGGCCCGCCATCCGCCGGTAATGCTCGTGATGAGCGAGACCTCGACATCAGGATGCGCATCCGGGGTAAAGTTCCAGAACACGTACTCGCCATTGAGTCCGGTCTGAACGTCGGAGAACGATGTGAGCGTAGCGTCGTAGACCCCGCCCTCGATAATCTTGCGATCCTGACCCCTGACGCCGCCGAACTTGGTACTGGGTTCGGTCATATGAGGTTTTCACCTCCTCTCTTGCCTTCTGCGCTAGAGCCTAGAGCCGGTTACCGTAGGGCCATGTGGCTTGCCGCGTCTTCGGCTTTCTGGCACCATTATCTCGTATTACGATAGATTTATCGAGCAAAATGAGAATTTTAATTCGCGTATGGCGCTATTCTTCCTCATACTCGAGCGGATGCTCCTCGACGATCCCGAGCTCGGTAGCTTCGCTGGGCGGGTGCTCTTCCTCCCAAATCGCTTCCATCTGCTCGCGCGTTAGGTTGAACGCTCTCCGGTCTTCGGCTTTCCAGAGAGACTTGCGCTTGTGCGCTTCTCCCACCGCCCAGTCGGGCGCATCTTTGGTTTCGACGTCGTGCCACTCGCCGGTGGTCGGATCGTGGATGCTGACGTAGCCGAACTCCCTCGACCACTTCGCCACGAGGCCGAGGTGGGCCGCCTTTTTGAGCCGCAACTCGTCGTGTTCGGCACCCTTATCGATCGTGTTCGGCAGTTGTTCGGCAGGGTGCCGAACGATGTTTTCCGTATAGGTATGCGGTTTCTTGGCCTCGTTCGGCTCTTGTTCGGCCTGTTCGGCTTGTTCGGCGGTTTTCGGGGGCTCGGAGAACTTTTCCTTAGCTCGACTTTAGCCATTTCGCCGTGTAACACACCGCAACGGTTAGGCCTTCGTAGAAGGCCTTAGGACTTTTTGCGCGTCGGTTTCCCGCAACGACCCGCAAAAAATGACCCTAAAGAACCGCGGAGGTGTTGGCAGAGGCGCTTCGAAAAGGAGGCGCCTCTAGGTGGCCAAAAGCCGCATCTCATCACATAGTCGGTAGAGGCAGGGGTACCTCGATCATCGCGCTTCTGGGAGATTAGGCTCTGAGGAGCTTATCTCTATTCCTCTTGCTCGCAAATGGCTAAAGTCGAGCTTAGAGTGCGTTTCAAAACCTTGTCGGAGGGGTGGCGTCGCAAGCCAAGTGCGTACGGTTTTCGGTAAATATTGCCCTATTTCGGGTGTGCTCGCATCTGTCCGCGCACCACAAGCAGCGGTTTTGAAATGCGCTCTTAGAAACCGTCCGAAAAGCCTCGGATACGCCCGCAAGGTGGGCCTGCGAGAGGCCAAAAGGGACCTTTCGGCCCGTTCGATCGTCCTCATACCGCTCAAATCCATGGTCGGAGCGTTGCCCTTACCCCTTTTCGGACAGTTTCTCCACACAGTTGGGTGACGTCTGTATCGAAAACGACCGTTTTCGGTACATGCACAGGGCTGCACCGGG
>JALZHG010000111.1 GCA_030914045.1 Chloroflexota bacterium | reverse complement strand
GCTTCTCACCGACCACGCCGCCGCTCCTGCCGCCCACGCCCACGTCCACTTCGTCAAACACCAGCGTGGGGGTCATGTCCGCCTCTGACAATATAGACTTGAGGGCCAGCATGAGGCGCGAAGTCTCGCCACCGGAGGCGATCTTAGCCAGCGGCTTGAGCGGCTCGCCTGGGTTGGGCGAGATGAGGAACTCCACCCGGTCTATACCCTTGTCCGAATATGCAAAACGGCCGCTCTTACCCGGCACCGGCACGCCGTCCTCGGAGGGCTGCTGGGTGATCTCCACCTGGAAGCGAGACGAACCCATCAGCAGGTCCTTGATCGACTTCTCAACGTCGCGGGCCATGCTCTCACCGGCCACGCTGCGCGCGTCCGACATGCGCTGCCCTAGCTCGCCTATGGTAGCGGCAAGCCGCTCGCTCTCCTCCTGCAAGGCCGCCACGCGCTCCTCGCTGTTGGAAATACCCTCAAGCTCCTGCGCCGCCCGCTCCCCGAAGGTGATAACGTCCTCCAGGGTGGGGCCGTACTTGCGCTTGAGTTCGTGCAGCAGCGAAATGCGCTCCTCTATCTCCTCCAGGCGGGCGGGGTCGTGCTCCACCGTCTCGCGGTACACGCGCATGGTGCGGCCCAACTCCTCCACCCGCTCGTACAGGTCGTCCAGGGTGGGCAGGTGCTTCTCCATCGAGGGGTCGAGGCGTGCCAGGTCGGCCATCTGCCCCGAAGCCTCGCCCAATGCGTCGCGCACTGAAGTAGTAGGGGGTGCCGCCGACCTGCCCCTGGGCGCGAAATCGTCGTCACCCGCCTCGATGAGCAGGGCGTAAATCTGGTCACACAGGGACGACAGGCGCTCGGCGTTGGCGAGGCGGCCCCGCTCAACCGCAAGCTCAGTGTCTTCATCCGGCTGCACGCCCGCCTTCTCAATCTCCTCCACCTGGTAGGTGAGCAGGTCGGCGCGGCGGGCAAGCTCTCGCTCGTCGCGTTGCAGGTCCCGTAGCTCCTTCTGTATGGCGCGCAGCCTGGCGACCAGTTCGGCCATCTCGCGGCGCTCCCTCGAAAGCCCAGCGTACTGGTCGAGCAAATCAATGTGGGTGGCGGAGCGCAACAGCGATACGTGCTCGCTCTGGCCGTGCACGTCCACCAGCAGCTCGCCAATCTGCTGCAAAATGGGCAGGTTCACCATGCGCCCGTTCACGCGGGCCACCGTGCGCCCGCTGGGGTTTATCTCGCGGGTAACGATCACCGAGTCGTCGCTGCCGTCATCCGTGTCCGAGAGGCCGCCGTCCGCCAGGATGGCGCGTAGCGTTTGCAGCGGCTCCGGGGGCATGGAAGCCAGGTCGAACATGCCTTCCACACGCGCCGAGGTAGCGCCATGCCGCACGAACTCAGGCCCGATTTTGGAGCCGAGCAGAGCGCCGAGCGCGTCAATGATGATAGACTTGCCCGCGCCAGTCTCGCCCGTAAGCGCGTTAAAGCCGGGGCCGAGGCGCAAGTATAGCTTGTCTATAATCGCAAAATTGGAGATGTTCAGTTCGGCAAGCATTGCGGATGTATGGCGCGGGTGGCTGGAAGTTGACGGTCAGTGGCTAATAATTGGAGACCCTTATATATAGGAACGGTCGCACTAATTATACCATACAGGAAGTCCGCCGGTGGGAGTGGTGTCCTACCCTGAAAATGAAAGAGGACTACCCTTGCGAGTAGTCCTCCTTCGTTGGTGCTTATCCAGGTTTACGGTTCCCAGTAGGTGCTGTTCCAGTTCACCGAGTTCCAGTTCACGCTATTCCAGTTGACAGAGTTCCAGTTCACCGAGTTCCAATTGACCGAGTTCCAGTTCACGCTGCCCCAGGTGATCGGCTCGCTGCCGGACCATAGCAGTTGGCTGGCCTGGATGTTGGTGTTGGCCGAGGCAGTGGTGGTGCCATTTACAGCAGCCTTCACGTCCAGGTAGCCCGCACCCGCCTTGGCCGAAGAATAGCCAGGCCAGGTCTTCGTGCTCTTTACGGCCGTCGCCTTGAGGCGATACTTCACCTGGTCGGGTGTGAGGTTCGGCTCGTCCTGCAACAGCAGGGCTACCGCACCGGCCACGATTGGCGCTGCCATCGAGGTGCCCGACATCTTGAAGTATTCGCCATATGCAACTGTATCGTCAACCAGGTAGGTCGGATATTTCTTGGATAGATCGCTGCTATCAGCCAGGGTAGATCGAATCTTGTAGCCCGGAGCCACCAGGTCGGGCTTGGCAAAGCCCTCGGGGGTGGTGCCGTAAGCCGAGAAGGTGGTTACGTAGTCGTCCGATAGTCCCGCCGAACTCTTATCATCCACTGCACCCACCGTGATGACGAACGGATCGTTGGCGGGAGGGAACAGGGTAGCGGTGCCGTTGTTGCCCGCAGACACCACGACCACGATACCGTTGAACCACAGGACCTCCACCGCGGCGTTCAGAGGACTGGTGTGGTACGACTCGTACACACTGGAGTTGAGAGACAAGTTCACAACCCTGATATTGTAGGTGGCTTTGTTGTTAAGCACCCACTGCAAGCCTGCTACCACGTCCGAGGCCGTCGCCCGGCCGTCGTCATCCGACACCTTGACATTTACCAGGTTAGCCTTGGGTGCCACCCCAATCATCTTGCCGGGATCGCTGCTGCCGTTACCCGCAATGATGCCTGCCACATGGGTTCCATGCCCGTAGCCGTCAGACATGCTGCTGGTGAAGCTGTTGAACTTCTCCTTGCCTATGACTCGAGGGGTCTTCAGGTCTCCTGCTACAGAGAAGTCAGAATGGGTGGAGTCTAGGCCACTGTCCACCACCGCTACAGTCATGCCCTGGCCTTGCAGATAGGGGGCGGAGTTCCACACCTGGTCTACCTTGGTAGCGAAGATGTAGTAGTTCTTCAACGACTTGGTGTCGGTGCAGTCTGTACAGGTAGGTGTGGGTGTGGGTGTAACTTTGACTTCTTTGCCCGCCGCTTCCATAGCCGCGTCAGGCGACACCCAGCGCACGCCACCGGTGGCTGCCAGGTCGTCCACCGAACCTGCGGGCATAGCGGCCGCGAACGCGTTGATAATGCTGAGGTCTTTGGTGACCTTGCCGCCCGCAGCCTGTACGTATTGCTCGACGCTGCTGTCCTTACCCCACTTCTGCACGATCACACTCACCGTCTGATTGGGTCGCTGCTGTGCCATTTGCAGCAACATCGGGTGCGCTTTGATCTCGGCCTCGTCCTGCCGCGTCTGCAATGCCGTCGAGCCAGGCATAACACCGAGTACCCCCAGGGCCATCGTTGCCGCCATGAAGGCCCGCATGGTGCGTCGCCAGGGTGATCCTGCCGCCACACTGAGACTGTTTCCCATTCTCGACTCCTTTTCTTCAGCGTAATAGAAGATGATGCCAACTAAAGAGCACAACATTGCATAAAAAGACTCGGAACCGCATTAGCGGTACCGTCTACATCGTACTCTGTAGCTACTGTGACTACTATTACGCGATAGTGGTAGAGTTCTTAGTACCTTGGTCCCTGGGATTTATTTCCTATCCATCTACTACTTTCGGTTGCTTTCGTGCGTAGCGGCAGCCATTTTGCACCCATCTTAACGTGCAAAGTCCTCATGAGTACCAGTACTCCAGTACTCATGAGGACCTTTTTGCTAGTGTCTCAGCCCCCGAAACGGAGGACTGCGCACCTATTTAGAGTTAGTCTTGATTCGTCTCAATAGAGGCCATGCGGCGTCGCTTGAGCAAGAGGCCGCCACCGAGCAGCACCAGGGCGAGGCCCGCCAGCACGAGCAACAGGGTCGCGCCCAACGCGCCGGTCACGGGCAATATCCCCATGAAAGGAGACTGGCTGGCCTGGACGGCGTCAGGGTTCTCCGAGCTAACGCCGAGGACTCCCTCCCGCGGACCTTGCGGTGCCTGCGCCTGGTCCTGGGTAGTCTGGGGACCACCGACGAAGGGCAGCACTTCCGACTGCCTGGATTGGTTACTGTTCGAGGGGTTAGACTCTGTAGAGTTCCCCGCGATCCTAGCGGCGTCAGGTGAGACACCTGAGTTTGCGGTCGGGGTAGCTGTAGCCGTGTTCGTAGCCGTCGCGGTGCGCTCCTCAACCTGCACCGTAGCCGTAGACGTGGCGGTCAAAGTAGCAGTGTTGGTCGGCTGTGCGGTGGCAGTAGCAGTCGGCACGGAAGTGTTGGTGGGTTGAGCGGTAGGCGTTGCCGTCCGCGTCGCGGTGGCGGGAGCGGTAGTATTGGTTGGAATGGCGGTATTGGTCGGGACCGCTGGGGTGTTAGTAGGAACCACCGGGGTGTTAGTGGGCGGCACTACAACGGGGGTATTCGTGGCCGCAGGCGGTGGGGGCACAGCGCAGTTGTCCTTCACAGGCTGCTGCTTGTGCTTCGACTCGCACACGCGTCCGGTACCGCTGACGGTCACATAGAGCTTGTAAGGTCCCTGGCCGGCCTGGGTGGCGCACACGGTCCCATCTACGTAAACGGTGCTCTTGGGAGGCACCACAACACCGGCAAAGCTGCCCTGCTCTATCTGCGTATTCGAGCGACCCTCCAGCACGACAGTGCCGTCCAGGGTCATTGGGGTGTCGCCCTCGTTCTTGAGAGGGATAGAATAAGTCGCGCAGCGGTCCGCGTCCATGCAAGACTTGAAGCTGAGGATGGCGAACTGGCAACCACCGCCATTATCGTTGGCCTCCCTGGTCGGCTCAGGCTCTTTAGTAGGTTTGGGTTCCTTGGTGGGTTTGGGTTCGTCTGCTGCCTTGGTTGGCTTAGGTTCTTCGGTAGGCTTTGGCTCCTTGGCCTCTTTGGTCGGCTTTGGGTCCTTATCCTTATCCTTATCCTTATCCTTGTCTTTCTCCTCGTCCTTGTCCTTATTTTTGTCGTTATTGCCATTGCCGTTGTCGGCAGGCTGCACTTGCACTGCGCTGGCCGCGACTACTCCGCTAGAGCCGTCGCTCACCAACGACATAAACGGCCCGCTTGACAGCAAGAGCGCGAACACGCTCGCTGAGATGATGATCCATCGTCGGATGGATGTGATGTCCTTATTGGATGTACTGTTCACGACGTAACTCTCCTTGGCTATTCATGTGCGCCCGTAAATAGACGATTGCGCCCGGACGATATTGGTGACGTGTACTGGTAAGCGTATAGGTTGAAAAGCCGGCCTCCACCCTACTCAACCACCCGGTACGTCGCAGCCAGAGGTGCCATGCGCGACTACCCAGCCTGAGTCGCGAGACACACCCACGTGCGAAGACTGTATTCCACATTCCAAACTCGGACGACCCCCAAGAGACAACTGAGCGAGGCTCAATTGCTGGACACGTGGAAACGGCCTTACGGATACCGGGGAAAGAGGAGGGGAAAGACCCGGAAGGAGCTGCGCCCTGATGCTAGTATCAATGTTGCTCCGAGATTTACATAAGGCAAAAAATGTGCCAAACCGGCTGTAGAGGCCTGGAGCCAAGCAAAAGGGGCAGCACTCGTGCTGCCCCTTTTGCGACTGAAACCTGGGATTTATTTGGCGTTACGGCGTGGTGCAGCCTGGGAAGAACACCACCGATACAATCTTCGACACCTGGCCGCGGGTGGTGTTGTTGCCGGGGCGGAAGGTGCCGTCCGGGTAGCCGCCCACAGCCCCACGGGCCGCCACTCGCTCGACAAACACGTAGAAGGCACTGTCGGCCGGCACGTCGGAGAAGGTCTGGCCCGTGGGCGTGTCGTTGTAGCCCGCCGCGTTAGAGACGATCTTGGCTATCTGTCCCCTGGTGGCGAATGCGCCGGGACGGAAGGTGCCGTCCGAGTAGCCGCCAATATACCCCCTGCGCGCCATACGCTCTATGAACGGGTAGAAGGTAGAGTCCGGCGGCACGTCCGTGAAGGTCTGGCCGGATACCGGCTCGTTGAAGTTGGCGGCGTTAGCCACTATCTTGGAGAGTTGCCCGCGCGTCACGTTGTCGCCGGGGCGGAAGGTGTTGTCTCCATAACCGCCCAGCACACCCGCGCACGCCAGGCACCTTATGTAAGGATAAAAGGTGCTTCCTTCCGCTACGTCGCTGAAGTTGATCGTGCAGGCGGGGGCGCGGTCGGCCAGGAAGATGTCAGCCCTGTCGTTGGAGTCGTTCGAGGACATGCGGTCGGAAGTGGACGAGAACGCGACGTACCGACCGTCATTGCTGATAGCCGGGGCGTAATTGTACCCCCCGCCGCTACGGCTGACCCACTCGGTCGTGCCGGTGGTGAGGTCCCGCACGTATATATCGGTGAGTATGTTGATATCTCCTGAATCCAGCGGTAGGTCCGACTGGAAAGTCACGTAGCGCCCGTTGCCACTGATGCGCGAATCGCGGCTTGCCGATCCGGCGCTGTTCGGGGCGGGGCGGGTCTCGTCGCTACGCAAGCTGACCAGTTGTGTAGTGTCGTTCTGCCTGTCGTACACATAGATGTCCTGGTTCGCGTCCGTATCCTGCGGGGCGATATTGGTGGCCTCGCTGCTGTACGACACAAAGCGGCCGTCGTTGCTGATGCTGGCTTCCAGGCTGTCGTTATTGGTCTGGGCACCACCCTGGGTCAGGCTGACGCGCTCGGTCTGCCGAGTCTGGCGGTCAAAGACAAATACGTCCATCCGCTCGTTGGTATCACCCGCCACAAGATCGTCGGCCATCGAATGATAGGCCACGTAGCGGCCATCGTCGCTGATGCTGGGATTGAAGCTGTGCCCGCGTGCGGTGGAGCTGTTGTTGTCGCTGATAAAGTCCACGGTGCCGGCTTCACGGTCGTAGACGTAGATGTCGCGCACTCCCACCTCGTCCTCGGGCGATAGTGCCCCGAAGGTATGGAAGGCTATGTATCGCCCGTTGCCGCTGATCGCGATCCGGTCGACGCTGAAGCCAAACTCAGCGGTCCCGCCGATTCCAGGAAGGGCTAGCTGCGTAGTGCCAGCCTGCCGGTCGCGGATGAAGATGTCCTGGCCGGGGTTGTTGTCGTTGGGCACCAGCGTGTTATCACCTGACAGGAAGATAACGTAGCGCCCGTCGCCGCTCATATCTGCTTCCTGGGTCTGGGAGTTGGCCTCCGCGCCCGTATTGGAGACGCTAACCCTCTCAGTGGTGCCTGCCTGCCGGTCACGCACAAAGGCGTCGAGGTCGTTGCCTGTGTCGCCCGGTGCCAGGTTGGTGGCACCCGAGATGAACATCACGAAGCGGCCGTCGTCGCTGACCGCGCTCGGCAAATCGTTGTTGCCGCTGGCCGCGTTGCCTTGTTCCTCGTTGGAGCTAACGCTGATAAGCTCCAGCGCCGCCTGTGGAGCCATGGGAGATGAAGGGGCTGCTGAAGTCTCACCCGTTGATTTCTGGGCATTAGATACCGGAGGTTGGCTTGCTCCCACCAGGGCAAGTCCCACAAGGCCCGCTATAGCCAAACCTTGCCACATGTTACGTTGGGTCTTCTGTTGGACAGACACTGCGCTACTCCCTTTCTGAATGAAGTGTGGATTGCCAGTTTTACCTGGAATAGAAGTGCGCCCTACACAACAAGAGCCTCGCTTAGCAGTAGGAGTTAGACGGGGTATAAGGTTGCTGCAAGCATAGGCTCTACAAGGGATAGTATTATACCATGAGTATGTAGAAAATAGGCAAAATCCAACGAGACGTGCTGGTGGTCGAGACATGTTATATTGCGGCTAAGGAAATGGTGAATATTATTGCCGCTATCTAGGAAAGTCATGATACTTTTGAGGCGAATAGTATCATCACTTGAATACGTATGATACTTTCATATCATTTGAAAACAAGGATATAGAAAAGGGTCGGCTGTGTGCCGACCCCTTCGTTTGTCTCTACCGTGAGAGACTTAGTAGTCCATGCCGCCCATGCCCATGCCGCCACCGCCGCCCGGCATCGCAGGCTCCTTCTCAGGGATGTCGGTGATGAGGGCCTCGGTGGTGAGGATCATCGAGGCGATGGAGGCCGCGTTCTCCAGTGCGGAACGCGTCACCTTCGCCGGGTCCATGATGCCCACCTCGAACAGGTCAACATACTGGCCCGACATTACGTCGTAGCCGATCTTGTTGCTGTCCTTCTCCTGCTGGGCGCGGCGGATGTTCTGCACGATCACCGAGCCGTCCTCACCGGCGTTGGCGGCCAACTGGCGGATAGGCTCCTCCAGCGAGCGGCGTACGATCTGCACGCCCGTTGTCTCGTCACCGGAAGCCGTCTCAAGGTTCTTTAGGGCCTCCACGGTGTTCAGCAGGGCCACGCCACCGCCGGGCACCATGCCCTCCTCGATACCGGCGCGGGCCGCGGAAAGGGCGTCCTCTACGCGGTGCTTCTTCTCCTTAAGCTCGGTCTCGGTAGCGGCGCCCACCTTGATGACCGCCACGCCACCCGCCAGCTTCGCAAGCCGCTCGTTCAGCTTCTCGCGGTCGTAGTCGGAGGTGGTGGTCTCCATCAGGGCGCGGATCTGCTCGACGCGGGCCTTGATGGCCTTCTCGTCGCCCATGCCCTCGATGATGGTGGTGCTGTCCTTGTCGGAGCGCACGCGGCGGGCGCGACCCAGGTCCTGAAGGGTGGCGCTATCCAGCTTGCGGCCCACTTCCTCAGAGATCACCTGGCCGCCGGTCAGGATGGCGATGTCGCGCAGCATTTCCTTGCGGCGGTCGCCGAAGCCGGGGGCCTTTACGCCCAGCACGTTGAGCGTGCCGCGCAGGCGGTTCACAACCAACGTAGCCAGCGCCTCGCCCTCGATGTCCTCAGCGATGATCACCAGGTCCTTGCGGCCAGTCTGGATCATCTTCTCGAGCACCGGCAGCATCTCCTGCACCGAGCTAATCTTCTTGTCGGTGATCAGGATGTACGGGTCGTCAATCTCAGCGATCATGCGCTCGGAGTTGGTGACGAAGTAGGCGGAGATGTAGCCCCGGTCGAACTCCATGCCCTCGACGTACTCGGTCTCGAAGCGGAGGCCGCGGCTCTCCTCGACCGTGATAACGCCGTCCTTGCCCACGCGGTCCATCACGTCCGCGATCAGGTTGCCGATCTCAGGGTCGGCGGCGGAAATCGTGGCGATGTGGGCGATGTCCTCGCGGGTCTCCACGGGGGAAGACATGGCGTGGATGTGCTCCACGGCTGCGCGGGTAGCGATGTCGATACCGCGCTTGAGCAGCATCGGGTTGGCACCGGCGGCCAGGTTCTTCAGGCCCTCGTGCACCATTGCCTGGGCGAGCACGGTAGCGGTGGTGGTGCCGTCGCCGGCCACGTCGTTCGTCTTGGTGGCGGCTTCCTTGAGCATCTGGGCGCCCATGTTCTCAAACGGGTCCTTCAGCTCGATTTCCTTGGCGACTGTCACGCCGTCGTGGGTGACAGTGGGAGCGCCGAACTTGCGGTCCAGGGCCACGTTGCGGCCCTTCGGACCCATCGTGGTCTTCACGGCGTTGGCGACTGCGTCAATACCTGCTTTAATAGACGCACGCGCCTCCATGCTGAATTCCAACTGCTTAGCCATAGTTTACCTCCGGTAAATTCTTAATTCTTAATGTTTAATTCTTAATTGGCTCGAAGTCTCAATTCTCATCTCAGGACAACTATGGGTAAGCCGCCTAATTAAGAATTAAGAATTCAAAATTAAGAATTCGGTCCTATCCCAGAACCGCCAGAATGTCGCTCTCGCGCAGGATGAGGTACTCTTCGCTAGCCTGCTTTAGCTCGGTGCCGGCATACTTGGAGAAGAGCACGCGATCGCCTTCCTTGAGTTCCATAGGGGCGCGGGTGCCGTTTTCGTTGAGCTTGCCGGGACCCACCGCTATCACGATAGCCTCCTGGGGCTTCTCCTGCGCGGTGTCGGGCAGGTAAATGCCGCTCTTGGTCTGTTCCTCGCGCTCCACGGCCTTGACCACAACACGGTCGCCGAGGGGGCGAATGTTGGTCTTTGCCTGGGTTGCTGCATCAGCCATTTCCTGGATACCTCCTGATTTTGGGTGAAATTAGATGCTTGTTTCGCAAGCATATCGAATGCGTCGCTGCCATTCGTTATTTTCCAAATTAGCAGACGAACCTTCCGAGTGCTAATTATAATGCATGTTCCAAGTCTTGACAAGGGTTTTTCGGAAGTTTTTTAGCACTTTCCTGAAAGAGTGCTAACGCGTCACTTGCGAACACGGTACAAGAAAAAGCCACGAACTTCGCTTAGGAGAGTCCGTGGCTTTTTCTTGTACCTTCAGATATCAGAGGCCGCACGCCTCAGCCTGTGTTACGGGTTGATGCAGAAGCGGGCAATCGCCAGGTTCTGGCTATCAGCGCCCTGGAGGGATATAGCCCAGTTGCCATAGCCGCCAACATCAACCAGAATTTCATCCAGCCGGATGGACAGGCCAATGTTGCCCGATGGGCTGGCGACGAAGCCTTCATCAGGATTTTCGGTGCCACCCACCAGGCCATCCGGTGTCGTCAGCCAGTACGACACCTGCTCGCCCGGCCTGAATCCGCGTGCGTTAATTCTCAAGAGGTCGCCCACACGGCCCGAGCTGGGGATTGCCTCGGCGTTACGGTTGCCGGAGGTGTCGCAGGCGGCAGGCACGGGTGTAGGTGCGCCCGGCGGCAAGGGCGTCGAGGTAGGCGGCGCGGCCTGGCCGATTATCTTGAAGTAGCCAATCGCTGTACGCCTGGAACTCGTGCCCTCGTAAGTAACAGCGTAAACACCCAGCGGGAAGGCGGAGTTGCTGGTCAGGAACACGCCACCGACGTTGCCCGCGTCGTTCGCTATCACCTGGAAGTCCGCTCCAATCACTGATTGGTCGGGCGCGGTCACATAGATGCCAACGTTCTCACCTGGCTGGAAGCCGGTGCCGCTGAACTCGAAGGTAGTGCCACGAGGGCCGCAGTCAGGCCGCACGGTGGCGTTCCTGGGGGCGGGTATGCCCGCGCAGGTTGTGTTGGGGTCTACCGTGGGGGCGGCGGGCGGCACGGTGGGCGAAGGATTGCCGGGGCCGGTGCCTGGCGTGCCCTTTGGCCCGTACTTGCGGTCGTACTGGAACCTGCCAAGCAACGAAAGCAACACGTTGTTGGGGGCTTGCAATTCGGGGTGCAACTCGAACACCGCGCGCTCGAAGTACTGCACCGTGTACGACTTGCCGTCAACGGGGCTTACCTCTACGAACTGGTCGGAAATGGGGTAGCCCTGTTGCGCCAGCCCGCCGTGCGTCTGCCAGTATTGTAAGAAGGCCCCACCGACGCGCTTACCCGTCTCGGGGAAGAGCTGCGAACCTGGGGAGGTGTTCGGCACCTGGCCGCTAGCGCCCTGCGCGCCATACTTCTGCCTGTAGAAGGAAACGCCTAGCAGGGAGAGGAGCACGTTGTTGGGGGCCTGCAATTCGGGGTGCAGCTCGAATACCGCGCGCTCGAAATACTGGACCAAATAGGTCTTGCCGTCCGTCTCCGAGACCTCCTGCATCTCTTCCGAGATGGGGAAGCCCTGCTGCGGGAGGCCGCCATGTGTATTCCAGTATTGGAGGAACGCGCCCTTCACCGTCTTGCCCGTCTCCGGGAAGGTGCGGCTGTCGCCCTGCGCCGAGACTTGTGACGGGCCTGCGGGGGCTAATGACAGCAGTGTCGCTACCAATATAAAGATGGATAACCAGTAGAGTTTTTTGCTCTTCATTGACTTTCCTCGCGGATGCTAGCCGGAACAATGTCCGGCGAGTAACGATGATCGGTGGCTATGCGGAGGCGCGTAGCCCGTGGGTACTGAATAGGCAGACCTCCCAGGAGGACGAACACATAAGTGCCATATGGCCCATTGCAGTTCTAGTTAGCAATCTCCAGTCGTTCTGCGGTTCTGCAAGATTGGGACCATCCGTACACGCTATTGTCACTTGGGTCAATTAACGCACAACTGGAACCGAGGTCGCAAGCACCTGAGACGCAGTCGGAGGGACGGCAAGGCAACATGACCTCTGCCGCCCGCACGCTTGTGTGCCGCTTCAAAGGCTCACGGGGTCGAGCAGCCCGGAAAGAAGGTGTTAGCGACGATCTTGGAGGCTTGCCCTCGCGTAACGAGGTTGCCGGGGCGGAAGTAGGGCAGGTTGCCAGCACCGCAAGGCTCGCCCGGACCGCCGCATGGATAGCCGCTGATGTAGCCCCGTGAGGAGAGTCGCTGTATCCACACGTAGAAGGGGCTGCTGGTAGGCACGTCCTCAAAGCTGCGCCCGGTGTGCGCCTCACTCAGGCCCGCCGCGTTCGACACGATTTTGCTCAACTGTCCTCGGCTGGCGTTGGCGTTCGGTCTGAAGTAGGGGAGGCTGCCAGCGCCGCAAGGCTCGCCCGGCCCGCCACACGCATAACCGCTCATATGGCCCAGCCTCGACAGCCTGTTGATCCAGGTGAAGAAGGGGCTGCTCGCTGGCACGTCCGCGAATATCTGCGCGCCGGGGTCGTTGTTGAAGTCGGCGGCGTTCGACACCACCTTGGCAATCTGGCCCCTGGTGATGTTGTTGTTCACGCGGAAGTAAGGATCGCTGGAGCCGTCACAAGGCTCGCCCGGCCCGCCGCAAGGATAGCCGCCCAGGATGTTGCTGCAAGCCAGGCAGCGCACCGATTCGTAGTAAGTGCTGCCAGCCGGCACGTCCTCGAAGAAGACCTGGCACACCGGGGCGGTGCGCCAGCTTGCGTATAACGAGCGCAGATTGTTGAGGGTCAGCGCGTTGTTGGCCGAGAGCGGGTCGTTGGCGGGCCTGCCTGTGGGGCGACCGTTGTACAGCACGTCCGGGTTGGAGAAGTAAGCTATACGGGCGCAGGTGTTGGCCGGGCAGGCATCCTCGTTGGGGTAGGCCATTATTGTGCGGAAGGTGCCCAGCACGTCGTGATAGCCGTACGAGTAGTTGTAGACACCGGTGTCACCGGCGCTGGCAACGCGGTCGTGCAGGCTGCCCATGTTATGCCCAAGCTCGTGTGCCAGGGAGAGGTTGCCGGAGGCGCAGGGCATATGCACCACGCTGAACGCCAGCGCCGAGAAATCATAGCCCGTGTCGCGCAACTGCCAGGCGAGGCCGCAGAAGGAATCATTGGAGATCAACAGCGACACCATATCGGCCCCGTACCGCTCCCGCAGCCCGTGCGCCTCGTCGACGAACCCGTCGGAGGGGTTGGTCAACCTGCTGAGGTCGTCCTCGTACGCATCAGGATCGTCCGGTAGCGTTTCTGCATAGTTAGTAAGCCCCTTGTACACCAGTTTGAGCCGCATATCGATGCCGCTCTGCGCGTACGCGTTGTTGGCTTCCTCCACAGCGAGGTCTATCAAGGCCGCCGCTGCCGCGGCCCCACCCTCCTCTCCCTGGGCCTTGGGGGTCCAGAGGACTATCAGGTCCACCTCGGTGGGGGCTGAAGGAGTGGAAGGGATAGAGGGGAGCGATGCAGACTTCTCCGCTGCCGGGTAGGTGGCGCTTTTGAGAGACTGCGACATGGCCGCCTGCGCGTGCTCCTCCTCGTGCTCGTAATAACCCTCCGGGTGCTCCGGCGGATAGCCTCCGTAATTCACCTTGTAGACCGTGTGCGCACCATCTCCGGCGTAGCGCACCTCGTAGGAGGCTCCAGGCATGGTGATGTTACCGGACATGACCTCACCGTTCACCACCAATGTGGCGTAGCCGTCGGTCACGCCCTGGAGAGGGCCTGCCCACACGACGCTGCCGGAGGGGTCGGTACGAGCGCGCTCGCGGACGGCGGTGAACGCCACGTCGGGGAAGAGATTGAGAGACAGCGTGGCCGCCCCATCCCCCTGCGGGTTGGAGAACGGCGACAGGTCCACGGTCACCAGGCGATTACGGGCCATCGTGGGGCGGGTCTGCGCACCTGGCGCGTGCTTTCCCGTCGCCTCGCGGAACAAGCCCTCGTCCTGAGCGACGACCATTTGCCGGGGCTGTGCCAGGCTGCTGGAGGAACCACCCAGGAGCAACAACGCCACGCCTGCCACTAATAGGAAATATCTCGTATAACCTGGGGAGCGTCGGTACGGGACCGAGAGCTTCGACATGCTCTTTTTCTCTTCCTTTATCTAATTTGCTTACGTGAATTAGGGCAGACCCAAAGCGCCGCATACAAACCAAAGAGGCTTCGATTAGAAGCGTCTTCAGTACAATCGTTCCATGGGGAGTAGTACGAGCTCGCGCCGGAGGTCATAGGAGACCTCAGTGGAGTATAGCAATATACAGGTGGAGGGTCAAGCGTAGAAAATCGTAAATTTCGTCCCCAAACCAGTAGTAATTTCTTTAAAAGATAGGTATAATGTCCAAACCTACGGGCAGGTTCATGCTGGGCGGCGCAAGGTGGCGTAACATCACCCTCCGGTGATAGCCCCGCTCGATTTAGGGTGCGGCTTAAATTGCGGGCGAGTGTCGGGGCAAAGGCATGGAACTTGCTTCTTTGTAGTAGAACGTGCTTGCCGGGTAGTACTCTCAAAAACCCATATTATCTAGTCGCAGGTAGTACCCTAAGGTTAACACTTTGGAGGTATTACATTGCGCACAGGCCACTGCTATAATCCGTTTGCTAGTATTAGGACGACCCTCACTAGCTTACTGATTTGAGCGGTTGCCACACGCTTAATTTTCGCCCGGTACGCCTTCGCAGGGCAACGATGCCCTGCGGGGAGTACGTTCACCCGGAAAACTGTCTTCCTCCGCAGATTACCGGACCCGTTCGCAAAGAAATTACAGGCGGTGAACTCCAAGGTGGGGCACACGATGAGGCTCCAGCGAGAGGTACGAAATGGGAACAACAGGACAGCACCTGGAGGAGCGCAGGGACAGGAAGGAAGAACCAGGAGGAACCAGGAAAAGTAACAACCGGTAGGAAAGTAGCACTGCAAGGTACGGAGAAGGCGGCGCAGCACCCGCAGCTAGCCAGCCAGAGTTCTAATTCGTCAGGAGCCAAGTATGAGTAAGTTCACCATTGATACACCCAAAAAGGGCCGCCGCAGCCTCTTCATATTGCTTGCCATCCTGGCAGTAGCTGTGCTGGTTTCTGTGTCCGCGCAGCTAGTCGCCTCGATGGTCAGCCCGCCTGTCACCCAGACACAGGCGGCCCCCGAAGTACAGGTTGCTACCGTGCCCACGGAAGAGGTGCCCGTTGACGACGAGGCAGGCCCTGGGCCTAACGAGCCGGAAGGCACCCAGGGCATAAGTGCAAAAGCAATTGACGACCACGAGTGCAATAGCGACGAGTGGCATTTTGTCATTACGCAGGTGCGTAATGAGGGAAGCGCCCCAGGCTCGATCATGGTCAGGTGGGACAACGGGGAGAGCGAGGAAGTCGGTCTGTGGAAGTTCACAGGCAAGACCGCCCACTACCTGACCACCTCCAACCTCGACGCCAAGGTCACCTCGGCTGACGCTGAAATTTATAGCAGTTGGAGCGGCCAGTTCAACCTGAGCCACGGCCCCTGCGGCAGCAGCGACGAGCCTACCGAGACGCCCGAAGGCGCTACCAACACTCCGGAAGCTACTAACACTACGGAAAGCGCCACCCATACCCCGGAAGTGACCAACACTGCCGAAGCCACATCTACTCCTGACGGTGGCAGGAAGATCAACATCTGCCACGCCACCGGCTCGGAGACGAACCCGTACGTGCTGATCGAGATCAGCGAGAACGCTATTCCGGCTCACCAGGACCACCAGGAAGGCGAGGACATCATCCCCGCTCCGGCTGAGGGCTGCCCGATGCCGCCCACCAACACGCCGGTTCCTACCGATACGAAGGTTCCTACCGAGGTACCCAGCGCTACGCCTACTGATACCAGGGTCGTGACGCCTCCACCTCCTACAGCCACGAATACATCTACTGAGACTCCGCCTCCGCCGCCTCCTACCTATACGCCTACTAAAACCGTAGTCATAACGCCCCCGCCTCCTACAGCTACGAATACGCCTCCGCCTCCGCCGCCTCCTACCTATACGCCTCCGATGCCTACGGCTACTACGGCTACCGCCACTGGGACGACTTACCTGAGCACGCCTCCTATGCCCAGTGTTACCAATACACTTACGCCCACGTCTACCAAGACCAAGTATCCTACCAAGACACCCACCCGGACCAGCACGCCTACACCGAGCAGTACGGTGCCTTGCGAGTGCGAGGCCGATGTGGTCATGGTGGAGCGCCTGACGGTGGTGGGCGACTACCAGATCAAGGGAACGTTGAAGAACAACTCCCTGACGTGCTCTCATGAAGTAGGTATCGCCTCCTACCAGAAGTACGACAACATCATCGACAACCAGGTAATCTACGACTGGGAGAGCTACATCCTGAAGCCTGGGGAGACCAAGACCCTGTGGGCCAACCTACCCGACACCCCCCCTTGCTATTACCAGGCTGACCTGTTCTGCGGCGAAGTGCTGATGAGCCTCAACGGCCAGCGCTACGGCGACCGCCTGTTCGACTTCAAGCATGGCGTTACACCCTGCGAAGCTACGGTTACGCCTACGGCTACCAAGACCAAGTATCCTACCAAGACACCTACGATGACGGTGACGCCTACACCTACCACGCCTACAGCTACACCTACCAAGACGAGCACGCCCAGCGAGACGAGCACGCCTACACCGACGAGCACGCCTTCGCCTACGCCTACCACGCCTACAGCTACACCTACCAAGACGAGCACGCCCAGCGAGACGAGCACGCCTACAC
>JALZHG010000303.1 GCA_030914045.1 Chloroflexota bacterium | reverse complement strand
ACCGGCGGAGGCGAGGTCGGCTCGGCAGCGATGGTCCTGATCGACCTCCTCACCGAGGAAGGAGTCACCGGGTGCAGCTACCTCTTCTGTCCTACCCCCTTGGTGCTGAAGCCACTGGCTAAGCTCCTCTCCAACCTCGCACCTTTGATCGAGGGCGACTTCCTCGCCCCGGTGGAGATCGAACGAAAGCTGCAGATGACGTTCAGGCTCTTAGGGCCGCAAGGACTTAGCGCCATGGCGATGGCTGGCATCGACATGGCCGCCTGGGACGCATTGGCAAAGTCTTGCGAGATGCCCCTGGTGAGGCTGCTCGGCGGTCAGTCATGCAGGATTCCAGCCTACAACAGTTGCGGGCTGGGTATGATCGGCCCCGAGCGTGCGGCAGAAGAAGCCCAAGAACTCCTTGCTCCGGGGTTCACTGCCATCAAGGTCAGGCTAGGATACCAGGAGCTAAAGACCGACCTCGAGGTGGTCCGGGCGGTCAGGGACTCGGTTGGCGAGGAGGTGGTGCTGATGTCTGACTACAATCAGTCGCTTTCGGTCGCAGAGGCGAGTAGGCGCGCTGCAGCATTGGAAGACGAAGGACTCTACTGGATAGAAGAGCCGACTCGCGCCGACGACTACTCTGGCCATGCGCAAATCCGGCGCGATACTAAGACCCCCGTTCAGATCGGAGAGAACTGGTGGGGGCCGCACGACGCGGCTAAGAGCATTGACGCGGGCGCCTCCGACTACGTGATGCCAGACGCCATGAAGATCGGCGGGGTTACGGGCTGGCTTAGAACCGCAGCGCTCGCAGGGGCCGAAGGGATTCCACTCTCAAGCCACCTCTTCCCGGAGATCAGCGCGCACCTTCTCGCGGTGAGCCCCACGAGGCATTGGATGGAGTACGTCGACTGGGCCACCCCAATCCTTGAGAAGCAGCTCGAGATAGAGGATGGATATGCCTCTACCCCCGATGCAGCGGGGATCGGGATATCCTGGGACGTGGGAGCTGTCCAACGCTACTCGGTGAGTGAACCGTGAAACCTGCTGAAACCTGCTATATTGTGGGGAGAAGCGATTCATTCCCCGCAACCCCTTCTTCAAGGAGCGGCGGAAATTGCCACATTTACCCTGAGATGGACGTCGGTCTGGATAGTCAGGTCGTAGAGGTGCGGATACTTGTCCGACCAGAAGCGGGTGCCGACGGCGGCTAGCCTGCTCCAGCCACCCCATCGTTGAAGGAAAGGCTGGCCGTTGACCACGCCATCCCCGCCCTCGAGTCGTACTGAACCCTGATTACCGGTACCTTTTGATACCACTCTGATACCACCGGGAGCGCAATACGGTGCAACATGGGGCAAGGCAGAGAAGAGAAAGCGGCTTAGGTATGGGGCATTTGCAAGCTCGTGCAAACCCCTGCAACGCCCGAATTATCACTCGTAATGAGCAGGAAAGCGGTTCGAGTCCGCTCCTCGGCTCTCTATTTGTCGCGATTTGCAGGAGAAACTGGAGAAATTGAGAAGGCCGTGGTTCTGAACCACCGGCCTTTTGACACCACTCACCTACGTAGCCCCTTGTCTCGCGATGGTGCCCAAAGCATCGTCACAGGGTATCCGCAACACGGTATTTGCTCTGTACGAACCCGTTCTCGAACTGCCGTGTTGCAATGTGTGTGAGCCTAACGTCGTGGTCAAGCGGTCCGAAGAGCGGTACACCGGTGCCGATCAGGATGGGAACTCGAGTAATGGTTAGTTCGTCGATGAGTCCCGCGTTCAGAAACCCTTGGATGGTCTTGCCTCCGTCGACGTAGAGGTGTGTCGCGCCTTGGGCTGCGAGCCGCCCAACGAGGCGCTGCGGGGGTAGCGAGAGCCCTTCGACGTTATCCGTGAGGTGCGGCGGAACCGCATTTGGCCTGCTACTGAGCACGACGACCTTCTTGCCGCTATACGGCCAAGTATCGAACGTTAGCACGAGCTCGAAGGTATTCCGGCCCACGACAATGGTATCGACGGTATCCATAAATTCCTGGTAACCATAATCCTGCTCGGTCGACGCGCTTTCCGCACCGGTCAACCAATCGAGGTCACCATTCGCCCTGGCAATGAATCCGTCGAGGCTGGTCGCGATGAACACAGACGCTTTGATCCTCACTAGTGGGTTCCTCCGAAACGTTTGTTTGTTGGAAACTACGAAGATAGACGTTCCTACGGACCCTTCGCAAGTACTGGATTGCCGCACGGTTGCCCCGCAGTGTCCGAAGGACCCTCGGTCCTCCCGGGCGGTGAGCTGGGTAAGCGCCACTCACTCTGCAATAGTGTGAACAGAAAACCCCTTATCTATGCGGGATCTGCGAATTCCTGCAACACTCACCAACCTTTGCCTCGCACACGTAATGAGATTAGGTCAGCGGTTCGAGTCCGCTCATCGGCTCTTTATTTTTCTCCAGATTTGCAGATAAATTGTAGATTTAGAGGAAGTCTTAGATCTGAGATAGGGGCGATTTACTGCAAACCGAAGTCGATTGTTTCCTTGGAGCTAGTAGTAATAGGCTTCGGTTGACCACGGCAGGACCGCTCCGGGCGGCGCCTTCGACCTGGTTGCGTTGGCAAACCTCAAAAAGTCCGAGTCGTTGCTGCCGGCCCTGGTGCGCCGATTGGTACTGGCTTCGGGCGTCCAACCGCTGTGGATTTACCGGCGCGGTTTGTGGCTTCGATAGGTTCCATTCAGTATTGCGCGTCTGGCCACCCGTTGAAGGCTAAGTGGGACGCCACAAGCGTATCGCGCTGACCTCGATCCAGGCGAGCAGCGTGACGATGAACAGATAGTAGGCTACGCCCGGCAGCAAGAGCAACAACACCGCTATTATCCCCGTGGCCAGGGTGTAGCGGGCGTGGCCCCGCCAACGGGGATCCGCTTCGAACCTCTGCCACAGCGAGAATAGGGCGACCAGGAAGGCGAGGACGAAGATCACGAAGGCTGCGTCGTGGATGAGGCCGTGCAGGCTACGGGGTCCGATCCTCCGTGTCGGATCGGTTTCAAAGCCCATGAGTGTCATCGCCGTCCCCGCCACGAAGAGGAATGCTGGACCGAGTGGCGAGCCGTGCCCATTCCTCGCCCCGAGATGCAGTCCGAGCGAGAAGAAGGCTAGCAGTAGACCCGAGACGACAAAGTTGGCTACCTGCGCGAGGCCGTAGGGGCCGAGGGCGAGACCGCTAGGCCAGACGCCCGCAGGGTTCGCGACGGGGCGCCATCCGATCCCGAGCATAAAATCGTACTCGAGCACGCTCAGCGCGAGTAGCACGGTCCCGAACAGGACAGGCCCGATAGTCCCCGCGACCGCTGCTGACATAATGACCGTCTGCCGCTTCGTCTCGATCCTCGCTCAGACAAGTTGTACGCCTCGTGCACCTTCTTGCCCAACCGGAGGCACACCCACGCATGACTATTGGTCGGCGCCCGTCGGATTCATTCCGCCGCAACTTCTTCCTTAGGGACGGCGGATCTTTGGGCGGTACAGGATAATAGGATGGCTTAGCTCGACACCCAAGGGAGGGAACACATGAACCTAGATCCTGAACTCACTGTTCGCGGCCTTGTCATCCACCCGGTCGACGTGCCTATGAACCGTCCTCTCAAAACCGGCGGAGGCGAGGTCGGCTCGGCAGCGATGGTCCTGATCGACCTCCTCACCGAGGAAGGAGTCACCGGGTGCAGCTACCTCTTCTGTCCTACCCCCTTGGTGCTGAAGCCACTG
>JALZHG010000302.1 GCA_030914045.1 Chloroflexota bacterium | reverse complement strand
CCCGTTGTACCCTCAATCCATGCAACACACATCTAGGAGAGGTTCATATGCTGCCACGGATGATCGGCCTACGGTCGCGCTCCCGACGGTAGTAACGTCCGTACGTTGCCACAGAGGTGGCTCTATGCCAACAAGTCGGGCATCCTCTCGTGAAACTCGAAACTGGTGCTGCGTGACGGAGATGTGTCTACCATAAGGAGTTTTTCGTCACGCTGCCGCCCTGAATCGAGCTCGACGGGATGCTCTTGGGCGTTCGCAGAGGCCTCGTGCTCTGGGCTCCGAAGTTCTATTCACCCAACGGCGTGGATCTTGAAGAGCCGCAGGCCTCCCCGCCCTGACCTCACAGTCGGCCTTGAGGCTTTCTATCACCACCTCCCGCTGGATCTCGTCCTCCCAGAGATCCCGGAAGGTCTGTTCCTCGCCAAAATCATCCTCGCCGCTTTCTGCTTGCTCTCCCCTTTCTTGCGCAGCCTCTCGTACAGTTCGTCGTCCTTGACGGACCGTGGTCTTTGATCATGCCGCTCTCTCCTTATCTGTTTCTTGTTCGTTGGAGCACCTACGGGTCCTATAGAGGAGTCGGTGACGCCGAAGGGCTACGGTGGGGTACCCCTCCCAGGTCTCTCCTCGCTTGGTGGCGGCTCCTCCCTCGATGGCGGCTCCCCGCCCGGCGGGGAAGCGACGTAGGGCGGTACGCTCTCCTCCGGCGGGGTAATCGGAGCATCGGGTGTAGTCCCCCTTCGCACGTCCTGCGGCGGAGTCCGCGGCACGTCGGTCGTGGGTGGAACGTCGTTCGCCGGGTATCCTGGGGTCTGCGGCGGGACGCCTCCGGAGATGGTGCCTGGCTCGACGCCGAATGCGGGTGGTGGCTCGAGGATGCCGAGTAACCCCTTAGCCCGCTCAGCGACCTGGGTATGGATGGTCTGAGCCTCCCTAAAGAACGCAGCGAGGCGCTCGTCGCCGGCGATCTCGGCATCTGAGGCGTAGCGGTCACAGTTCTCTGCGCCGTGGAGGGCGTGGTAGAGGACGCTTATCAGGTTGTAGTGTTCGTCCCTGGTGCCTGTGGTTTGCTCGCCATAATCCACCATGAGCTCCTTCCTTTGCGGTCCTTACCCCTGTATCCGACATACCCACGCCAGAGGCCGCGCAAACGGCTACTTCTTCACCAACAACCTCTGCGACTAACGGCGAGAGATCGATCACGACGACCTCATCGTGGGTACCGCCCTAGCCTGTTGGGGTGGCGCGAAGGAGCCTGCTGCAGGGTGTAGGCGATGGACCCCTACGGCTCACAGCCGCTGAGTCTCAAGCACCGCCCTTCCCGCAATCCGTGAAACGCAACCCAATGAGAGTAAGGGTGAAAAAAGGGTTGGGTAAGAACCAACGCCGCCGGTAGACTTAGCAGCACAGATTCACAGAAGGGGGCTCATCTTGCGAGACGAAGGCCAGATGGCCGAATCTCAACTCTCGGAGTTGCGCAACATGCGTGTGCTCCTAGAAGAAGCGAGGATGCTTGCCCGCAACCTCGCTTACCATCGGCGGGCGAAGCTGGAGGAAGGCTTTGGGCAAGTTCTGGACGAGATAGACCGCCAGATAGAGGAGTTGCGAAGCGTCCAAGGTTGATTCACCGATGCCTTGTGCCCATGGTAGGTATACCGGAAACTGAAGATCCGAAGGGCGTGCCTGGTGTTCCTTCAACCACCCTAAACGTCCTACAGACCAACGCGGTACTCTGTACGCCGCTTCGGATCTCGAGCGCGCGAGGATGCTGCTGGAAGAGAGCCTGGCTTTGTCTCGCGGCGAAGAGCACGTGTGGAACATCGCACACACAAACTCGCCAGCCTCGGAAGCGTGGCGTGCGACGCAGGCGAATACGCGCAGGCGTCGAGGTACTACGAAGAGAGCCTGGAGCTAGGATAGCGGATGGGCTCCAACCTTGTCATACTAACCTGCCTGGAGGGGCTGGCCCGAGTAGCGCTCGCGCAAGGGAAGATGGAACGGGCAGCGCGGCTCTGTGGGGCAGCAGCCGCCCTGCGCGAGGATAGGGGTTGGCTTCTCCCACCAGCCAAGCGCGCCGAGCACGACCGTACCGTAGCTGCAGCCGGCGAGGTACTTGGGGGAGAGGTGTTTGCGGCCGCGTGGGCAAAGGGCCATGCGCTGCCTTTGGAGGAGGCCATCACTGACGCTGTGAACAACGACGAATAAAGAGGAGTGCGTGTAAGCTCTCTGAAGATACCTACAACAGCAAGCTTGGAGTGGCTTAAACATGGGCCAGCCTGAGGAGATACTTAGAGCTTGCGCCAATAGGCGGGTAGCATATGTGTCAAGGAACAGCAGTAAGGCTGTTGAATCGCTCTGACGACTGCCAAGTATGAAAAGTTACCAGCCTATTGGCGCGGCCTCTAAGTGCATGTAAAGAGCAGGAAACCTCAGGATAAGGATCCCACTCGACCAACTTCGGAGAGTTTCTAAAGATTAACGCGGTGGGTTCAACCGATCGGTGCAACACGCTAGGTTTTCGGCGTTGTCCGGATCGGAGGTGCACGAGTGGCGAAGCTGGGTCGTCCTGGAGGGTTGTCTGCTGCAGGCAAGAAGGAGTTGTGGGAGCGGTGGAGGGCCGGAGAGTCCATCAGCGACATCGCCCGGGCACTACAGAAGCCTGCCGGCTCTATTCATGGGATGCTCGAAGCCACCGGCGGCTTCTCTCCGCCCGAGCGGCGCAGGCGGAGCTGTGCGCTCACCCCGGCCGAGCGGGAGGAGATCTCCCGCGGGCTCGCTACCGGAGAATCTCTTCGTGCAATCGCTCGTCGGCTGGGCCGCTCTGCCTCCACGGTGTGCCGGGAAATAAACCGCAATGGCGGTCGCAGAAGATACCGGGCTCAGAAGGCGGACGAGAAGGCGTGGGAGAGAGCCCGGCGTCCGAGAAGGTGCCTGCTTGCGATCAACGAGCGCCTGCGGAATATGGTGGCGAGTAAGCTACGGGAGGACTGGTCACCACAGCAGATCTCCGGTTGGCTCAAAAGAGAGTATCCTGAGGATGAGGCGATGCACATCTCACACGAGACCATCTACCGCACCCTGTTTGTGCAGGCCAGAGGCGCTCTGAAAAGGGAACTGCTCGCCCATCTGCGATCCAAGCGGATGATGCGCAGGGGGCGCCACGCCTCCACCTCAGGACAGCCGCGCGGACAGATCAAAGAAGCCGTCTCCATCCGTGAGCGTCCGCCCGAGGCCGAAGATAGAGCGGTGCCCGGACACTGGGAAGGAGACCTCATCTCAGGATCACGCAATACTCACGTAGCTACCCTGGTCGAACGCAGCTCGCGGTTTGTGATGCTCGTTAGGGTCGGCGGCAAGGACACCGAAAACGTCGTGGCGGCTCTGAGCGGGCAGATAAGGCGGCTGCCCAAGACCATGATGGACACTCTCACCTGGGATAGGGGCCCGGAGATGGCCGCCCACAAGAAGTTCACAGTAGCCACCGACGTGGCGGTCTACTTCTGCGATCCGAAGAGTCCCTGGCAGCGTGGGACGAGCGAGAACACCAACAGGCTCCTGCGTCAGTACCTGCCCAGGAGGACCGATCTATCTGTGTACGATCAAGCCGACCTCGACCTGATCGCCCTGAAGCTCAACACGAGGCCCCGCAAGGCTTTAGGCTACAGTACGCCGGCTGCTACACTGGCATCCGCCGTTGCGCTCACCGGTTGAACCCACCGCTTGCCTTCTTCGCCCAGGAAGAGAAC
>JALZHG010000301.1:3174-3746 GCA_030914045.1 Chloroflexota bacterium | reverse complement strand
GGATTGCGAACGCGATCGGTACGGCCGTCAGCGCCACGAAGAGGCAATACCACCCGAGTCCGCGACCGTCGACGTCTAAGAACCGGTTTATACCCACCCACAGGTAGGTGAACGCAAACAGCAAGAACTGCGCCGCCGCCAGCACGGAGAACCGATCAGGTTCTGGTCCGAAAGCCGAGTAAAGCGCCACGGCCAGTACCAGACCACCGGTAAAGATGTTCATCACCCAGATTTCTCTATCCTGTATGTAGCCGAGGAGCCATATGCCATTCAGGACGAGAACCGCGCCCACATAGAGCAAGCCAAGACCAAGATACATCGATCAACTACTCCTTCTCTATGGCCTGCGGGGAATCCCTTCTCCCGCGGGTTGAAAACACAACCTGGCGGTGTGGGGCTCGTCTGAGGCCCACACCGCCCAAACTGCTAGTGCGCTTTGCACTACCGCTTACGCCCGACCATCATGCGCTAACGCTCAGGTGCTCGGGGCCTCCCTAACCTGGACCTGCGTCAGGTTAATTTGCGGCTCGCCCGGGGCATGAGGGGTCTGGGCCTCATGTACGACTCGGGTG
>JALZHG010000301.1:0-3164 GCA_030914045.1 Chloroflexota bacterium | reverse complement strand
CGGGGCGCTTGAAGATCTCGGTCGGGAGGTAGATCGAGACGCACGCGTTCGGTATGTCGACGATACCGCTGACCCGACCCTCTATCGGGGCCGTCCCGATTATGATGTAGGCCTGCTCGTCGGTGTAGCCGCAAGTCTTGAGGTACTCGATGGCGTTCAGGCAGGCCTGCTTGTAGGCGACCGTGAGGTCCAGGTAATGCTGGGTATTGTCCTCGCTGACCCCGACGCCCTCGAAGACCAGGTGGCTGGAGTACCGGGGCTGGAGGTGGCTGAGCTCGAAGATCGGCATGTGCGTGGGACGGGTTAGAGCGTACTTCTCCATGCCGCCCTTGATCAGCTCCACCCCGAGGTCTATGTACCCAGACATCTCGATGGCCCCGCAGAAGGTGATCTCGCCGTCGCCCTGCGAGAAGTGCAGGTCGCCCATCGAGAGCTTCGCGCCCTCGACGTACACCGGGAAGTAGATGCGGGAGCCGACGGTGAGGTCCTTGATGTCGCAGTTGCCGCCGTGCTCGCGCGGAGGGATCGTCCGGCAAGCCTCCCCGGCGACCCGCTCGAACTCGCTGCCGCTCAGCGTCCCCAGCAGCGCGTTCTGCGGGAGTGGGGGAAGCGCCAGCGGCGGTACCCTATCGGGATCCGTGTCGATGAGGGCCTGCTCCCTGCGGTTCCACCTGGTAAGCAGATCGTGGGAAGGGGCGCAGCCGATAAGCCCCGGGTGCCTGATCCCTACGAACTCCACGTCCGGCACGTGGCGCGAGGTGGCATACAGACCTCGCAGGTCCCAGATCGCCTTGTGCGCCTCGGGATAGACGTCGGTGAGGAAGCCGCCGCCGTTCTGCTTGGAGAAGATGCCGGTGTAGCCCCACTGCTCTCCCGGTCCGGTGGGAGGCAGCACCTCGAGGATGTCAACGACCAGAATGTCGCCCGGCTCCGCGCCGTTGATGTGGATTGGCCCGCTCAGGACGTGGCATGGCGTCAGGTCTATATCGCGGATGTCGTCCGCGGAATCGTCGTTCCTGACTTGGAGGTTGGTCCAATCCAGGCACTCGATGCGGAAGTCTGTACCGGGGTCGGTCGAAGCAGCTGCCGGAATATCCGGGTGCCACCGGTTGTGCCCGGGCACCTCCTGGTCTTGCATAGGTTTGTTCACGTCCACCTTAAATAAGGTTTCGGCCATCGGCTCCTCCTAGTTTTCCCGTGATGGCTCCCTAAAAGGGAGCGTGCGACACCCCTTTTACCGTCTCTGCCGTCCCTGTTTGTCCTCCTTCCCCGCTGCGGTGCTTCCCCGGAGCACCTACATAATAAAGATTACATAAGCCGGAACGTGCGTCAAGACAAATCGCGAAGTCACAGTAGAAACGCTGCAAAAACCGCGGTCGGCGCGAAAGTTGTGGTTATGGTTAAATCGCACCGCGCGATATCTGGGGACGTGCAACGGCAGAAGGGAGAGGAGAGACGAGGTGCCGGTCTACGAATTCGTCTGTGAGGATTGCGGGCCGTTTGAGCAGCAGCGCTCGTTCGCTGAGGCGGGCGACCCGATCGCGTGTCCCTCTTGCGGGCGTGATGCCAGACGGGTCTACTCGATGCCCAACACCAGGAGAATGCCCACCGCCCTTTCCGGCGCCATGGACCGCGCCGAGAAGAGCGCGCATGAGCCGGAGGTGGTGCGACGGCCCGTGGGGGACACGGCGTCCGAGAAGGGGCACCGTCACAGCCACGGGAGGCCCTGGACGGTCGGCCACTAGCTGTGCACGGTCACCCACGCGTCCGTGCCGGGTAACAAAGGACCTCGGCTTCGGCTCTTGCTGCCGGGATCCGGTCGAGTTTCTGTGGGAATCTCCCCGAGTCCTTTCTCATGGTAAAGGGTAACGGCGTCTTGTGCCCAACGGCGGGCCACGTCCAAACCGGGCGAGGAGGTGGGTTCTCCAGTCACTCCGTCACCCACTGTCCCTCATGCGGGACCGGACCGCACTGGAGGCGTGGCGGGGATAACTCCGCGCTACGTCCGTTCAAGAAAGCGCGAAGCGGGTGCCTAGATTCGGGACTCTAGGGCCATATACAATGCTCCTGCCTATCATGGAAAGGAGGGCACACCCATGAACGACCACGATATGTTCGAGCTCGGGGACGTCGTCCTGCAGCAGGGGGCCACACTGCGAGACGCCAAGCTCGCCTACAAGACTTACGGTACCCTCAATGAGGACAAGAGCAACGCCATCGTCTACCCAACCTGGTACTCGGGCCGGCACTGGGAGAACGAGTGGCTCATCGGCGAGGGCATGGCGCTCGACCCGAACGAGTACTTCATCATCGTGCCGAACATGCTCGGCAATGGACTCTCTTCTTCCCCCAGCAACACCCCGCCGCCTTACGACAAGGCCCGCTTCCCGCGCGTGACCGTGTACGACAACGTCTCACTGCAGCACCGGCTTGTTACGGAGCACTTCGGCATCGAGAAGCTCGTGCTGGTGACCGGCTGGTCGATGGGCGCGGGCCAGACCTACCAGTGGGCCGTCAGCTACCCCGAGATGGTTCCTCGCATCCTGCCGTTCTGCGGCTCGGCCAAAACCAGCAGACATAACATAGTCTTCCTGGAGGGCGTGAAGGCCGCCCTCACGGCGGACGCGGCTTGGGACAACGGGTGGTACGACGAGCAGCCGACGAAGGGCCTGAGGGCCATGGCGCGTGTGTACGCAGGGTGGGGCTTCTCCCAGGCCTTCTATTGGGACGAGATGTACCGGGAGATGGACTATTCCTCGCTCGAGGACTTCCTCATAGGTTTCTGGGAGGGATTCTTCCTGGACGGGCGTGACGCCAACAACCTTCTCTGTATGCTCTGGACCTGGCAGAACGGCGACATAAGCAGGATACCGGACTTCGAGGGCACCTACGAGGAGGCACTGGGAAAGATCGAGGCCAGGGCGATCGTGATGCCCGCGGAGAAGGACCTCTACTTCCCGCCGGAGGACGAGGAGTACGCGGTCAAGCACATGCCCGACGCAGAACTGCGCGTCATCCCGGGGGTCTGGGGCCACTTCGCGGGCGGCGGCATAAATTCTGTGGACACGAAATTCATAGACGATGCCCTTAAGGAACTGCTGGCAAGCTAACGCTCCCTCCACCGACCAGCGTAAATTGCCCATAGAGCCCCCGAACTTGCCGGG
>JALZHG010000110.1 GCA_030914045.1 Chloroflexota bacterium | reverse complement strand
ACCAGGGGGTGGCCGCCGCTTTGCCTCAGTAACGCTTCGTTCACCTGGTAGGGGCGGAAGATGCGGGCGCGCTGCTCGGCCTCGGCTTCCTGCCCCATGCTGGCCCACACGTCGGTGTAGACCACGTCGCTACCTACCACGTCGTCGGGGTCGCTGGAGAATTGCAGGCGCGAGCCTGTTAGCGCGGCGTCGGCCTTGGCGCGCTGCACGTAGTGGCTGGGCACCTCGTAGCCGTCGGGGCTGATGAGGGTGATGTTCATGCCGACGCGGGCCGCCGCCAGCAGCAGCGAGGCCGCCACGTTGTTGCCGTCGCCTATGTAGGTGAGGTTGACGCCTTCCACCCGCCGCTTCTTCTCGTAGATGGTGAAGAGGTCGCCCAGGGCCTGGCAAGGGTGCTCAGCGTCGGACAGGCCGTTAATGACCGGCACGCCCGCGTACTCGGCTAGCTCCTCCACATCCCTGTGGGCAAACACGCGGGCCATGATGCCGTCCACCATGCGGCCCAGCACGCGGGCCACGTCGGGCACGCTCTCGCGCTTGCCAAGCTGGATGTGCTCCGGCCCCAGGAAGATGGCGTGCCCGCCAAGCTGCGACATGCCTGTCTCGAAGCTGACCTGCGTGCGCAACGAGGGCTTCTGGAAGATCATGGCAAGCTGCTTACCCTCCAGAAGGCGGTGAGGCTCCCCCGCCTTCACCCTCGACTTGAGCTGCGCGGCAAGCTCCCACACGTTCCATATCTCCTCGGTGCTGAAATCGGCCACCGATACGAAACTGCGGCCCTTCATCGATACTGCCATCATTCTCTCCTTATTTCTGAAACGTGAAACGTGAAACGTGAAACGTGATGCGGCTTGTGATGTTTGGTGCGTGAACGTGACTATGGTGCTGTTGTTGTACCAAGGCCCCCTCTGTCATCCTGAGCGTAGCGAAGGATCTCAGATGTTGCCTTTACCACTGTGCTGAACCTTCATTATCTCAGGCTGGGTTGCTCATCATCCAACAGCATCCCTACTCACCTTCTTGAGATCCTTCGCTACGCTCAGGATGACAGAGGGGGCTTTGGTCCCGATATAGCATCAATGTAGCATTCACGAACCCTGTTTAGCAAACCGCATCACGTTTCACGTTTCACGTTTCAGCTACTATCCTAGTCCCTGTCCTGCCCTCGAGAGCATCACCGATCTTGTGCAGGTGGGTGATGATTGCCTCCCTGCCGCCTGCCTCCACGAAGCCTACCGCCGCGCGTACCTTGGGGCCCATGCTGCCCGCGGCGAAATGTCCTTGCTGGATGAGCGCGTGGGCTTCCGCGACGGTAAGTTGGGATAGGGCTTGCTGGTCGGGCTTGCGGTAGTTGATGTAGACCTGCTCCACGTCGGTGAGGATGAGCAGGCGGTCGGCGTCGAGGCGTTGGGCCAGCAGCGAGGCGCTCATGTCCTTGTCGATGACGGCTTCGACACCGTGCAACAGTCCGTCTTCGTCCCTGACGACCGGAATGCCACCGCCGCCGGAGCATATGACCAGCGCGCCGCTGTTCACCAGGGTGCGTATGGCATATATCTCTGCAATGGCGGCGGGCTGCGGGGAGGGCACCACGCGACGGTATCCCTTGCCGCTGTCCTCGATGACTGTATAGCCCCTGGCACGTAGCTCCTCGGCGCGCTCCGCCGTGTAGAACGGACCTATCGGCTTGGTGGGGTTCTTGAAGGCGGGGTCGGCGGGATCAACCACGGTCTGCGTGACCACGGTAGCCACGGGCCACGGCTTGCCACGGCCGCGCAGCTCGTTTTGGAGGCACTGCTGCATCATGTAGCCAATCTGCCCCTGGCTCATCGCGCCCGCCATGTCCATTGGCACCGCCGGTATGCCGTGGTGCTCCTCTCCCGCCGCCTGTTGCAGCAGGATCGTGCCCACCTGCGGGCCGTTGCCGTGGGTGAGCACCACCCTGTAGCCCCTGTTGGCAAGGTCGGCCACCGAGCGCATGGCGTGGCCTACATTGGCGAACTGCTCGGCTGCGGTACCCTTGTCCCCCGCCTGCTGGATGGCGTTGCCCCCCAGCGCGATCACAAGCGTCTCGATGTAATTCCGGCCCTGCCCCGGATTGCTATCGGACAACGCTGTCCCTCCATGAAGCAAATCTGTCGCTGCCCTATAGCAGCTCGTTAGTGTTATCTCCGCTACCCAATAGCGTAAAGATAGGGCAACCACCCGGCTGCCCCTGCACGTGGGACATTATAGCATAGCTGGACGATGGACGATGGTCGGCGGCGGGATGCTGCGAGGCTGACCATTGACAGGGGCGACAAACAGGATTACCATGATGAAGTTCAACCTGACTAACGTTCGCCAGCATGACGCAGGGCGAGCGGACACTCTACTGCGGCGAATGCGGTGAGGTCTTCACAACCCCACATTAGGAGGTGTTATGTCTGTCTATCTCATGCGCTTCAGCTATACGCCTGAGACGTGGTCGCGGCTAATCCAGAACCCTGAAGACCGCCGCGAGGCCGCGCGCTCGTACATCGAGCAGGTCGGAGGCTCCCTACACGGCTTTTGGTATGGCTTTGGGGAATTCGACGGCTACGCGATCTTCGAGGCCCCTGATAATGTCTCAGCAACCGGCGTCGTGCTTGCTATCTCGGCAGGCGGCGCTCTATCCAGGGTCGAAACGACGGTGTTGATGACCGTGGAAGACACGCTGGAGGCACTTGCGAGGGGGAAGGACGTTCGCTACCAACGGCCGGGAGAGTCGCAGGCCACCTGAGCATCTACCGCCCCCGCCCGAATGTCATAAGCATCCTTTCCCGACGCCCCGCCGGGAATGACTACACCCTGCCATCGTCCATCGTCTATCGTCCATCGTCCCATTGACAACCCCGCCTCTCAGGCTCTATACTCCTACTACCTGCGCTGTGGAACAGGCCGGTCGTGGCTGCACCCATAACGTGCGGCCATATTGCATTTTATAGAGGGGAAATCGACATGCCGAAGCGCCTGGTAGAGTTTCAGCTTGAAGACGGCAACACCGTGCTCATGGAGGTAGACGACGCCGGGCCTTCGGGCGGGCCTACCTACAGGTCGGCCAACCGGACCAACGCCGTGGTCGAGAAGGCGCAGGTCACGTACGAGCAGGCCCTGGACCGGGTGCGCCCCGCCGCCGAAAGCATAGTCGAGCGCATGCGGTCGCTGGGCGACCCACCCGACGAAGTAGAGGTGCAGTTCGGCCTTAAGATGAGCGCGGAGTTCGGGGCGTTCGTCGCGTCCGCCAACGCCGAGGTGAACTACGTCATCAGGCTTGTGTGGCGGCGCAACTTACTTGGGTAACCGGCGATAAACGGGTTCTAGGAAGCACAGAGGGAAGCGCGATGAGCAGCACTTGGAAGGACATCAACTACCTCAACTTCGACATCACTATCCAGCGTGCCGGTAACGGGTACCGGGCGCTGATGCACTCGCAGTCGGGCGAGAACGTCACCGTTACGTTCTCCAAGCCGTTCAGCGACATGGAGCTTGAGAACTTCCTGCTCAAGGCGGGCTATAGCAGGCGTAGCGTGCGGCGCATTGACACAGTGGAGACTGCGGCAGCCAAGGAGTTCGGCGGCAAGCTGTTCAACACACTGTTCAAAGGTGACGCCCAGGAGTGCTTGCGCCGCGACCTCAGCTACGCCCAGCAGCAAGACGCTCGCCTGCGCCTGCGCCTCTCTCTAACCGAGACCCCGGAGCTTGCCGACCTGCCCTGGGAGTACCTCTACAACCCCGCTAACAACAAGTTCCTGGCGCTCTCCGTCGAGACCCCGGTGGTGCGCTACCTGGAGCTACGCGACCGCATCGCGCCCCTTACCGTGAACCCGCCCCTGCGCGTGCTGATGATGGTTTCCAGCCCCAGCGACTACGCGGCGCTCGATGCGGAAGCGGAGGCCAAGAACCTGCACGGGGCATTGGCCGACTTAGAAGCGCGCGGCCTCGTTGAGATCGAGACGATGGAGGACGCCAACCTGTCGGCCTTGCAGCGCAAGCTGCGACGGGGCGAGTACCACATCTTCCACTTCATCGGGCACGGCGGCTACGACCACCAAACCGAGCAGGGCGTGCTCATCCTGGAGGACGAGCACGGTAGGGGCCGCGCGGTGAGCGGGCAGGACCTCGGTATGCTGTTGCACGACCATCGCTGCCTGCGCCTGGCGATCCTCAACGCCTGCGAGGGTGGCCGCGCCGACCGCAAAGACCCCTTCGCCGGTACCGCCCAGAGCCTTTTACAGCAGGGTATCCCCGCCGTAATCGCCATGCAGTTCGAGATTACGGACGATGCGGCAATCGCGTTCGCCCACGAGTTCTACGAGGCTGTGTCGGACAATTACCCGGTGGACGCCGCGCTGACCGAGGCCCGCAAGTCGCTGTTCGGGCAGGGCAGGGGGTTGGAGTGGGGCACCCCGGTGCTATACCTGCGCGCTCCCAACGGCCGCATCTTCGACGTGCAGCGCACCCCTGAAACCGACAAGCCGCGAGTGGCGGCGACCCCGCGTCCAACCCAGCCGGTGCAGCCCAGGGTGGAGGAAAAGGCCCCCGCCGAGCCGAAACCCGCGCCTGTGGTATCTACCGCCCCTGTAGAACCTGCCGAGCCTGTGCAAAGAGGCGCGCAAATCGAGTCGCAGCCGGCTGCCCAGAGCCAGGCAGCAAACACAACACAGTCCCAGGTCCAGGCCCTTTACAGCCAGGCCCAGGCTGCCGTCGCCGCCGAGAATTGGGGCGTGGCGCTGCAACTGTGGCAGGGTATGCTCGCGCTGGAGCCTAACAACCCGCAGGCCAGGGGCGGGTTCGAGTACTCGCAGAAGCAGGCGCAGCTATCGGCGGCCTTTGAGGACGGCAAGGCCCACTACAGCGCCGGTCGCTTGCAGCAGGCCATAGACGCCTTCAACTGGGTGCGCACCACCGCAGGCAGCAACTATAAAGGTGTGGATGGCTACATCGCCCAGGCGCAGCACGCCCTCGCCTCCCGCCAGGCCCAGGTTCGCCAGGCAACACCGCCGGCCCACCAGACCGGCCCGCAACCTATCGTGCCTGTGAGTCAGGCCAGCGCTCCGGTTGCGCACCAAGCGGTCGCACCCACAACAACGACGCACGCTGCGAACCCCGCCACGCCTCCGTACAACCACGCCGCGACACCAGCCGCACCCGCTAAGCAAAGCTCTAATACCATGATGATAGTAGTTGTCGCCGTGCTCGTGACGATTGTGATCGGCTTCCTGGCTTGCGCGGCCCTCGGTGCAATGTTGGAAAGCAGCGGCACTTATGGGTATTGATTGGACGATGGACGAAAGACGATGCGGGCTGAGTAGTCTTGAAGATGTTGTAGGGGCACTATTATGCATAATAGTGCCCCTACATTCTTTCCAGACCATAATCCTCTTTGCGCGTTCTTAGCGTTCTTTGCGTCTTTGCGTTTTCGTCTCTTATCGTCCATTGTCCATCGTCCCACCCGCTTTCTCCGTCTAAAGGCCTATTGACAGCGCCCATCCCCACTGCTATACTGAGGCCAATACGAAATCTCTACTCTGCGAAAGGAGCAAGCACAATGGGATACGCAGTTACTGCTGGCACCGTCAGTGTGCTTCCAGACCGCATGGGGAGATTGCTTCACGCTTAGGCTCTTTATCGCCGCTTAGCTGATGCCGTGGTCGCTCCTCTTGCGCCCCGGCTTTTTTGTTGCCCCGGACACCTCCTGTCCGGCACATGATGAAGTCGCACTGTCTGAAAGCACGTCCCTGACTTCACTCATCCCGTTTCTTGCTTTTCACAAGATTCTTTATAGCGGCGGACATATTACAAGGAGCCTAAACCGTTGAACGTTCAAGATTATCTTGACTACCTGGACGACCTGGAAGATACCGACGACACTAAATCCCCTCGTGGAGCGGCCCCCAAAGGCCGGGTGCGGAAGCGCAAAGACGACGTTTCAGACCTGGCAAAGCACAACGTGGGTGCCCTGCGAGAGTTCAGCCCGACCTACTCCGGCTCGCGTCACGAGCATGAGTGGATCATCAATTACCTGGGTGGGTTCTACGAGGACAGCCTCATCACCGACGTGCTACGCCAGGTGAAGGGCGGCAAAGAGGCCACGGTCTACTGCTGCACGGCCGGACCCTCGCTGGGCGTTGAGCTGATAGCGGCCAAGATATACCGCCCGCGAATGTTCCGCAACCTGCGCAACGACTGGCTCTACCGCCAGGGGCGCGACGTTACAGACGCCGCCGGGCATGGTGCCTGGGGCCGTCGCCAGCAAAACGCCATAAAGAAGCGCACCGACTTCGGCCAGGGGCTGCTACACATGTCGTGGCTCGGCAGCGAGTTCGGCACGCTGAGCCTGCTGCACGAAGCCGGGGTGGACGTGCCGAAGCCCTTTGGCCATAGCGACAACGTCATCCTGATGGAGTACATCGGTGACGTGGACTGGCCCGCCCCTACGCTGCACAGCGTGACGCTGGAGCAGGCCGAGGCGCGGACTCTATTCGACAGGGCGCTACACAACATCGAGTTGATGCTGGAGCACGGGCGCGTGCATGGCGACCTCTCGGCCCACAATATCCTCTACTGGGAGGGCAACATCACGCTCATCGACTTCCCGCAGGCCGTTGACCCGATCATCAACGAGGACTCCTACCAGATCTTCGCCCGCGACGTGTTGCGCGTCTGCCAGTACTTCACCAAGTACGGCATCCAGGCTGACCCGCAGGCCCTCGCCCGCGACATCTGGGGGCGGTCCCAGGTTGAATAGGACGATGGAGGATGGACGACGGGCAAGTTATGAGTGTTAAGTTATGAGTTTTGAGTTGACGGACAATACCCAACTCTTCATCCTGTTGGCGGGTTCTTGGCGTCCTTTGCGTCTTGGCGGTTCCGTCTCCCATCGTCCATCGTCCATCGTCCATCGTCCATCGTCCATCCAACTAGCCTTCTATTATCTCGAACGACTGTAGAGCACGCGCTATCAAGCTTTCACAAAGCTCTGTGAAGTGTTGCTGGGCGCGCCAACCAGGTTGCAGGTCTGCCGCTGTGAGGCCGGGCTGCGATAGCGGCTCCGAGTAGATGATGAGTAGCTCGCGCCGGTTTGTGTCGTCCAGCATGCGGACGAAGCGGGCGAAGATTGCCTCGTCCGGCATTGGGTACCCCTTGTCGCTCACGAGCCGCATCACCTGTGCGGCATCGGAGTCGGGTCTTTGCGCGACAGCCGCGGGCACATTGACCGCTTGCACGTCATAGATGTACTCATGCTCGCCAAGGGTTATCCATCCTGGGCTTTCGTAGGTGTAGGTGTGGTCGTTGTCTTCCAGGTAGTGCTCGAACTGGACTACTATCTGCGCGGGGTGAGTAGGCTCCGCCCGCACGAAGACGAATAAGTTGACATAAGCAACATCGTACAGGATGAACTCCAGTTCTCCCACGAAGCTGAAGCCGGCCGCGACCCGCACTTTTACAGCCGGGTCATCTTCGGATACCAGCACGTTGTCCTCAACCGCCCGGTATGGTTTGCCGTCCTTGTTGGTCATCGCGCAATCCCCTCATAGTAGTGATAATTCCTGCTCTTGAATATACTTGCTATAGCCTGGTGGTTCAAAATAGTGCTATGGAGTGTCTGCATGCGGTATAAGTAGCAACATGAAATACTACATTGCCGTCGCAGGCAACATCGGGGTGGGGAAGTCGAGCCTGACGGAGCTTCTGGCCGAGAGATTGGGGTGGGAGCCGTTCTACGAGGCCGTCGCGGAGAACCCCTACCTGAGCGATTTCTACAGCGACATGCAGCGGTGGAGCTTCCACTCGCAGGTCTTCTTCCTGTCACGCCGCCTGCGCCACCATTACGACCTGCTGAACCGCCCCGGCTCCGTCATCCAGGACCGTAGCGTCTACGAGGACGCCGAGATATTCGCCCGCAACCTCTACAACGGCGGCAACATGTCGGAGGCCGACTGGCAGACCTATTACGACCTATACGAGCTGGCCACCACCATCGTGCGGCCCCCGAACCTCGTGGTCTATCTGCAAGCCACCGTGCCCACCCTCTTGAGCCGCATCGAGTTGCGCGGCCGTGACTTCGAGCGTGGCATACAGCCGGAGTACATCGCCCAACTGAACGAGCTATACGAGGACTGGACCGCCCGCTTCAACCTCTGCCCCGTGCTGACCATCAACACCGACGGTATGGACTTCGTGCGCAATCCCGAGCACATGGAGCAGATTGCCCGCCGCATACGCGACAGGTTGCAGGGCAAAGAGACGATCACTTTGCAGTCATCGTGAGCGTTCCTTCCATATGATGCGAGGGACCATCGAGTACGTAGATGCTGAATAGTGGGCGGCAGTACGAGGGGCTTGCCAACGGCAAGCCCCTCTGCTTTTCCATGTTGGATAATTTTAACGTTCGCGTCTTGCCCGCAGCAGACTACGCAACCCTAAAGCTGCCATTAGTAGCATGGCATTGAGGAGTAGAACGAGCGGACCGTACCATGGAAGCCCGTCCACGGTGGGTGGCCCACCGCCTGTGGGTGGCAAGAGTAACGGCGGGCCTGGCACTGCCACCTGTGTCGCCAATGTGGTCGATTCCGGTGCAACCGGCGTCTCCGTGAATGTCTGTGCTGGGGCCGCAGGACTCTCAGTCGGGGTGAGCAGAGTCGCCGTCGAGGTGGCGCTCGGCGCACCCGGAGTCTGCGTGGACACGGGTGTGCCGGTCAGCGTCGCGTCGGGAGTTGATAGGGTAATCGTGTTGGTGGCAGTGTTAGTAGCCGTAGCTGAATCCGGCGGCGTGCTTGTGGGTAGCGTCACCGTGCTGGTGGCACTGGTGGGGGTGCTTTCACTGGTGGCGGTGCCGGGCACAGCTGTGTCGTCAGGTGTATCCACTGTCTCCGTTGGTTCAGGCGTGTCAGCAGGAGCGCGGGTAGGAGGTTGCGCGGTTGCGGTATTGGAAGGTGTCACTGTGCTGGTGGCAGATGCTGTGCTGGTGGCACGCACTGTGGGTGTGGACGTATTAGCGGCGGTTGGTGCTATCGCAGTGGACGTGCCGGTAGCCGTCGCTGTGTTGGTGGCTGTGTTGGTAGCCGCCGCTGTGCTGGTGGCGGTTGGTGTATCCGTAGGGGCTGGCTGGGCAAAATCGCAGGCTTGAATGTCGTTAGTGTCTAATGTCACGGCGCCGTTACGGGCATAGAGGCCGCCTTCTGTTGATGCACCAGTATTGAGGGTGATAGAAGTCAGCGCCAGGATATTTCCCGCGAAGGCTGTATTTGTCCCCAGGGTGGCAGAGCTACCGACCTGCCAGAAGACGTTACAGGGCTGCGCGCCATCGATAAGCGAGACGTCAGCGTTACTTGCCGTGGTGAGGGTGCTACCTATCTTGAAGACGAAGACGCCACTGGAACTACCATCCAGCGTGAGCTGTCCGGTCAATTGGGCAGAGCTGTCGAAACAGTACACCCCAGGGCTGAGTGTCAAACCCCCGAGGTTCTGCCCGGTCAAATTGCTATCACAGGGCTGCCCCGCCGCATCGTTATAGGCAGTGCTCGCATCACTCTGCGCCTGGGCCGCAACAGCGTCACCCGCATGTATCGTTCCATTGAGGAAGCCGGGTGGGAACCCGGTTACCGACGTAGCAGGGCTTACCCCAACATCGCCGTCCACGGTCGTCGGCCCCGTATTCGTAACCGCGCTACCGGCTAATACCCCGAAACTACCGGCTGTCCCGAGGTCGGGAGATGTCGCGCCTGCCCGCACAGGAACTGCCAGTGTGAGGACTAAGGTTCCCACTAGTAATGTGAGCAATATCCCTCGCGCTACTCGAAGTGTTCCGCCGCGCATGGTAGAAATGTATTGTCGATTCAAATTTACCGCCCTTCACCCTGATAATGCCTGTAGCTTTAAAACAGTAAGGACTTTCGCTCCGGAGGGTCGCTTCTGGAGCCGAAAGTCCTGAGTATATCGTTGGATTATTCCCGGCGCAGCCAACGCACCGGGTTCCCATCTATTATACGTGCCAGCGGGTGTTATAGCAATAGCCCAGTAGTCATTCTAGCTGGCGTACCAGTACTATAGGGTAACGGCTAAAGGAAAGGCGTGAATAAGTACATGAGCGTTGTTCAAATGTCGCACACTATGATGTACCGGCAGTATGTGTCCTACGGAGCGTCAGTTAGTGCGGGAAATCGGCCTTGCCGCGCGCATCCAGATGTGCTATAATTCTGGGTATTGCCAAGAGTGGCGGAGCGAAAAAGAACGTAAGTAAATCGCCTCCCCGCATCATTAATACCTGCAAGTTCAATAGCATCTGGCGCACGTGCACGTCCGTGCGCATGAGGAGGAACATAACTTTGGGACTGGAGACAGAGCGCAAGCAGAATATCATTGGCGACTTCAAGGTCAAGGACGGCGACACCGGCTCGCCTGAAGTCCAGGTCGCGATCCTGACGAATCGCATCAACGATTTGAGGGCACATTTCACCGCCCACAAGCACGACCATCACTCCCGCCGGGGCCTGCTCAAGATGGTTGGCCGCCGCCGCCGCCTGCTTGCCTACCTCGCTAAGAACGACCTGGACCGGTATCGCAGCCTCATTTCCCGCCTCGGGCTGCGCGATGCTACCCGCACCAATCAGTAGGCTCATAGTTTCAGCAGTGAGTTGTCAGTTCTCAAGATAGGACTGGCAACTTTCTGCTATCTGCCGTTCTCTGCATACGCATGGCACGCCACGTGCACCACTCCTATGAGCACATGCAGAGGAACATCACTTTAGTTGGCCCGCAGCACAATTGGGTGCTGGCGGAAGAATGAGGAGATATTTCGTGAGAGAAGATAAGGTATATTCCGCTACGATTGGCGGACGCGAGTTTACGATTGCCACAGGCAAGCTCGCGGAGCAGGCGTCAGGTGCCTGCACGGTGCGCTACGGCGACACGATTGTACTGGCCGCGGTGGTTGCCGCGAAGGAAGCGATGGAGGGACGCGACTTCCTGCCCCTGACGGTTGACTACGAAGAGCGCATGTACGCCGCCGGTAAGATACCGGGCGGCTTCATCAAGCGGGAGGGCCGCCCCACCGAGACGGCCACACTGACGGCCCGCCTCACTGACCGGCCCATTCGCCCCCTGCTCCCCAAGCAGTGGCGCTCCGAGATCCAGGTGACCATCACCACCCTCTCCAGCGACCAGGAGAACGAGCCGGAGATCCTGTCCATCATCGGCGCGTCCGCCGCCATGCTGCTCTCCGAGGTGCCGTTCAACGGCCCCGTGGGCGCGGCCAAGGTCGGCTACCTCGACGGCGAGTTCATTTTGAACCCCACCGCCCAGCAGCTACAGAAGTCGGACCTGGAGCTTACTATAGCGGGCACAGAAGAGGCCGTTTCGATGGTGGAAGCCTGGGCGAACGAGCTTCCCGAAGATGTCATGCTCGAGGCGGTACGCTTCGGTTGGGAGCAGGGCATCAAGCCGGTGGTCGAGCTTCAGCGGCAGATGGTGGAGGAAGCCCAGCCCAAGAAGCGCGACTGGACCCCACCCGTAACGGATACCAGCCTCCAGGACCGCATGGTAGAGTGGCTGGGCAACCGTTTGCGCGAAGAGACCACCAGCAGCAACAAGGTGACCCGCGAAGCCGCTACCGAGGCGTTGCGCCAGGAAGCTGTCAACCACTTCGTGGGCGAAGTTGCCGTAGAGGAGCTTAATACCGTAGAGCTTGCCGCCGGTAAGGCCTGGGACGCCCTCCTCAAGGAGAACGTGCGCACAGCTATCCTGGAGCGCGGCGAGCGCCCCGACGGTCGAGGCCCCAGGGACATACGCGAGATAACCTGCGAAGTAGGCGTCCTGCCGCGCACCCATGGCTCCGGCCTGTTCACACGCGGGCAGACGCAGGTGCTCTCCATCGCTACGCTGGGCACCGGGGCCGACGAGCAGATGCTTGACGGTCTCGGCATCGAGGACAAGAAACGCTACATCCACCATTACAACTTCCCCTCGTTCTCGACGGGTGAGGCCCGGCGCGGGCGCGGTCCTTCCCGCCGCGACATCGGGCATGGTGCCCTGGCCGAGCGTTCGCTAATCCCAGTGCTCCCCAGCGAGGAGGACTTCCCCTATGTGATACGCGTTGTGAGCGAGACGCTGTCGTCTAACGGCTCGTCGTCTATGGCCTCCGTGTGCGGCAGCACCCTGTGTCTGCTCGACGCGGGCGTGCCCCTCAAGGCCCCAGTGGCGGGTATCGCTATGGGCCTCGTGGAGAGCAAGGACGGCTCGCAGCACAAGGTGCTCACCGACATCCAGGGCATCGAGGACGCGCTGGGCGACATGGACTTCAAGGTCGCCGGCACCCGCGAGGGCGTCACCGGCCTCCAACTCGACCTGAAGACCTCCGGTCTGGCGTTCGAGATCATGCAGGAAGCGTTCGAGCAGGCCCGCGAGGCCCGCTTGCACATCCTCGACAAGATGGAAGAGGTAATTTCTCGGCCCAGAGGCGAACTGTCCCTCTATGCCCCGCGCATCCTGCGCATCAAGATCAACCCTGAGAAGATCGGCGCGCTCATCGGCCCCGGTGGCAAGAACATCAGGGGCATCACCGAGCAGACCGGCACCAAGATCGACGTTGAGGACGACGGCACCGTCCTGGTGGCCTCCACCGACGGCGAGAGCGCCAAGAAGGCAATCCGCATGATCGAGGGGCTGACCAAGGAAGCCGCGGTGGGCGAAATCTACCTGGGCAAGGTAGTGCGCATACTGCCCTACGGGGCCTTCGTGGAGGTGCTGCCGGGCAAGGACGGCCTGGTGCACATCTCGGAGCTTGCTGACTACCGCGTGGAGCGCGTGGAGGACGTGGTCAATCTTGGCGACGAAATCAACGTCATGGTGATTGACGTGGACCGCCAGGGCAAGATCAGCCTCTCCCGCAAGGCGGTGCTGACCGGCGAGATACCGGCCCCACGCGACCGCGACAGGGACCGTGGCGACCGGCCCGGTGGTGGCTTCGGTGACCGCGACCGTGGTCCGCGCCCAGGTGGTGGCGGTGGCGGTGGTTACGGAGACCGCGACCGTGGCCCTCGCGGCGATAGGCCCGGCGGTGGGGGCGGTGGCTACGGCGACCGCGGACCTCGTCCTCCTGGTGGCGGCTTTGGCGACCGCGACCGTGGCCCTCGCCCCGCAGGTGGCGGTGGTGAGCCAGGCGGCGGTAGCGGTGGTAGCGGTGGTAGCGGCGGTACCGGAGGCGGCGACCGTGGCAACGGCGGCGGTGGTCGCTGGTAAGTCCGACAACGTTAAAGCATTGGGGCAAGCTTGAAGCTTGCCCCTTTTTGTTTTGCGCAGGTTTGTGATAGGTTAGTGGACTCGCGCCGTATGCTAACCGTCCCCGTACGGCACGACGAAGGTAAGCGTGGTGCCCTCGCCTGTGCCAGAGTCGATGGTGAAGTCGCCTCGGGCGTTGTGCACTCGCTCTTGCATCGAGCGCAGGCCCAACCTCTCACCAGGAAGGCTGTCGATCTGCTCGGCGTTTGCGTCGAAGCCCTGCCCGTTGTCCGCGATGCTCATAACCAGGCGGCCAGCCTCGGCCTTCATCTTTATCTCGACCTTGCTGGCGTTGGCGTGCTTCCTGACGTTGGAGAGGGCTTCTTGTGCCAGGCGGTACGCCATTAACTCTATGTGTTTGGGCAGGCGCTCTCCGATATCCTGATCCAGTTGCACCTCTATGCCTGTGATTTCGGAGAAACGGTGTGCGTGGTCGCTGAGGGCGGGGACTAGACCCTGTTGTTGGAGCAGGTCGAGACTAAGGTCCGCGAGCACCGAGCGCACTTCCCCGACGGTGCTGGCTAATGTGGTGCGCAGGTTTTGTAGCTCGCGCAGGCTCTGGTCCACTTCGCCCCTCTCACCGCGCCGCATAGCGCGGTCCAGTGCCATCAACGACACGCCCAGCGACTGCAAAGGCCCATCGTGTATCTCCATAGAGAGCCTATGTCGTTCTGCCTCCTGGGCCGTGAGCAACTCCCGTAGCAAGCGTGTCTGCAACGCTGCCTGCTCCTGGAGTTGTTGTTCGTTCGCCTGGCGCTCGGTGATGTCGGTGCCCGTAACCACGATGTAGTCCACTTTGCCGGCTGCGTCCAACATGGCGCTATTGGACCAACTTACCAGGCGGGTTTCGCCACTCTTGGTGACCACGCGATTGGTGTACTCGCTTAGCAACTGCCCGCTGCGCAGTTTCGCGAATTGCTGTCTAACTCCGTCCATATCTTCCGGCAAGAAGAGGTCCTCCCACATGGAACGGCCCACTACCTCGGCAGCCGAGTAACCCAGCAGCCGCTCGCATGCCTGGTTGAACCTGATTATTCGCCCTTCCGTGTCGAGTACTATCACGAGGCTGGCCGTAATATCCAGCACGGTGGAGGAAAAATCTCGCTCGCGCCGGATGGCTTCCTCGGCAGCTTTGCGCTCCGTGATGTCCACCATGACGCCCTGCAAGCGCACCGGTTTGCCGCCGTCGAGCGCCACCGTTGCCTCGTCGCGGAACCAGAAGGTGCGCCCATCTTTTGCGAGCATGCGGTACTCAGTGAGAAACGGGTCACCGGTGCGGTAGGTCTGCTCAAGCTCGGCAGCCACGCGGTCGTGGTCTTCCGGGTGGAGCAGTCGATGCCACATATCCGGGATGCCGTTCCATTCGTCGGGAGAGTAGCCGAGGAGGGGTTGAGCCTGCGGGCTCATGTACGTGGTGCCGCCACCGTGGGGTATTGCTACGTACGTGACAGCAGGTATTTGCTCCACGAGCGTACGGAACTTCGACTCAGACTCAGTCTGCGCGCCCCTGGCGAATTTCACGGCATGCACGGTCCGCCTGATAAGGCCGTAGAGTAGCAGCGTAGTTAACGCCACAAAGAACCACCCCTTAATGGTCTGCGCCCATGCAAAGGTGTCTCGGTCTGGGAAGAGGGTGGCAACCACGAGGTCGGAGAGCAGTATCCAGAGCGCCCCCAGCAGCAGGTAGACAGCGACTATCCCTCCGGGTGAGAGAATCCATGCATTCTTGCGAGGCTGTATGGGTGGAGCCTCGTTGCTGTTTACGGACGGAGAATTCATGATCTACCGTACGCTTTCGTGCCTTGTCTCAGTGGCACACGTTCTCTTATCTTGATCTTGCCGCCTACTGGTAATTGCGAACTGCTATACGCGCCCAGAGCGTGCAATTCGCAACTGCTTACACATAGTATAATACACCTGTCAATTGATTAAGATAGCACTACCAACATAAGAGGTCAAATATTTGACCTCAGACACTCGCTTCCTATCGTTACTGGTCGTACAAGCGTGCGTGGCTTTCGGCTATGGTAGCCCAGCTAAAGAACCCCGACAACACGCGAGCGCCTTCACCCAGCCTATCGCGCAGTTGAGCATCCCCGGCCACTCTCCACACTGCCTCCGCCAGTCCCTCTACATCCCCCACCTTCTCCAGCAAAGCGTTCTCCCCGTCCATCAAGCGCGGCCAATTACCCTCAACGCCCGCCCCCGAAGTGCCTTCCGTTGTCACCAAAGGTAGCCCGTGTTCGAGGACTGCCAGCAGGCTGCCCCGGCGGAACGAGGCACCGTCAGCGTAGGGCAGCACCGCCATATCGGCCGATAGGAGCGCGGCGGACACTTCTCTTGGTTCGAGGTAGCCGGTCCATGTGAGACTGCTTTCAACACCCAGTTGCCGTGCCAGGTCCGCTAATTGGGTGGCAGTAGCCCGGTTCGTGGGGTCGCTGGAACCGAGGCCGCCGCCTACCATGAGCAGCCGGTAATCGCCTCGCTCCCGCAGCCGCACCAGCGCCCTCAACAGGTCGTCCAGCCCCTTGGAGCTATTGAGGAAGCCGAAGTAGGCCAGCAGGGTGGTACCTTCGGCGGCACTCCACCGCTCCCGCCACGCTCGACGGTCATAACCGAGTGGCGGGTTGTTGGGTATGTTCGAGCCTATAGGTATAAGATCCAGTCGCTTGACGCCCCATGCCTTCAGCCGGGCCGCATCTTCCGGGTTGGTGGCTATGCAGGCCCCGGCGGTACGCGCCATGAAGCGGTTGACCCACTCGCGCGCGGGTCCCGCCTTTGGGAAGAGGTACGGCACTCGCACGTCATGGAAAGTCACGACAGTGGCCCCTCTCCACTTCAAGCGCAACAGCCAGGGCAGGAAGTTGACGGTGGGCCGCATCTCGTAAGCGCCGGTCTGGTACTGGATGTGCGCTATGGATGCCCCGGTGGCTTTCAACGAGCGTAGCACCGACCGCAAATCGATCCGCCGCGAGAGGTAGGGGCCGCGCCGCACCGGCTTTTCAGGGGCAACCTGATTGTGGGTTGCAGGCTTCGCTTCCACCGGGCGAGTGAGCACATGGTTCCGAACCCCGGCGGCTTCGAGCGCATTGCCCAGCTTGCAGGTATAGTCGCCCACGCCACCCTGTGCCGGGGGGTACTCGCCGGTAATGAGCAGCACGTCGGCCTGTTTTCGCTCGCGCCGACGCTCCCGCAAGCCGCTCCTGAGCACCTGCTTGTACATCCCCAGGCGCACGGCGCGCAGCTCCCGCTTGTGTCCCAGCAGCCACTTGGCGGCCTCGGACACGCTCTGCGCGACGTAGGTAGCCAGCAGGTAGAGGCGCACCAGCCTGCCAACGACCCGGCCTTCGTGCAGGCGGAAGTAGCGGGCCTTGCTGGTGTTGAAGTTGACGTGCCGCGCGGCTACCGCCTGGTCCGTGCTCTGGCCGCCGTAGTGGACTATCTCCGACTCAGGTACGTAGACGACCTCCCACCCGGCGTCTTTCACCCGCTTGCACAGGTCCACCTCTTCGCTGAACATGAAGTAGCCGGGGTCGAACAGCCCCGCCTGCTCCAGCGCTTCCCGCCTGCACAGAAGGGCCGCCCCGCTCAACCAGTCTACCTGCTGGGTCTCATCTTCCGGTTGGTCGAGCATGTAGAAGCGTTGGATAGCGGGCAGGTTGCCGAGCCACCTCTGTAG
>JALZHG010000300.1 GCA_030914045.1 Chloroflexota bacterium | reverse complement strand
AGCGTGGGTTGCTTGCCCGGAGCCTTCCCCGGCGAGAGCGAACGCCCTTCGCGCAGCGCTTCACGTAGCGCTTGACCGAGGAGAGGCTCACCCCGAAAGCGCGAGCGGCCTCGCTCTGGTTCATGCGCCGCCCCTCCACGGCCTCGACTATCTTCCTTCTGAGATCTTCCGAAGAAGCGTCCATCATCCCATGATGTCTCAAGGACCAAGCTCATTGCAAATCGCTGTAGGCACTTCGGTGAATATGGATAAGAAGAGGAAGACAGAAGGACTGCGTTTACGCCTTGTTCTTAGCTCGTGCTCGGTGGCGTAGTAGGCCCCGTAGGTCCGCTTTCGAGGCGCACGGCCACGATCCCCTCAGCGCGCATCACGCCCACCGCTATCAGAACCCTCCTCACGCCTTCATCACCTTCATCACCTTCATCACCTTCACGACCTTCATAACCTTCGGGACGCCCCCGCAACGAGTAGCCGCCCGCGCTGTCCACGCGCAACACTAACCTGCCCGCCCCGGGCACCTCCACGACCGCCTCTATGCCCTCGCTGTCCTTGATGACCTTGGAGCTCCTGCCCGAATCCGAACGAAGCTGAGCCTTCAGCGGGTCGTCGTGCGTAGGCCCCTCAGGCATCGCGCTCTACGCCTTCCTTTTCCAAAGCAAACAAAACCGGCCAGCCTCATCGTTATGAGGTAGCCGGTTGCGCCACTGGCTCACTTCCGTCCCTTATAGGTGCCCAACTCTCTAGAGGGCGGAGCTCGAAGCCTCTACCTTGTGCCGGATATTCCTTGGCCCTTAATGACAACACAAGAGCGTGCCTGGCGTATCGCCCAAATGAGTGATCTTAATCTAGCCCAAATGAGCTAGATCAGGGCTGAGACACCCATAGGTGTTGGACCGGGGCTATGCACGATCCTGGATATGAACTTCCGAGAATTCCATCCTACTACGCAGTTGGGTGAATAATCCCCCCGCCCGCTACGCAAACGCCCAAACGTATATCCCGCCGTTACGTCGGGCCTCCGCGACCCGACATGCAACTCCCTTGCAATCCCGCAATGCCGTAAGATGGATTCTCCAAGTGCTCGTATCGCGAGGACTCACCTGCTCGGGACTTGAAAGGTTGTTGAGTTCGTAGGGGTCAACCCTGCGGTTGTAAAGTTCCTCGAAGCCGTCCTCGTATCGCACGTAGGTCGCCCCCTCCGTTACGAAGCCTCGGTAGGACGGGACGATGTTTCCATCCGGCTGGATCTGTACCCGCTCTATGAGCATGCGCTTGCGCCACTCCCACACCGGCACGGCGTGGCGAAGAAGCCCCAGGAAGGAGCGTCCGTCCACCTCTGTGTGCGGTGCGTCGGCTATGTCAGAGAAGGTTGGGGCGATGTCGAGGTTGCCTACGATCCTGTTGGCCGTCGCGCCTTTCCTCACGCCCGGTCCGCGGACCGCAAGCGGAACCCGAACCGATTCCTGGTATGGCGCAACTTTCGCCCCGCGCAAGATGGCGTAGCGGTGCTCGCCGAAGTGCGATCCGTTGTCGGAGGTGAATATCACGTAGGTGTTGTCCAGTTGTCCACGCCTGTCCAGGAGGTTCAGCGCGGAGTTGATTTGGTTGTCGGTGCGATGGAGGCGCTGGAGCGTGAGGCGCCAGCGGGCGTCTTCGTTGTCCTGCGTTGCCTGGTCCAGTTTAGGGAGACGCCTGACCCATCGCGGCTTATCGGAAACGTCGGCCTCGTTGTACGACGGAACGCGTGGCACCTTGGCGTTCGGGTAGAGATCGCCATAGCCCTTCGGCACCCTCGCGGGCAGGTGCGGCGTCATGGGCGCCCAGTAGAGCATCCACGGATCGGGCTTTTGCGTTGCGCCCTCAAGGAACTCCTGGGCTTTCACGTAGGTGAAGACCTCTGGGTCTATGCCCGTGCCGCGCAGGTCGCGCACCGTGCCGTTGTCGTTGAAGTCTTGCAACCCGCGTCCGACCCAGTAGTCATATCCGGGCGGGATGTGGTTGATGTCGTGTCCGTTCAGGTACTTGCCGACGTGGCCCGTGCGGTAGCCGGCAGCGTCGAGCCACTGCGGGAACGACTCACCGTTTTGCTCTTCATCCCGGAAGTTCTCCCAGCCTCCGTCGGCGGGCAAGTTCGACTGCACGCCCGTGTTGTGGGGGTACTGCCCGGATAGCGCGGTGGCCCGGGAAGGGCAACAGTTTGGGTTGGAGACGAACGCGTTGGTGAACGTTACGCCCTGATCCTCTATGCGTGTCTTGGTGTGCGGCATTACCTGATCGGTGAAGGTTCTCTGGGTCATGTCGTCCAGGACGATGTAAAGGATGTTCGGAGGTGAGACCGGGGCAGAACAGCTGATGAGGCAGCACGTCGCGACGACCAAGAGCGCCGTCGCGACGCGCACCGTCCAGGTTCGCGTGCTAGTACTCAAGTGCTCACCTCTCCCCTACCGGTCCGAGGTCCGGCAACCCGCACCGGAGCAGTTCGACAGTGCGTTGGCCTGGGCCACCAGCGCATCTTTCTTCGCTTGCGAGAGGCTGCCCCACGTGTTGTTCAACTCGCCCGGATCGTTGATTAGGTTGTAGTACTCGCGCCCCCCGCCTTCGAACATCACGAACTTTTCGGTTGGGGTCCTGATGCCTCGCCACGTCGGACTCATGTTCAGCCGCTCGATACCGATCCTGCTCCTCGGCCATCCTGGGGCCGTGCCCTTCGCCAGGTTGAGGATGTTGCGCCCCTCTACGAAAGCGGGGATGTTGGCCTGCCCACCCGTCATGTAAGCATAGGTAGGCGCGAGGTCTATATTGGCAACGAGCTGGCCGCGTGCGGTGTCGGCCGGTATGCCGGGGCCGCGAACGAACAGGGGGAACGGGTTTACGGCGTGCTCGTAGGGTTGCTGCTTGCCGTAGGGCAGGCGACGCTGTCCGAGGTGCAGACCATTGTCGGTGTAGTAGACGACGTAAGTGTTGGCCCACTCGCCATGGTTTTGCAGTATAGCCTTGTAGTCGCCGATCGCCCTATCGACCTTCTGAAGATCCCGCAACGTCTCGCGCCACCTCACGTCTTGGCACTGTATGGACAGCTCTGGCAGGCCATTGCACACCGGGTCCTTCTGGGCGTAGGTCGTCTTGAGCGTGCCATCGGCGCGGTAGCACGAACTCGTAGATCCGTTGGGCACCGAAGTCGAGCACAGCGGGGGTGCGTTCCTCACAGTCAAGTTGGCCTTGTCCGAAACGTCGGCTTCGTTGAACGATCCACTCCTGGGCACCTGCTCGCCGGCGAACTTCTGCGCGTCTTGGGCTTCGGGGTAGTACGGCTCGTGCGGCGCACCGGTGTGCAGCTCCATAAAGAAGCCCCCCGCATCCTCGGCGTGCGCCCCGAGCCAATTCTTGGATTGCTGAATCGTCTCGGTGTCGGCGACTTCCCTCGATGGGTACGCTTGGTGCACCCCCTGATTGCAGACGCCTAGCCAGCCCTCGGGGCCGTCATCACAAGCATACCAGCGCCCCCACCGCCCCGGAGAGTGCAAGGATCAGGATCGCTGCGAGGATGGGGACGGAGGTGAGCATGTCCATGCTCATCCCCCCTCCTCTTCTTCGTCCGTAACGCCCAGCGTCATGATCCGCCGGAGGTCTTCAGCGTGTTGCTATGGTATTGAACCGGGTGGCGCGATGGACGCATGAAGGCATACACTCAGCTACCAAGAGGTGAGAGACAATCCTCGCTGTCAAGCAGGGAGGTCGGCAGAGCGGGGCGGTGAGG
>JALZHG010000109.1 GCA_030914045.1 Chloroflexota bacterium | reverse complement strand
CTCGCAGAGTGTTGCCTGGCAGCACGCCCTCGCCAATCAGGAAGGTGGCGGCGCGGGTGTGGTCGGCTATCACGCGGTAGGAGATGATGTTATGCTCGCGCTCCTCGTGGGTTTGCCCGGTTAGCTCCTGAACCTTGTCGAGGATGTAGGTGAACAGGTCGGTCTCGTAGCTGGAGGGGACGCTCTGCATGACCGTGGACATGCGCTCGAAGCCCATGCCCGTATCGACGCCGGGGTGTTCCAGGGGTACCAACGTGCCGTCGCCGGGCTGGTCGAACTGCATGAAGACGAGGTTCCAAATCTCGAAGAAGCGGGCCTCGTTCGTGCCGGGGTTATCACCGTCCTCGCCTCGCTCCGGGTAGAAGTCCCAGTAGATCTCGGTGTTAGGGCCGCAGGGGCCGGTGTCGCCCATTGCCCAGAAATTGTCCTCCTTGCCCAGGCGGGTGATACGCTGGGGCGGCACCCCGGCGACCTCCTGCCATAGCTCGAACGACTCCTCGTCGTCCAGGTAGATGGTGGGCCAGAGGCGGTTGGGGTCAAGACCGAAGCCGCCCTGCTCCTGTGGGGTGGTGAGCAAGTCCCAGGCGTAGGTGATGGCCTCGCGCTTGAAATAGTCGCCAAAGGAGAAGTTGCCGAGCATCTCGAAGAAAGTCTGGTGGCGGATGGAGGGGCCGACGTTTTCGAGGTCGTTGTGTTTGCCCCCGGCCCGCATGACCTTCTGGGAGGTGACGGCGCGCTTGTAGGGGCGGGTCTCGTTGCCGAGGAACACGTCCTTGAACTGCACCATGCCCGCCGTGGTGAAGAGGAGGGTAGGGTCGTTGCTGGGCACGAGGGAAGAGGAGGGCACGTGGGTAGAGCCGACCTTCTCCACGAAGTAGCGGATGAAGCGGTTGCGGATTTCGCGGCTCGACATGTAGGCCGGGTTTGGGTATTCGGAATGGGGATTGCGGACTTGGTCGTCTATCTGGGTCATGGAGGCTCCGTGGTAGGAATTACGAATTACGAATTACGAGTTATCCATTAACTTGTGCTGCCCTTACTTATATGTATGGGGTGGAGGGTATAGTACAGGCCATTGTACCGAGGGGCGGCGGTGGGCGTCAAGGGACGCGGGGTGGAGAGGCGCGTCATGCGCGGGGCGTAGAGCATGTACGGAGGTACGAGGCTTGAAGGGCGTGCTGCAGGAGGGGTAACGTGAGCGCGGAACGGCAACGAAACTTTTCTATCTCCGGCATACGCAGCTTATTCGAGAGATCGTCCTGTCTGCAGAGTTGCAGCGGCGCGGTATTGGGTAGGGTACTCTTTGTCGTGCTCGTCGTCGGGGTAGAGGTGGGCATGTCGCTGCTGATAGGCTACATCGGCGCGCCGCTTACCCTCGGTTCGCTGTTCGTGCTGCTGGTGGTCCTGCTGGAGTTCTGGCCGAGGGAGCCGTACCCACCCAGGTCGAAGTGGCGCTGGCTCTATTACGGGCCGATTGCAGGGCTTGTAGTGTCCATCTGTTACACCATCTACCTGGAAGCGCGGGACTCGGAGGATGTGGGGTGGTGGGCGCTACTCTCTGGGGTGATGCTGGCGTTATTATTGCTGGCGGCTAAGATTGATCGGTGGCTGAGGGGGGAGAGTGGGTAAGGTACGACACGGTATTCGTGTGTAAATATTATTTGGGGCAGTAGGGGCATGATGCATCATGCCCCTACTGCCCCTGGCCTCTGCTACCTTGTCTCTCCGTAACGCCTTGGCAGCATTACTAGTTAAAAGTGATGAAATCCCATTCCTACCGAGAAAGCACGGAGAAACAGAGACAAGCAAGGAGGTCCATCGCATGGCCCAAGGAGGACAAGCTGGAGGCGGGCAGGTAAACGTTACCACGCCTCCACCCAGGAAGAACAATACCCCGCTCATCGTGGCGTCGGCAGTCGCCGGTCTGCTGTTGTTGGGCGTTATATTGTGGCTGCTGTTCAGGCCGAGGGATGTCAACGTGAACGTGACGGGGCCTACAGCCACGGCTACGGCGCAGGTAGTGGTGGTCGAGGTGACTAACACCCCGGAGCCGCCAACCAACACGCCAGTAGTGCAGACGGTGGTGGTGACGCTCACGCCTGAGCCGCCATCGCCTACCCCTGTCGTGCAGACGGTGGTAGTGGAAGTGCAAGTGACCGACACGCCCGGCCCCGTGGAGCCTACGGCCACCCCCCAGGTGGTTGTGGTGACCGCTACGGCCAACCCGACTCCGCCACCGCCCACGGAGCCGCCCGCGCCACCCGCGACGCCTACTACCGTGCCCACGCTGACGGCGGAGGAGAGCCAGATAGCAGGCCCATTGCGGCAGGCACCCGCGGGCGACCAGGTGGTGTACGTCCGCTACGACGGCAGCAACATCCAGGTCTACTTCAACATCCTGCCGCGCGAGACCTTGCCAGAAGCGGCTCTCCAGGCCAAGCAGCAGATAAAGGACCTGTTGCAGCAGATGGTGCAGGTGGAACTTACATACAGCCAGGTGACGCTATACGGCAGCTACCCGTTGCCCGCGACAGGCCAGGGCACCCCCACCACAGCGCAACAGGGGACGAACACCGTGGTCGTTGAGGCCACCTACACCCGCGATACGGTGGAGAACACCGACTGGGGCAACTCGCCGCCGGAGCCTATCTACGAGCAGGCGCAGAGCACCACTATCAACCCGGAGTTTGAGGAGGCGAGCACACCCTAGGCGCACTCTTCCGAAGCACAGGTGTGAGAAAGCGTAGGCACAACCCATAGTGCCCACGCTTTCTTGCTATTTTCGAGACGGGAGGGGCCACTTTGGGTGTTTATTTCCGATTTTTGTTGCCCCGGTAACTCCCGGTCAAAAATATAGAAGGCGCACGACGAACCGTGCACCTTCACATCCGTAACCTATCCTAATCTTGGCGCGTCCTCTGCGTCTTGGCGTTTCCGTCCTATTCCAGCACCTCAAGGTTCACCAGCGGCACCCTCAGCCGCTGCCCTGTGCCTAGCTGCACCTCTGCCACCGTGGTAAGCACTCCCGATTGAGAGGCGCGGGGACCTACCGGCAGGCTGATTACCTGGGCTAACTGTCCGAGGTAGGCTTGCGCCAGTAGACGCACGTTCTTGCCTACCTCCACCTTAGGCCCCGTCTCCTCCAGCCAGCGGACCGCCGTGGTGCGCGCCAGCGGTATCACGATCTCAGGACGCGAGAGGCCGCCCCGCAGCCGCGTGGTGCCGTCAATGGCTATCTCCTGGCCGTCGTAGGCCGCCAGCATCTCGAAGGTGCGGGGCGACATCGGCACGGGGCCGAAGCCTTCGGTGATGATGAGCACGAAATCGGGAGGCACGGGCGAAGGGACCGTGGCAGAGGGAGGTGGGAAGTCCCAGCCGTTACCGCTCATGCTGGTAGCTCCTAGCCGCCAGGCTTCGAGGCTGGTATAGCCCAGGAAGCTGGCAAGCTCCGTGGCCCGTATGCTGCCCGTGATGAGGCCGCGCGCCCCAAGCTCTATCATCTTGCGTAGCGCCTCCACCGTGACCTCCGAACCGCCCACGGCCACCGAGTAGGACACCCTGGCGTCTATTAGCTCCGGCGTGACAGGCTCGTCGTTCCCCGCAACCAGTACCCTGAGCACGCCATGCTGCTCGCCACCCACCCCGAAGATACCCCGGATGAGGGTGGCGGGGGTCTCTATCACCGCCCCGTAGTAGGGTATCAACTCGGTCACGATGCCCTTCAGGTGGGCCTGCACCGACACGGTCTCGGAGGGCAGCGATATCAGCCCCACGCCGCTGTTAGCATCGTAGCCGGTGAAGGTCCCGGTGATAGGCGACCGCGACACGCGCGAGCCAAGCCCGCCCTTCTGCGCCAGCACCGCCCCCTTCTCCACCGTCTGCCCGTTGCTCACCCGCAACCTCTTGGCGGCGGCGGCAGGCGACATGTCCAACTCGGCGGCTATGCCCACCTGTACCGGCTCGGAGGAAAGGGTGCTCTGTGCTATCACGTCGGACGGCTCGACCCTCTGCCCGGCCCGCACCGCCACCTCACCAGGCACTGGCAACCGCCGCTCTCGCCTGACGAGGATGTTGGTGGCTATAGTGGGTTGGGGTATCGGGTAATACTGGCTCACCTGTGTCTCCCTTTGTCTTGTCTCAGGGCTGAGCTACCATCTCTCAAGCTTTAGATATTCCACATCTCTAAAATGAGCATCACGAGTAACAAGGACCATGTTGTACTGAAGCGCGGCAGCCGCAATCCACATGTCGTTCTCCGGGATAGGACGCCCCTTCAGCCGCAGGCGGTTTCTCACTATGGCATACCTACGTGCCGTCTCGGCATCGCAAGCAATCACAGTATTGTTGACAGCGAATTTCTCTATACGATTTCGGTTGGCGCGTCCTAACCCTGATTTCTCAGCGCCATAATATAGTTCGCCAAGCACAATACTAGGAATGAATATTTCAGCTTCGGCGACCAGCCGGGCATCTACGGCAGGCTCCTGTGCAAAATGCGCTATGACGATATTGGTATCCAGCAGGTACCTGACCAAGTCATTACGACCCAGAGGTGTCTGTTGTCTCGCAATCTTCCTCAATTGCCGCAGCAATGGCGGCTAAGTCCTCCTTGGGGATCAGGCCTGAGAACTTGCGGAACTCCGGCCCAGGCACACCTGGAGGAAGCTTTGATACGACCGCGCGCATGTAATCCAATACGGCCTCTAGCTCTTCGAGGGTGAACCCATCAAGCCTACTGATAATCTCATCTTTCACATTCGTCTGAAGCATTCCAGCACCTCCTACCCGCACGTGACTATGGATGCTTCATCCATTATAAGCTTTCGCGACGCACGAAGACTATGTCTCGCCCTCCGGCTCCACGCCACCCTCCCCCTGAGCGTCGGGCGGGGGCACGATCTCCAGCCCTCTCGCGCCGGGGGCCTGGCCGGTGCCGCTTTCGGCTATCGCGTCCATAGCGGTCAGCCAACTGCGAATCAGCGTGCGGCGGACGGTGCCGTCTTCCGGCAGGTCGAGCGGGCGGCCGCGTGCGTCGATTACCAGCCCCACCAGTCCGCCCTTGACCTCCTGGCCCGGCTGGGTCTTGAGGGCCTTTCCCGGCTCGCCGCTGCCCACCCGGAAGCCCGCGCCCGGCTTCACGGTGAGAGCCGCCCGCTGCCCCGGACGTAGGGGCACTATGCGTATGGTGCCGTAGGGTACTTCCACGTTTTCGGTGCCACCCTGTTGCCGCTCCACGGTGACGTTCACCGCCACTGTGCTGCCAGGGACTGCGGCGGGCGCTTTGCCGGTGGTTTCCTGCTGCCAGGCGTTGTGCACCACGATGGCCGTGCCCAGCCACACCAGGCAGTCGCGGTCGAAGATGTAGGCGGCGGCCGCTCCCTGGTGCCGGGCCAAATTGCCTACCGGCGGGATGAGCAGCGTGGTGTCGAGCGCCAGCTCCACCGAGCCAAGCTCCACGGCGGCGGGCTGCAAGGCGTCCAGCAGGAGTAGGGCCGCCTGTCCGGGCCTGGGGGTGTGCGCCAGCAGGCCCCCCGTGCCCACCAGCAGGTCGTACCGGGGCGGGCGGCCGCCGTTGTAGCTCTGCAACGCCGCCGCGCCATGCACCAGGGCCTCTCGCGCCAATGCGTGCTCTATCATCAGGTCGCGGGGCGTCTGGGGGAGCGTCAGTGGGCGAGCCACCTTGTTGAGCGCCCATTCCCAAAGCTCGTCCTCGCTCATCTCGAAGGGCAGCCAGCGCAGCACGTTCGCCGCGCCGCGAGTGGCGAGCAGGTTGCTCAAGCCGAAAGCCAGCCCCATGTCGCCCATCACCGCCGAGTGGTCGGCCTGCGCGTTGGCGAGGAACAGCCCGGTGGAAGACGCACCTACGTCCACCACCAGCGTCTCGCGCCCGTACTGCCTGTGGAGGTACTGCGCTATCAGCCGCTCGCACTCGGCGGTCGGTACGATAGGCCCCTCCACCCAGCGCGAGAGCACGTGGTAGCCGGGTATCTGTGGCACACGCCGCTCGGTGTATAGATCGGCTATGGCTGCGGCGGCGGGGCCGGGTAACTCCGTTTGAAGGTCGGGCCGCACGTTGGGTACGCTCTGCATCTCGGCTATAGGCACCAGCGCGTCGGTCACGCCCTGCAACGCCTCCTGGTTGCCCGCGAATATCAGCAACGGCATACCTGGGGCCACCTGCCCCTTGCGCGCGGCAAGCTCGGCACGGCTGCCCTGCTCGCGGGCGGTCACTGCCACCACCTTCGCCAGCCTCACCAGCGGAGATACCGGCCCGCCGTCCACCCCGCCCGACATCAGCACCACGTCGGGTGGCAACGCCAACAGCTTGTCGGTCTGCTCCTGCGACCAGGCTATAGCGGCGCTGTTGAGCACCGCTTCGTCCTCGTTGGGCAACTGGTGGAGGCCCTCGTCCAAGGTGATGCGGGACACGATGTTGGTGTAGGTGCTCATCGCCGCCTGCATCGCGCTTGAGGCCGATATGTCGGCGCTCACGGCGGCCACCACCAACCGAAGGGCCGGGGCCGCGCTGGACGTGGCGATGAACAGGTCTATGCCGTTGCCGTCGCGGCGCTGGGGCATGAGCAGGCGGGTGCCGTCGGTAAGCCTGCGCCCGATAACCCCCTCAAGCTCCGACAGGGCGTTGTACACCCCGGCGGTGACATCGTTGTAAGGCGCTTCGGCGGTGGTCACGGCTGAGGCCCTGGCGATGAAGCGGTACTCGTCGCCCACCACGTCGAACAGCGCCGCTCGTGTGTAGAGCGACCCAATATCCACCGCCAGCACCGCACCCACCTGGGCGAGCATAGTGTCTTCGAGTATGCCTGAGTCTAGAGATTGTGGGTTTGACATAGATGCTTCCTGAAACGTGAAACGTGAAACGTGATGCGGCTTGCTCTAAATGGTCCTACATAAGACGCTCCGGTACTTCTTGTACCATCACGTTTCACGTTTCACGTTTCAGAATCCTCAATATCCTATCAGGTCTACTACGGTGTATATCAACGCCAGCAGCCGGTCTATGAGGGCTGCGAAGAAGGTGGTGGATAGGGATCCTAGCAGGGCACCGAAGGCCACCAGGAGCACCCAACGTCCAACCGTGGCGAGCAGGCGCACAGGCTGCGAACGCTCGCCTCCCGCCCGCGCTCCGAAGGCGAAGTAGGCCAGCGCGCACACCACGCCTAACAGCAGCACGATGTTCCCCGCCACCGCCAGGGGGTTGTTGAAGTCGAGCAGGCGCATCGTGTCAAGCGACTGGGGTACGATGGTGCCCGCCAACGCGCCGCCCAGCGCCAGCGCCGAGCCTACCACCACGACGAGGTTCAGCCCGAACGAAGCGGGCCACGCGCCGGGGAAGGCGATACGCATCAGCAGCATCAGACCGAGCGCCACGGGCACGGCGGCCAGCCACCTGTCGGTGGGAGGGGCGTCGGCTGCGGGCTGGATGATGCGCGCCACCTGCGGCACCACCACCTGCGTCAGTATGACCAGGGTGACGTAGCCCACCGACACGCCCACCAGCAGGCTCTGAGCCACCCGCCAAAGAGGGTTGGCCCCTATCAAGTAGCTGAACACCATCAGCGTCAGCAGCCCGGCGACTATTGAGCCTATAAGGTTTAGGTCCATAGTTTCTGAAACATGAAACGTGAAACGTGATGCGGTTTGTGTTTCTTGGTTCGTGATTTGCGACTCTGTTGCTAGTGCCGCATCACGTTTCACGTTTCACGTTTCAGCCCTACCTCCTGAAGATTCGCCTCGTTGCCATGTTTATGAAGGCGGCGACGATTACCAGGGCCACCAGCAGTTGGGCTACCGACTGGGCGTTGAGGCGGTCGGTAAGGTCGTCTACGTTCATCTGGCCGGTGTTGCGGCCCGCCTGTAGTAACTGGCGGTTGTACTGTAAGGCCCCGCCGGTGCCGCTCACCACCGCCTGGAGGCCCGTGCCTCGCACCCGGTTGTAGCTGCGGGCTATGGGGTAGAGACTCTGCGGCACGGCGGCTATAAGGGGCACATCGGTGCGCGCCCCCACCTGCTCGATCCAGTTGCGTAGCTCCGCTTCGTCCGAGGCGAGGTCGATCACCAGGGCGAAGTCTCTCGCGCCCCGGATGTTGCCCTGCTGCAAGATCGGATACGAGTCGAGACGCTGTATCTGCTGGTAGTCGAGGGGCAGCACCGCCGTGAAGTCGTCCACCGCCGAGCGCAAGGCGGCTTCGTTGCCGGGGATGTAACCCAGGATGAGATAGTCCGTGCCGTAGGTGTAGCCGTAGTTGGCTACAGTGTCCGCGAGTGCATTCCTCACCACCTGCTGGGCAAAGCCCGGGCCTTGTGGGGCGGTGCTGATAGTCACAAAGGGTAGGCGGCGCGACATCACGTGCCGCATGACCGCCTGCGACAGCACCGACATCTCGGCGGAACGGGTCGCGTCCCAGTCGTAGACCACCAGCACTGGCTCGTTCTCGGGCACCGACTCGATAGCGTTGTAGAACTGCGTCACGTCCGTGCTGGGAGCGAACGGTATATCCCCGAAGGGCGGGCGCACTAGCAATATCGCCAGCAACACGCCCAGTATCAGCAGGTAAATCAGCCCGTCGGGCAGCAACCACCGCGAAAAGCCCCGGCGGCTCGCGGGCCTGGCCTGCACCAGAGGGCCGGTCTGTCCGGTGGGCACCCGGCGCGGCACGTTGAGCGTCTCGGCCTGCAAGAGGGTAGCCAGCGTGTCCACCGCCCCGGCCCTGGGCGCACGCACGGGGATATTGCGGAACCCTCCCTCGGACGCGGGCATGGCCTCAAGCTGTGCGGCGTAGTCGGGCACCGTCGCGTCCGCGTCCAGCCCGCCCTGGTCCTGCTCGTCCTTGCCTGACGTGACGGAGCGCAACCAGGCGGGCACCTGCTCCTGGGGCGCGGGGGCCACTGGCTGGACAGGCTCGTCCTCCGCCAGCGGCGGGGGCATGAACGGCTCTATGCCTTCCAGCGCGAAGTCTTCGTGAACAGGGGCGGACGGTTCCTGGGGCGTGGGGAGAGGAGCGGCTTGCAGCGTCTCCTGCACGGTTACCTCGCGCAGCCAGGGCGGGAGTTGGCTACCGGCTGCGGGGTTAGGCGGCCCGCTCGTACCCTGGTCGGGGTCGGGGTGCGCCCACGGCATGATGTGCGCAAGCTCCTCCGGCTCGTACTCCTGCTGTGGCGGGGGCGGCGTTACGGTAGGCTCCAGTATGCTCACCACCCAGTCAGGCGGCGGCTCGTTGGGGTCGGCGGGCGGCTGGGAAGGCTCGCGCACTGGCATCTGGCGCACGTTGGGCGGCATCTGCTCGACACCTAGCTGCTGGGCTGCCGCCTCCTGTCCTGTCGGAGTCTGAGACTCGGGTTCGGACGGCGGTTGCGCAGGCTCCGACGGCTGATCGGGTTGTTGCGCCTGGCCCTGTCCGGGAGGTGGGGTCCTGCGCAGGTCGCTCGTCTCCTTCACCGAATGCTGCTGCACGGCCTGCAACCAGGGCAGGTCCACCCCCGCTGAGGGCGCATCGGGCTTCGCGGGTGTACCCTGCGTGTCCTGTGTGCCTTCCGCACCTTGCCCAGCGGCGGCAGCGTCCTCAACGCGGGGCAAGGGCTGACCGCACCTGGCGCAGAAGTGGCTGGTGCTGCGATTAGTAACCCCACAGGTTGGACAAACTACGTCTGGCATAGCGGATTTGGGATTTGGGAATTCGGATTGCGGATTTGTTCGGAGTCTTTCGTAAATCCGAAATCCGCATTCCGAATTCCCAAATCAGTCAAGATATGGTCTATCGAAGCCTAACAATATTCTCAGGCTGGTGGCTATCGCGCCGAACGACACGCCCAGCAGTATGGCGCGGATGCCCGCCAGCGCCGGGTACTCCAGTATCCAGTCGCTTACCCCCACCATCACGTCGAGCGGGGCGATCTGGCTGATGGGGGCCTGGCCGATAATCACCAGCAGGGCCACACCCAGCAGCACCAGGGCCTCGGCGTTGCGCAGGCGGGTGGAGCGGAAGAGCGCGGTCACCAGGAAGAAGGCGAGCAGGCTAAATACTGCCTGCCCCAGTGGCTGGTAGATCCACTGGAACACCCAGGCGACCGAAGCATCGCCCGGCCCTCCGCCGTAAAGCCCCATGCCGACCACCACCAGCGCGCTGCCTACCAGCACGAGGCTGTAAAGCCACCCCTCTTCGCGCCGGGCCACTCGCGTAAGATGCACCTTTATCAGGTTGCCCAGGCCCACCAGCAGGGCGAATCCGACCAGCACCGCCACCCACTGCGCCAGCGTCCCGCCCATGTCTGCAATCGTGCCCTGCGTGAAAAAGCCCACGAGGCTAATCACCCCGGCAATGTACGCCAGGGCCAGGTTCAGTATGAGTATTGCGAGTGAGCCGATGCGGTTTGTCATTGATTCTGATGAGTGAAACGTGAAACGTGATGCGGTAAGTGTTATTTGGCCTCCATGAGCCGCGCTGGTACTTCAAGCACCATCACGTTTCACGTTTCACGGGTAGAGTGTCAGTAGGTCGAACCAGTTCTGCCCTAGCACGTTTACCAGGATGAACCCGGCGACTATGAGCAGGATGATGAGCCAGCGGAGGCCGTCCTGGGCCAGCAGGGAGGCTATGTGGCTGGTGCGGCGTTCTAAGTAGGCACCGGAGGCGAATATCTCCTCGCCCACGAGCGTGTGGTCGGCGGTGAGCGAGATGAGGGCGAGGGCCTGCGGGTCGGAGGAGCCTGCGATCTGGTAGGCCCCGGTGCGCCGCTGCGCCTCGGTTATGAGCAGCACTTCCGGCCCGAACTGCCCCGACATCACCGCCTGCGACACCTTGCTACGGTCCACTATGTCGGTGACGTGAGCGGCATAGGCCAGCGGGTCGTTGTGGGTCAGGAAGCGCGCCCCCGCGTTCTCGCTCTCCATCGACCAACCGGCCCGGCGGTAGCCCCGGCGCACTGCGTTGTCGGTGAGGGCGTAGGCGATAGCGTCGTTCGTGGTGGCCTGCACGGGAGCGCCCGTAATCGCGCCCACCCGCGACATCGACTCTACCAGGTTCATGCCAGCCAGGGTTGCGGCCGTGGTCACCCCCCTGGACCCGACTCCGCCGGAGCCTGGGGAGGTGTGCATGGCGTGGCCGGTCTCAGCCGCCGTGGATAGCCCCACGCGGGTGGCATCGTAGCCCGGTATGTGGCGCAGGGAGATAGTGCGCTTGCCCGCCCCGCGCCTGCCCCACCCGGCGACCCACAGGAAGACCACGTAGAGCACCAGGAAGACCACCAGCACGCCCAGCATGATGTACAGGGCGTCACCATAAGCCGGGCCGACGTTGCTCAAGTCCATCAGCGCCGCCCTCCCTTCTTACGCGAGGTGACCCCGGCGTCCAGGCGCTCCAACAGGGCGTCCGTGCTGCCCTCTCGCTCCAGCATGCGGGCAACACCCTCGACGGAGAGCGGCCCCTTGCGAGCGCGGATGCCGAGCACGTCAGCGAATGGCTGGAACACCCACAGCATCTGCCCGCCGAGCCACGACAGCGGCTTCCCCACCTCCAACGCCAGCGTAGCGGGCACGCTCAAGCCCGCCTGCTCAATAGCCCCGGCCACGGCATCCACGTCGGCACGAGCAGACACCCCGGCACCGTCCTGTTCCCCACCAGGAGCATCCAGGTCCTTATTCTGCTGTGGCTGTGTCGCGTGGCGTAAATTGTGGTGGATACCGTTCAGGAAAGACATGAGCCGGACCTCGGCGCGCTATGCGCATCGGATTTTGCCCATTATTGCACGCCCACGCACAAGGGTCAAGCGCGCGGCAGTGGGGAAGGGATGTGGATAAGGCGACAGTTGTTAGTTGTTAGTTGTTAGTTGTTAGTTGTTAGAATTTCTCCACTAACAACTAACAACTAACGACTAACAACTAACAACTCGTTCAAGCTTCGTCCAGGAGTTCGGGGCCGAGGATGCGGTCGGTAAGATAGGCTGCCAGCCGCGTGGCAATCGTGGTAAGCACCAGGGTCAGCACGCCCTTGAGTATTCGCCGCGTTACGTCTTCGTCCATGGGGGTAATACCTCCGTCTGTAGGTCTGTGGGACCAATTTACCAGGGTTGCGGGGCAGAGATAGAAGGAAGAGGACGAACAATCGGCCCCGGTGCAAGTAGCTGCCCGCTGCATTTTACACCATGCGGGCGGCGGGGTGTAGTGGCTCATGTCGGCCCTGCTTAGGCCCCCATCTGTCATTCTGAGCGAAGAATCTCGTCCTCCACCTGGATGTTCCATCTTCAGTATCGTACTTTGGTGATGTAGGAAATACCATGCCAGGTGCTGAGGGACGAGATTTCTCACGGAGTTTACCCCGAGGTAGCCGCATGTTCGAAATGACAGGGGCCGACTCTGGTGAAGGTATTTAGCCTTACATTTTCGTGATAGCTTCTAAAGTGATCTTCTGAGGTGGTTTTGTCCCAGTATTTTGAGGACGGCCTTTATGGCATCGCTTACCTTGTAGGCGTATTGAGGATCGGTTGTAGCCAGGATGGGTGTGAGGGTATCGTGGATGTTGGCGATGACGAAGTAGCCGTCGGCTGCGTCTGCCGTGTACCAATCTATGCGGCCCTGGTGCACATAGACCGCCTGCATGGTGTGTAGTGGATAGCTTTGGCGGCCAACGTGCACCACCTCGGAGGTAACCCAGACCAGGCCGTCCATGAAGTAGGTTGCGAGGCTCGGAGCGATGGCGTTCCCGCGTGGCGGCTCGAAGGACGCTCTACGCATGACTCTGTGGGGCGACTCTCCACGCCTGTGAGCCTCGGCTGCCTCCATGATGAGGTCCGCTAACTTGTTTGTATGTTCCTCATCCAGGGAGGCGAATATGATGTGCCTGAGCCGGATGCCCCTGGCCTTGATAACGTAGACGGGTAGGGGCTTTAGCACCGGCTCCTGCGGCTTCTTTGAACTATAACGCCACATGGCAGCTATGATGAATATGGTAGTCAGTGCGGCGAGGGCCAGAGGGAGCGGGTTTGGGCCGATCTTGAGCACGATCATGACCGGCAGCAAGGGGATGAATATCAAGCGCCAGTTGAAGCTACCTTGACCAATATCTGCCCATTGTTCCCCTGGCACCTTGCCGACTTCTACGCTGTCAATCTCGTGCAGCCCGTAGGACTTTTCGCCAACCACGAACCGCTGGCTGGTTACCCAGACAGCTCCATCGCCGTAGTAGACCATTTCGGATGTGAGGGTTGTTTGCATGGTCGTAACGCCCGCCTCAAGTATACTACGCCGCCTTTAAACCGGAGGTTACAGGCGCATGGGGACTTACCGGTAGTTGCAAACCTGTTAGCGATAAGCTACAATCATGCGCGTGGCTGCCCGTGTAGCATGGACCTGTTGCGTCGTGCCCTGTGCTCCCCGGCAGTTTGGTCGAGCAGTTCATATGACAATAGGAGACCGACGTGAGAAAGCAAGTCCTAGACGAGATAATTGACAACAAGTGCCTGCTGAAGCACCCCTTCTACCAGGCCTGGAACATGGGCACCCTGAGCAAAGGCGACCTGGCAGTTTACGCCACCCAGTACGGCGAGTTCATAGACACCATCGCCACCGGCTGGGAAGCGGTAGGCGACTCGGACACCGCACAAGAGGAGCGCGAACACGCCGTCCTGTGGACCGACTTTGCCACCGACCTGAACGCTCCACGCCCCGCGGGCAGCCGCTTGCCGGAGATAACTGAGTTGGTGGAGTTGGCCCATGCTACCTTCAGCAACAGGCCGCAAGCTTTGGGCGCGCTTTACGCGTTCGAGCACCAGCAGCCCGCCACCGCCCACAGCAAGCTGGAGGGCCTGCGCAAGCACTACAACCTGTCCGCCCCAGCCGAGGTCTACTTCGACATTCACAAGGACGACGAGGACGAGCCGCGCTGGCTGGCCGAGCAGATGGAGAGTCTGTCCGACGCAGAGTTCGCGGTGGCGCGTGAGGCTTGCGAGAGCATGGCTGGTGCCCTCTGGCGGGGCCTGGATGGGGTGCTGCTGGAGATAGAGCGGTCGAAGAATTAGCAGCCAATCGACGGGCAAGGCGAACCTAATAACTTCAACAGGTGGGGGCGATGTATCGCCCCCTTTGTGTTGCCACGCAGCTTACTTGGGGCGTGTTGTTAACGGGAGGTAGGCGCAGACTGGGAACATGGAACAATTACAGCAACCAGGTCCCCTCTGTCATTCTGAACGCAGTGAAGAATCAGGTGGGGAGGGATGCTGGTGCCTTATGATGACCAACTCCCGCCTTTGTCATTCTGAACGCAGTGAAGAATCTCGTCCCTCACCTCCCAAGTACCACCTTTCTACAGTACATACCCAGGAACCAGTACGCTCCGTAAGAAAGGGGCAACACCTGCATGGAGGACGAGATTCTTCACTGCGTTCAGAATGACAAAGGCGGGAGTTGGTCACCCTAGTTCAACACTATCGCTACTCACCTGATTCTGAACGTAGTGAAGAATGACAAGGGTGGAGCAGGGTTCTGGTGTCCGACTCATTCCGTCGTTGGTGGCGCAGCTACCTCGCCTTGTCCCTCAACCGCCTGACGTTTATAATTCGTCCATATCCCATCCAAAGACGAGACAATGCAAACTATAGATAACTCAAAACTCAACACTCAGAACTCACAACTTATGCATGCTTCTCCTTCCGGCGACTTACAGGCTTCTATCATCGAGGCGTTGCGGGAGGCCGTTCGCAGCCTGGGTTACGACGCTTCGGGGCTGGACTTGGCGCTCAAGCCGATACCGCTGGAGGGTGCCTGGGGCTTCGGCTCCACGGTGGCTTTCCAGATGCGCAAGCTGGGCGCTACGGGCAGCCCACAGGAACACGCCCAGCGTATCCGGGAGGCTCTGCCTTCCCTTGCCGCCGTCGAGCGTGTGGAGGTGGTCAACGCCTATATCAACTTCTACATTGATAGGGACTGGTACGCCAACCGCATAATCAGCCAGGTGCTGTCGCAGGGCGGCGAATACGGCTGCTGGCCCGACAGGGGCGAGCGGGTAATGGTGGAGTACGCCAACCTCAACACCCACAAGGCGATGCACGTCGGCCATTTGCGCAACGTCGTGCTGGGCGCGACCATCTACAACATACTCAAGTGCGCCGGGTTCGATGCCGTAAGCGCCACGTACCTGGGCGACATCGGCATGCACGTCATCAGGGCATTGTGGGCCTACCAGCGCTTCTATAAGGGACAGGAGCCGGAGACGAACCGGGGCCAGTGGCTCGAAAAGTTGTACGTGGAGGCCACCGCCCGGTTGGAGTACCGCAACAACGTCACGGGCCTCATCGCTGATGCCGCGAAGGCCGACCCCGCAATTGCCGGGCAACTCACTATGGTGCTGCGCGCCCTTGCCGAGAACGACCTTGAGAACGGCCCCTACGCCAACCAGATAGCCGAGACCCTCACCGCCCGCGAAGGCCCCGATTGGAAGCTGGTGCTGGCCGAACGCGACCACATCGTGCTCAACCTGTGGGACGCGCTTGGCCCGCTGCTCATCGGGCAGACTTCTACCCTGGACAGCACCAACCGCGACGAAGCCTACGCGCAACCCACAGAGCCTGTGGTGCCTGCGTTCCTGATGGGCAGCATGGGTGATGTGTCTGAGGGTGAGAATACTACCATCGAAACCAACGTACCCCTGGCGTCGGACCCGCTGAGCGGCTTGCGCGCCGAGTACGAACGGCTGGACGATCACCGCCAGTGGTGGGACGACGTGCCGGGCTGGCGCGAGGAAATCCGGCAGATGTTCGCCACCTGGGAGGCGCAGGAGCCGGAGCTTGTGCAACTCTGGAACACCACCCGCGAGTGGAGCCTGGAGATGTTCAGGCGCATCTTCGGTGACCTGGGCGTGGACTTCCACGTCTGGTTCTTCGAGAGCGAGGTGGAGGAGCCAGGCAAGGACGTGGTGAAAGACCTCATCGAGCGGGGCATAGCCGAGGACCTGCGCCCGCAAGGCCCCGTTATTGTGCGCGTGGACGACCAATTGCGCGCCCACCCCGAACTGTCGCAGAAGTACGCCAAGGACCTCTGGAAGACCAACAAGAACGGCACGCGGGAACCGAAGGAGACCTGGCGCGTGCTGGTGGTGTTACGCTCTGACGGCACCTCTCTCTACGCCACCAAGGACCTGGAGCTTGCCCGCCGCAAGTTCGATGATTGGCACGTGGACCGCTCGATCTATGTAATCGACAGCCGCCAGTCGCTCTACTTCCAGCAGGTATTCCGCGTGTTGGAACTCTGGGGCTTCAAGCAGGCCGACAAGTCGTTCCAGCTATCGTACGAGTTCGTCAACACGCCGGAGGGTGCCATCTCGTCGCGCAAAGGCGGAGCACCGCCATACGAGGACCTGGAGGCGGAGGCGTTGGCCCGCGCCCGCAGGGTGGTGGACGCCAGGGAAGAAGAACACTCCCGCGACCTCAGCGACGACCAGCGGGACGCCATAGCGCGGGCGGTGGCGTACGGCGCTCTCAAGATGGGCATGCTCGACAAGGACAACAACAAGGTAATCACCTTCGTTTGGGAGCAGGCCCTCAACCCCGAAAGCCAGTCGGCCACCTACGTGCAGTACTCGCACGCCCGCGCTACCCGCGTGCTGGAGAAGGCTCCCCCTGGGTTGCTGCCCAAGCCGGGCGAGCACTACAGCTACAAGGAGTTGGAGCTACAGGAAACGTCCCTGCTGGAGCTTATCGCCAGGTTCCCGGAGGAGGTAGCGCGGGCCGCCGAGGCGTACAAGCCGGTAATTATCGCCATGTACTGCTTCGAACTGGCCGACGCTTTCAACAATTTCTATCACAACTGCCCCGTCCTCCGCGCCGGTAGCGATGAGAAGGTGGCGGCGAGGCTGGCGTTGACGGCGGCGGCCAAACAGACGCTGGCGAATTCGCTGGGGCTATTGGGGATTGAAGCGCCCGAAATGATGTAAGATGGTTGTGGGCGGGGCTTACGCCTGGTGTTACATAGGCTACAATAGCTACAATAGGCGAGCTACAATAGGCGAAGGCCGACGCCCGGCATATGGAAGTGAATGAGGCGCAGCGTACGAAGGACCAGGCCCGGCGTATGGAAGTGAACAAGGTGCAGGGTACGAAGGACGACGCCCGGCGATTGAAATCGCGGGCTACACAAGGCAAAGTCCCTTTCAGGGACTGGCTATGTGCTAAAGGG
>JALZHG010000299.1 GCA_030914045.1 Chloroflexota bacterium | reverse complement strand
CTCTACACCCGAAGTTCGCGGAACTTCTCTTCCACATTTGGTGCATAAGCCTCTGTAGCCCTTGTGGAAAGCCATTGTACCGTCTCCGTTCCCTTGCGCTGGACAGCGTTCTTGATACAATTGGCACAGGTACCTCGATGGGGCGCCGACCGGAAAGGAGAGTAGCGCGATGAGCATCTTCCCCACCAAGATCCTGCTGGCCACCGACGGCTCCGAAGACGCCGAGCTGGCCCGCACAACCGCCATGGACATGGCCACCAGCACCGACTCCGAGCTTCACGTCGTGACCGTCGCTCCCGGCTACCCCTCCTACGACGTCCGGGTCCCGGAGATAGTCGAGCAACTGCGCAAGCAAGCAGAGAAGATCCTCGATGAGCAGGTCGAGAAGATAGAGCGGGACGGGGGCAAGGTCGCCCAGAAGCACCTGAGGATAGCCGAACGCCATCGGGCCCAGCAGATCGTGCGGGTTGCCGAGGAGATAGGGGCGGGCCTTATCGTGATGGGCAGTAGGGGGCTCGGGGGCGTGAGGCGAGCGCTGATGGGCAGCGTTTCTGACTCGGTGGTCCGCCATGCGCACTGCCCGGTTCTGGTGGTGCGCCACGAGAAGGAACGAGCAGCGTAGGTTCCCGAACTTCGGAGAACACCTCTTCCACGCATTCGGGTGAATAATAATATGCTGTGCTAGGGACCGCGCCTTGGCCATCACTTGCCGGCTATCGGGCTATCGCCTACAGTACCGTCGTTCACGGGTAAAGGAGCAGTCCATAGTGGAGCAGCACGCTGCCGATACCCTGCAGCCGTTCTTGCATCAGCTCCGCGAGGCACTCACTGCGGTCGCCAATGGCGATCCCGAACTCATGAAGGCGCTGTGCTCCCACAGCGATGCCGTCAGCCAATGTGGGTTCTGGGGCGGCGTCGAACACGGCTGGGCGAAAGTCGGTGAACGCTGGGACTGGGTGGCAGCGCAGTTCGTGACCGGTCCGGGCGTCGTCATGACCGACACCGTCTTCCTGACGGTGTCCGGTGAGATGGCTGTACGGGGTCTTCATCGAGCGCTGGTGGGGGTAGTTCACGAGCTGCTCGGAGCCAACCGAGACGATGATCCGAGCCACCATGATCTTCCGGCGCGAGGAATGCATCTGGAAGGCCGTCCATCGGCACGGCGATGAGCGCGTGGCCAAGGCGCCGCCAAGCTAACACCATCCGGCGTTGGGGAGCGGCATTCGGCCGAACGACCCGGGCGGGGTCGCTGGCTGTCGCGTCCTGCCAAGCGGCCGGAGGGCTGCTGCTTTTAGCCTGGCAGCAACCCTGATTAGGAGCTGGCCCCTTCTAAGCATTCGGGTGAACATGAGCCCCTGAAGATGCGAACCTGCCAGGGGTCAAGCCCTCCTGCGCCCCTCCCGTAGCGGACCGGGGCTCTGCAGGATCCTGCAACCGAACTGCAGAGAATTTTTGTTCTGCGAGGTTCATTAATAAGGGCAAGAAGAAGGGCCGGAGTCCCGTAGAACCCCGGCCCGCTCTTAATAGGTGCGCCCTGGCTCAGAGCTAGCTTAGAGGGTGATCACCTCACTGGGCAGCGTCTTGCAGAACGCCTCCAGGTTGAAGGGGCTCTTGGTTATGAACGGATCCACCAGCTTGCAGACCTCCTGCGGCGCCTTGGGATCGTCGAAGGGCTCAGGGAAGGGCACCTCACCGTTTAGCAAACGCAGGTAGGCGGCGTGGCGCGCCTCCACGGTGGCGATCGTCGCCGAGGCGGTCTGCAGCCCCGGCCTGTCGATGTATGCTATGGCCCCATCGTAGGCCATCACCCCTGTGTCCTCCAAGGTCTGTGCTGTGGCTATGAAGTCGGCCACGCTCTTAACACCGAAGTTGTATTCGGAATCACCCACCGGCTTGCCCCCGAGGCTCTTTATGACCGAGATAAGGGTCTGCACGTGGGTCTTCTCGTGGTTGCGGATGCGCACGAGGTTCTCGTAGATTTGGCTGCGAACCTTGTTGCCAAACCCGTCGAAGATGGAGGCCCCTTCGATCTTTTGCTCGCTGTACTTTTGGAGATTCTGGCGGTAGAACTCGTACTCGAGGCGCTCCAGGACCAGGGCGTAGTTGAGGATGTCTACATCTGAGACCCCGCCGCCGTTGTTTCCCTTGCCCCCTTGCTGCTGCTTCTTCTTGTCCTCATCGCCGTCGTCGTCACCCTTGGCAAAGGCCGCCGGTGCGGCCAACCCCAGCGCCAGTGCGCCTCCGCCCAGCAGCTTGGCCGAGCCGCTCAAGAAACTGCGCCGAGAACTCAGGCGCTGGTGTGCGTCGGAGGGCCCGTCTAGCTCATGGGCTGCGGGGTCGATGTGGCTGTCGCCTTCAATCATGGCTTTTACTCCTTTTTTTCTGGTGTCGCTGGTGTGGTCCGGTTTAGGACCAACCCGATGTGTGTGTAGATTCCTAGCCTAGTTTCGCTGCGTCCTCCGGTCCCCCTCCTCCGGTTCCCCCTTCGTTATTCTGTTTGCCTGTACCCCGGCGCAAAGTTACGTGTCTGGTTAAACGCCAGTTCAACGTAATACGAAACGGATGAACCCTTCGGATCACACGTGCGTCGAAGGCCCGAAAAACGCGTTTAGCTCAGAGGCCCCTCGTGGTTCAGTTAACGACCGCAGCCTAAGCCCCGGCTGGGTCCTGCCCAAGCACATGATCCGGTTATTGCTGGCGTTGCTCTAGAGTTCCTCGGTGCTTCCCGCGCTCCTGTCGATCGCTGCCTTCTTTTCGAGCCGAACGGTCTCCTCTAGGCCTCGATTCTCTTCCGAACCCCGAACCTTCTTGCGAGGCTCCTGGCCACCGTCCTCTTTGGAGACAAGATCCTCCTTGAACTCCTCCACCGAGCGACGGGCTTCGTTGACGAACCGCCCGAGATCTCGGGCCATCTCGGGGAGCTTGCTGGGACCGAAGATGACCAAGAAGAGTAGCCCTACGAGTAACATCTCCTGCACACCGATACCGAACACGACGCTTAGAGACTTCCCTGGCCGGCGGGCGCGCCGACCGTATCTTCTCCCGACCCGGCAGCACGGGCTTCGCTACGAACCGTCTCGCTTTCGGGCGCCTCTGCCTCGGCGGCGGCGCTGGTCGAGATCCCAACGCGCAGCTCCTTGATGCCCGTTCCCAAGCCCTTCGCCAGCTCAGGTATCCGCTTGGCTCCGAAGAGCAGCAAAACGAGCACGAGCACGATGATCAGATGCGAAGGCGATACGAGTCCTGCGAACATTAAGGTTCATCCTTTGCTTGGTTTGTGTGAGGCCGCTTGTTTGTATGACGCCGGTTATTAGGCTTACGAGCGAAGGGGGTAGATCGGATCAGTATCTCCTGAAGAGGAGGGAGCGCTTGTTCTACCGGCTTCTCCTACTAGGTTTTGACTTCGCCCACCAGCATGGGATCGGTCGTCGGCTCCTTCGAGCCACCCTCGGGCTCGACCGTCACCGCCACGGCGTCGGCCCCTTCCACGGGTTTCTCGACCACGGCCGCTATCGGATCCCCATTAGGCTCGAAGAGGCCGCTCGGTTGGGGGGTGTCGCCCCTTATGACCCAGATCTGGTAGGTCTTGCCCTCCGGCACGGGAGGCATGTTCTCGGCCATCAGTACTGCCCGATCGCCCTCGAGGGTGACCAACTCCGCCCGGGCTCCCTGCTTTGTCCCCGTGCCCCCGAGCGCGATCATCTGGGGGCCCTGCGGCTGGCTTTGAAGGCCCTGAACGCGGCCTTGCAGATCCCGCACCTCTCC
>JALZHG010000108.1 GCA_030914045.1 Chloroflexota bacterium | reverse complement strand
ATCTTGACCATAGCGCGGGTGCGCGCCTGGAACTCCGGGTCTAAATCGCCTTCCTCGCCGCCCGCCCACGACGGGGTGCGCTCCGGCTCTTGCTCTATGGCTGCCGGGGCAGATGGCGCGTAGCCGGGCATTCGCTCAAGCACCAGCCCCAGCAAGTTGTCCTTCTGCTTGTAGCCCAGCACCAAGCCGACCTCGTCCATCTCCTCCAGCGTCTCGCGGCCCGACTCGGCGTAGCAGCCGGTAGCCACGACCAACGCGTCGGGGTTGGCGCGGGCGGAACGGCGCAGCCACTGACGGCTCTTGCGGTCGGCCACGTGCGTCACCGAGCAGGTGTTCACGACGTACACCTCGGCTGGCGCGGAGGGCGGCACGATACGGAACCCCGCCGCGCGGAAGTCGGCTATCGCCTTCTGGGTGTCGCTCTGGTTAACCTTGCAGCCCAGGGTGACAAACGCCACGCGGGGAGAGGCGCTGGTCTGCGGCTCCGTGCGAGTGCGGCTTTTGGTATCGAGGAAGATGAGGTTCGACATAGGTTACTTCTAGACTACAGGGACATCCAGGCAAGCATGCTGAGCCGGTCCACACAATTATACTAGAGCCGTATTGCGCGGTACAAACGACACCGGACAAAGGAGAAGGGGCAAGAAAACCCTGAGTCTCTTGCCCCTTGTTGCTGTCACCAGTGCATGTTAGCAATGCCGATACATGGCACCTAACGGCGACTGGAATCGGCTGCTATGGATACACGCAGAAGTGAATCACGGAGATGTTGCCGCTATCAGCGCCCTGGAATGTCATGCTCCAATTTCCAGGCCCGCCGATCTCCAGGAGTTCCCGGCTGATAGCAAGCCCTAAGGTGAACGATCCACTCGAATCTATCGCCGAATCGAGCACCGAGTTTTCCGTGCCTAACATCTCCCCACCCGGCAGGGTGAACCAGAAAAGGACCTGCTCGCCGTATGTGAAACCACGCCCCCTGAAACGCAGGACATCTCCCACATTTCCGGCGCTGGGGACCGCCTCGCCGTTAAGGTTGCCGGATGTGTCGCAGGACAGGGCTGCCTCGGAGGTCTGGCAGTTGGGGAAGAAAGTCTCGGCCACGATCTTGGCGGTCTGCCCCCTGGTGACGTTGTTGTTCACCCTGAAGTAAGGGCGGGATGAAGCGTCACACGGTTCGGCTGCGCCAGTGGCCGGGTTGGTGCCTCCGCATGGATAGCCGCTGACCACATTACGGTTGGAGAGACGTTGTACCCACACGAAGAATGGTGCGTCACCCGGAACATCAGCGAACTGCTGAGGACCTGGGTCTTCGTTGAAGCCTGCTGCCTCACTCACGATCTTGGTGAGCTGCCCGCGTGTGGTGTTGTTGTTGGGGCGGAAGTACGCCAGATTAGCGGGAGCGTTGCAGGGTTCCGCTGCGCCTGTAGAGGGGTTGGTGCCTCCGCAAGGGTAGCCTCCAATAGCCCCGGTATTGGCAAGCTGCTGTATCCACAGGTAGAAGGGGCTGTCGGCGGGCACGTCCTCGAACTTGCGAGTGCCCGCGGGATCGTCAAGCTCGGCGGCAAGAGCCACCATCTTGGAGATCTGCCCCCTGGTGACGTTCACCCCTGGTCTGAAGTAAGAACCGGGACACGGCTCGTCCGCAGCCCCGCACCCATACCCCGATATTACCCCTCGACACGCCATGCACCGCACGTAGGTGTAGAAGGTGCTGCCATTGGGCACATCGTTGAATTGGATAGCGCACGCCGTGGCCGTGGGAACGCCACCGGTCGGGGTGGATGTGCTGGTGGCAGTCCGCGACTGAGTTGCCGTGCTGGTAAGCGCGCTTGTGGCCGTAGATGTGGCTGTGCTTGTACGGGTGCTGGTGGAAGTACTCGTACGAGTGCTCGTTGGAGTGGCAGTGGCGTTACTCTGCACCTGCACGCACATCGAAAACTCCGAGGTATTGCCTTGTGGGTCGGTGGCGGTAGAGGTGATGTAGCTGCCAAAAGGCGCGCCGTTCGGCAGACCCGCGGTGAAAGTCGTATCTCCGGTGCTGTTGGTGGCTACGGTCGTCTGCCCCAGGTATATCTGCCCCTCGCCATAGTTAGAGGCGTCGCAGGTGGTGCTGGCAAAGAACTGTAGCGTGAATTGAGTGTTGGTTATGCTGTTCAGGCTGCCTGTTACGACCGTGCTGGCTCCTGAGGAAAAGGCCGAGGTAATCACAGGGTAGTTCTGCAACGCGTTTGGCCCCGCGTCGGGGTCCTGCGTGTCGTTAGGTGTGACGCCACTGGGAGCCAGGTCGATGCCCAGCGCACCGTTGGAGTGTATCGAGTTAGAGAGTATCGAGTTTCTGAGGGGCGGTGCGCCATTTACGAAAAGTTGCACGCCTGAGCCGGTATTGAAGGCGATCAAGTTACCCGCACCTGCCGCTGAGCCACCGATGTAATTCACCGATGCACCGTTGTCAAACGCGACCCCGACGGAACCGTTAGGTATGCCAGCCGTACCGGCTGCATCGGTCCCTATGTGGTTCCCCTGTACCGTGTTTCCAGTGGGACTATGTATCAGGTGCACGCCGAACCCGTTGTTACCTGATACCAGGTTGCCAGCACCGACGGTAGTGCCGCCGATGAGGTTGCTTACGCCACCGTTGATTGTTATTCCGGTACCGTTGCCCAGGCCTTGGGTACCACTCCTATTAGTCCCAATGAAATTACCCTGTACAGTGTTGCCTCCCGCACAACTGCCGGGGAGGTTTACGCCGGACTGGTTGTTGCCCGAGATTAGGTTGCGCTTGTCAGGTGTTGTGCCCCCGACGACGTTACCACATTCCTGCGGGATCCTGACTCCGGAGCCCGCATTGCCCAAATCCAACGTGCCTGTTGAGTCGGTGCCGATGTAGTTTCCCTCGATGTGGTTGTTATTGTTGACGAGGAAGTTAAGGATCTCGATTCCATCGCCCGCGTAGCGATTGATAATTAGACCCTTTATAGTGGTACCGCCGCCACTTATGCTTATGCCATCCGCATTTGATGAAGTATTCTGTCCATTTAGTTGGATCAGTAAGTTTGAGTTGATGGACTGGGTAGTGAAGTTCGTATTGGCAAGGGCACCAGGCTGCGAATACCCGTCAATAATGACAGGATCGGTGATGGCAAGGGTGCCGGTAGGGGTAATGGTGTGTACCCCTGCGCCCGGTATGTTGAAGGTGATTGTGTCGAGGCCAGAGTTGCTATTGGCAGCCGCTATCGCCGCGCTCAAAGAGCCGTCACCGCTGTTGTTCGTGTTTGTGACTACATAGGTAGCACCAACGGCGTCTGGGCTGGTGCCGTTATCATGGTGATTGCTCGATGCGCTGGATGCTTGTTGCTGTGTGCTAACCAGGGTCGGCACCCCCGCCCTAACTCCCCTTGCTGAGAATGCTACACACAGCAGGAATAGGAACATCAACCCGGTGAAGAACAGCCACTTGCCCGGTGAGAGCCTGCGGACCGCTGCTTGCATCACACGCCGCTCCTTCTAATTGCAAACGCCCCTCCGCAGCAATAGTGCAGGCTAAAGCCGCAAAGGTGAGGTGTATGGTGAGAAATTGTACGGTGCTGAGTAACACAAATTGAGCGACTCAGTAGGTGCCCATACCGAAACACCCCCGAGCCACACGCGCCCAGTTACTACAGCTAATTCAATTAGGCGAAAGTATATCAGCAAGCAAAAGGTTTAGCAAGGCCGTGCCCATCTCAGACTCATACAGCAGAAAGCCGAGCAGCGGCCGCGCGGGAGCCGGAAACCAAAGAAGCTTCGGGCGAAGTCCGCCCGAAGCTTCTTTGGTTAAACATATTCCTGCCTTAGCTCTGCCCGGCCTCTATCTTCTCCTCGTAGTACTCCTCGATGCTCTCGTAGATGTCGTCGGGGAAGCGCAGGTCGCGGTAGACGTTGCAGGCGTCGGGGTCGTCCGGGTTGGGGCAGATGGGGAACTCCTGCTCCTGCTGCCACTGGAGGATGCGGTCGCGCTTGGGCGGGTTGTAGTCCTTGGCCTGCACCTGCAAGAGCAGACGCCGGGCCTCCTCCTCGCCACCCTCCTGGTTGCCGAGCAGCCTCAGCATTTCTTCCTCTTCGAGGAAGTGCCGGGCCACCATCGCGAAGGTGAGCCTGCCGTAGTGCCCGATGTCGGTGCCCTCTTCGAGCGCGTCCATCAGGTGCGCCATCATCTCCGAGTCGCGCAGGTTGCCACTCCGGGACGGGCCATTGTTGCCATTGGTGTCGTTGTTGGTGTCGTTTGCCTTGCTAGTGTTCTGCTTCGTATCGGTTGCCATCTCACAAACTCCTTCTATCTACACATGGTCGATAATAGAACACCTGTTCAACTATTTTAAGGCAAAATGTGTGCCAACTACACCTGATTATGGGGCACTGAATAGACGGAACCGCAAAGACGCCAAGTATCACGCCAAGAGGAACAAAGAATTCACCGCAGAGACGCAGAGGACGCGGAGAGGACGCAGAGATTACGCGGAGAAAAAAGTGGAGGGTGTTCTTACTGGAGCGATACTGTGCACTAACAGCGTCTTTCAAAACTCACTTGAGGTAATTCCAACAGATAAGGGCACAGCCTAAATGCAGAAAAGCCTTGTGAATGTCCAGCTTACTCACTTAAACAACCGGAACAGCCGCCTATCCAATTCAATCAGGTACTCTCGCCCGTACTTTCCGTTCTCTAGCCCCTCTGTCAGCACCTGCGGCAGATCCTGTCTAACCTCCCTGCTACACGACCCTGCCGCCAGCGCAACAGCCGCCACAGTATCAACGTCGCCCGTATAGCGCACACACCGACGCAGCAACTCGCTCATGCCGCTGCTCGCTACAACAGCCGTCACCGCTGCCCGCACGCTCATCCACCCTTTCGACCCCACCTTACCATGCCAAGTACGCGCCCAGTCCCCCTCGACGTGGTTGTTCAGCCACCTGCCGAGATGTTCCTTGGGCCCAAGGTCGTAGATAAAGTAGTGAGTCATGAGTGCCGCGGCTACGGCAGAGTTGATGCCATTCGGAGTGTTGTGTGTAATGGCCGCCTGCACAGTGGCCTTCTCGATTACTTCCTCGACAGTCGGGAAGATGCCGATTGGCCCCGCACGCATAGCCGCCCCACTCTTCTCGCTGTCGCCGTGTATCTCGGCAAGAAACTGAGTGCCATCGCGTACGCTCACGAGGAAGCCATAGAAACTGCCGGCGTATCCCTTCCTGGGGTCGCGCTTGAAAGCCTCCACGAAATGTTGCGCCAGCATCTCTTGCGTCCACGGCTCGCCCGACAGTATAGCCTCAGCAACCGCTATGCTCATCTGTGTGTCGTCGGTATACTGACCGGCCTCTATGCCGTGCGACTTGTGCCTGATGTACTGGCTGAGGTCATTGTGGGCTAGTACGGTGCCTTCGTCAACGTACTCAAACCCTGCCCCATAAGCGTCACCTATCGCAATCTCGAGCAGCATAAGCTTACAGCGTCTTCCAAGACTCACTTGAGGTAATTTCAACAGATAAGGGCACAGCCTAGATGCAGAAAAGCCTTGTGAATGTCCAATCTTCTCTCGTGACGTTGCTCCTTTCACTTTCCAACAAAAAGCAAACTCTGCGTAACCTCTGCGCTCTCTGCGTCTCTGCGGTGCAATTCTCTATTCCTCTTGGCGTAGTCCTTGGCGTCTCCGCGTCTTGGCGTTTCCGTCTCCTAAACAACCGGCTTCTTGCGACCCCGGAACTCTATGCGGCGAACGGCTACGCTCAGGAGCAGGGTTATCAGGGCGGCGGCCAGGGGGTAGAACCAGAGGGGGTCGTACTCCACCACCGCGCCTGTGAGGCCGGAGCCGTCGAGGGCCAGCGCGGGGTCGGTCAGATAGTCCTTGCCGCCGTTGAGGCGCTTGAGCAGGCGGTCGTTGGTGCCAACGTGCGCCCACTCCTCGCCCACGGGCACGTTGAAGCCCGCCGTCTCTGTCTGGGTCGCACCCTCCTCGCCGGGACGGGTCAGGCGCACCTCGTAGGCTCCAAGCTCGGTCACCGGCACCTGGGCTTCGTAGCGGCCCGGTCCGGTTTGGTTCAGCAGCGTGGTGGTCACCACACCCGATGGTGAGCGCAGGCCCGCCGTGATGTCGGTCAGGTCGGAGAAGCCTAGGTCCTCGTTGAGGCTCTCCACCGAGATGTGCGCCATAGGCTGCCCCGCCTCGTCGGTGGTCACCGTGACCGTCGGTTGTAGCTGGCGATTGAGCGGGCTTTGCATCGTCCAGCGCACGGCGGCGTTCCAGAAGCGGTCGAAGTCGCGCCACTCCAGCCAGTTCCTACCCCATGCCTGGTCCACGCTCGACGTAAAGGCGAGCACGCGTCCCAGGCCGTAGTTCCAATGCGCGAGCAGCGGCTGGCCCAGGTCGGCGGTGAGGGCGGTCACGCTGGCGTCCTTGGGCGTGGTGATATCGTAGCCGCCAAGCTGCGGGAGAGAGCCGGGGGCGATACCCCGCATGACGGGGCTGGTCTCCAGGACGTGGGGCTGCACCGCGCCCTCGATAACCGCCTCCTTGAGCGCCAGGTCAAGCTCGCGGAAGACGATTTTGGGGATGTTGTCTATCCGCTCGGTGAAGTAGTGCCTCCCCTCGCCCCGCCTCGCCAGGTCTATCAGCAGGTCACGGTCGGAGTCGGCCCCTACCGCGATGGTGGACAGGCTTACGTCCGAGGCGCGCAGCTTGTTGAGGATGTCGTCGTAGCCACCGGATTGGTAGTCCTTGCCGTCGGTCATAAGCACCAGGTGCCGCGACTGCGCCTGGATGGTAAGTATCCTGTTGCCCGCTTCCTCTACGGCCGGGTGGATGCTGGTGCCGCCTCCCAGGCCAATGTCGGTAATCTTGTCCTTCAGCGCCTGCTTATCGGTGTTGGCATGTATGGTCATCGGCTCAATCGTCCACAGGTTCTCTGTGTCGAAGCTAAGCACGCCGAATATGTCACCCGTGCGCAGTGCGTCAACCGAGAGGCGGGCCGCTTCCTTCGCCATGCTGAACTTGGTTTCCTCGTTGCTCAGGCCCATCCACTCGTCCATCGAGGAGGAGCGGTCGAACACCAGGATGAGGGCGGTCTCACCCTTCTCCGGGCGGGGACCGGGGTCGGAGGATACCGGCATCACCTCTTCAAGCACGCTGTCCTGGTAGCCGCCCTTGGCGAAGCTGGTCTGCCCGCCTATGGCTACGAGGCCCTTGCCGCTACGCCGCACGTATTCCTGCAAAGTGCGCTGCTGGTCGAGCGTCATGCTGGTGGCGGCGACATTGTACAGCACTATGCTGTCGTACTGGTCGAGGTCGGGCAGGCGGGCCGGGATGAAGGCGGGGGTGCGCACCTCCACCGTCATCTCGCTGTTGCGCAGGCTGTCCACCAGAGCGTCCGACTCGCCGGGGCGGTCTTGGAGCACCAGCACGTTCGGCTGCGCCTTGACCACTATCGTGGCGGCAGCGCTGTTGTTCTCCACCGCTGTGTCCTTCTCGCTGGTTATGGTCGCATCGAGGCGGTGGAAGCCCGACGTGAGAGCGCGGTGGTCGAGGGGCAGGGTGTTCTCACCTGCCTTGAGGGTGACGGTCTGCGTGAGGAGCGCCTGGCCGTCCACGCTCAGGCTGAGCACGGCGGGGCCTGCGTCGCTGCTGTAGACGTTCAGCCCGGTGCGCACGGGGTCGCCCACGCGGGCGTAAGGGTCCACGTCCAGCGAGCGCACGATTACCTCCGGCTCGCCCAGCGCGGTGAGCGGCATCACTTGCACGTCTATGCCCCGACCTTGCAGGCGTAGAGCCTCGTCGGCGGCGCGACCCAGCGTCTCCCACCCGTCGCTGACCACGACCACCCGGCGGCGGCCCTCGTCCTTCAAGAGGCTACCGGCGAGCCGCAGGCCCGAAGATAAGTCGGTGGCCCGCACGTTGGGGTCGGCTACCAGCGACTCGGTGCCGCTGATAACAGACCACTCACCGCTGAGCACCTCTTCGTTGGCAAGCTGGGTGGCGCGCTGCCCCACCGATACGAATTGCAGGGTAATGTCCTCCCCGGCGGTGTCGAGCACGTCGCGGGCAAACGAGGTGGCTTGCTCGCGGCCCTCGGGGCTGACGCTGGCGGAGGAGTCGAGCACCACCACCAGGGTCATGTCGCCCTGGGGCCGCGCGAAGGCAGGCTGGGCGAGAGAGGCCACCAGCAGCAACACGGTGAGCGTCTGGAAGAAGGCCGCCGTCCTGCGCCGCCACGGAGCCAGGCCGCGCACCAGCCGGATGGATAGCAGCAGCAGCAAGACCAGGGCGGGTGCCAGCCACAGTGTTTGGGGTTGTAGGAAGAGAAAGTCGTTCACATGCGGCCTCGTTTCAGGCAGTAGAGCAGCCACTCGCCGCCCGCCAGGACCAGCGCCAGCGCAGCAAGCGGCGACCAGTAGTCCTGCGTGGCAACCCGCTCGGAGACTTCGACGGCTGCCCGCTCAAGCTCCGGGTGGTCCCTGGGAGTGACGTTGGATTCGTTGATGTCGGCCATGTTGACGGCGAACGAAGAGGCGGCGTCCTGCGGATTGGCCTGTCCGTTCGCGACGGATACGGTATAGATGCCCACCTCGTGCGTGTCCGCGAACACTCCCGCCTCAGTCGCCTGTACCGCGCGGCCGCTCGGAGTGGTGACGGTCGCGCCGGGAGGCACTATCGCCACTTCCCCCGGACGCAACGCGCCCACGCCCGATTGTGGGTAGAGCCAATCGGCCAGGTTCGCCATGAGCAGCGGGAAGGCCGCCAGCTTCGGCAGGTTCGACTCGCGGGGGTCGAAGGCCAGCACCGCTATCCGGCGGCCATCCTGCTCGCCCGCCAGCAACAAGGGGCCGTCGGCGCTCTGCACGATTGGCTCAAGCCAGGCCGGGGCCTCGTACTTGCGGGCGCGCTCCACGAACAGGGCGCGCAGGTCAATGTCGCGCAGCAGCGGGTGGCCCGCCACAACGTCCAGCGAGCCGAGGTTCTCCATGTCGCCCGTTGAGTTGAGCAAGCTGCCGGAGGGGTTCACCAGGAACAGGCCACCGGCGGGCAAGGCGGAGGGCAACTCCCCCTCCCAGACGGTGAAAGCGGTCTCGGCGCTGCCCTTCACGGTATCGGTGATCGGTTGCAGGCCGTGGTAGCCCTCCACCGCCCGCATGTACATGGCAGGGTCGTCCGACTTGACGATCACCTGGTTCTGCGAGTTGGTGGGCAGGAATAGCACCGCCTGGTTGTCGGCGGCCAGCGCATCCTGGGTGTCCACACCGACCGTGAGCTTGAGCGCGCCTGCCGGTACGTCCCACGTCACATCGGCATGCCCCCCCGCGGGGATGCTCAGGCTGCGGGGCGGGAGGGGCACCGTGTCGGCCACCGCCGACACCTGTACGTTGGCTTGGGAGGTCGAAACGTTCTCAATGCGCGCGTAAGCCGAGTAGCCAGGCGAGTTGTTGGGGGGCCTGCGGGCGCTCAACACGCTCACGGCCAAATTCGTCACGTTATCGCCCACCTGCACAAAATGCATGTCGGAAGGCAGCCCAGCGTCCGGTAAATCAGCAAAGGCCCCATCGGATATGACGTAGGTAGTAGTGGCGTTGGCTTCCGCCTGCCCCGCAAGCCCCGAGGCTATGGACAGTGCGGCAGGCCAGTTGGCGCGCCCGGCGCTGGGCGTCAATTCCCGCAGGGCGCGCTCGAAGTCGTTGCGGATGCAGTTGGAGCAGGCCGTGAGCACGGTCGGACCGACACCCAGGAGGGTTATGCGGTCGGTGTCTCGCAGCTTGCCCGCCACGTTGCGCGCCTCGGTCCGCGCCTGCTCGAAGCGGGTGGAGGCACCTTCGGCGGTCTGCATGCTGCCCGACATATCAAGCAGCACCACCGTATGCCGGGCGGCGGGAGTCCAGAGGGCGGGCTGCATCAGGGCGAAAGCCCCGGCGGCCAGCAAGAGAGCCTGTAATAGTAACAGCCAGGATAGCGGTGGGCGGCGCAGGCGCGGGGTCGGACGCTCCACCTGGGGCAGTTCGCGCCACAGGCGGAGGCTGGGCACCGGCTTGCGGCGCGAGCGAGGTCGCAGCATGTACAGCGCGATGAGCGCTGGCACGAGGAGGAGCCACCACGCGGCGGCCGGGTTCAGCAGGTTCAAGCCGTCACTCCCCTCTTGCGCAGGAGATCGAGCAGGGTGCGCTCGATGTCCCAGTCGCTTTGCAGGCGCACGTAGCGGGCGGCGTTGGCATCACACCAGGACTCGGTCTCGGTCAGCCAGGCGGCCATGCGGCGGTCGTATTCCTGCAAGCTGGCGGCACCCAGGTGCACGTCCAGGCGCTCGCCCGTTTCGCTGTCCTCAAGCTGGAAATCGCCGTCTTCCGAGGGTGCCAGCTCTTCGGGGCTGAGCACGTGGAGCACGGTGACGTTGAAGCCGTGCATAACGAGGTTACGCACCCCGTCGCGCCAGCCGTCCAGCAGCAGGTCGGATATTATCACCGCGAGGCGTCCCACCGCCCCGCCGCCCATGCGCTCGGCGCTCCACCCACGCATGATGCCGTCGAAATCCATAGCCTGCCCGGCGTTGAGGTCTTGTAGGGTGCGGAACAGGCCGGGCGATTGGCCCCTGCCCCTGAACGGGTCGGCAGAAAGCCTGTTGTCAGCGCCCGGCGCTGCCAGCACCACGCTATCGAGGTGCGACAGGGCTATATAGCCCAGCCCCGCGGCCAGGCGGCGGGCCGAGAGGAACTTGGTCGGGGTGCCGAAGTCCATAGAGGGGCTGGCGTCCACCAGCAGGAACAGCACCGTGTCGTGCTCGGCCTGGGCCTGGCGAACGTGCAGGGTGCCCAGGCGGGCGTAGGCGTTCCAGTCCACCCGGCGCAGGTCGTCGCCCGCGCTGTACTGGCGGTAGTCGGCAAACTCAATGCCGGAGGTGCGCCGCGTAGAAAGGTGCTCGCCCATCAGCCCGTTTATGAGGTCGCGCCCCAGCGTGAGCGAAAGCCGGTCCAGCTTGCGCAGGAAGTCGCCGTCCACCACGTTATTGTCGGTGACGGGCGCGAATATAGGCGCGCGCCGGGCGAAGCGGCGGCCCAGGTTGCCCAGGGTCGCCCGTATGCCGCCCGCCGGTCTCAAGGCTGTACCTCTTCCAGCACGCGGATGATAATCGCGTCGGCGTTGATGCTCTGTAGCTGCGCCTCCACGTTGAGCACCACGCGATGCCGCAGGGAGGGCAGGGCCACGCGCTTGAGGTCGTCATACGAGACGTTATAGCGGCCCGACAGGATGGCGTTCACCTTGCCTGCCAGCACCAGCGACTGAATAGCGCGCGGGCTGGCCCCGAACCGCACGAACTGCTTTGCCGAGGGACTGGCAGTGGCGGTCTCCGGGTGGGTAGCCATGACGAGGTTGGCCGCGTAATCGAGCACCTCATCAGCCACGGGGATGTCGCGCACGATTTGCTGCAAGCGCACGAGCGTAGGCCCGTCCATCACCTTGCGAGCATTCGCCACGCGGTTGCCGGTGGTGCGGCGGGCGATTTCCTTCAGCTCGTCGCCCTGCGGGTACTCCACAATCAGCTTGAAGAAGAAGCGGTCTAGCTGGGCCTCCGGCAAGGGGTATGTGCCCTGCAAGTCTATCGGGTTCTGGGTAGCCATTACGAAGAACGGCTGCGGCAGGGGGTGGCTGGTGCGGCCCACCGTCACCACGTGCTCCTGCATAGCTTCGAGCATGGCCGACTGCGTGCGGGGCGTGGCGCGGTTGATTTCGTCAGCGAGCACCAGGTGGGCGAAGATCGGCCCCGGCTGGAACGCGAAGGCCCGCATGCCGTCGTTCTCGTTGATGATGTCGGTGCCCACGATGTCGGCAGGCATCAGGTCGGGGGTGAACTGGATGCGGCTGTAGGTGAGGTCCAGGCACTCGGCCAGCGTGCGCACCAGCAGCGTCTTGCCCAGCCCCGGCACGCCCTCTAGCAGCACGTGGCCCCCGGCCAGCAATGCGGTGAGCACCCCGCGCACCACCTGCCGCTGCCCGACGATCACGCTACCCAATTCGCTCTCCAGCGCGCCCACAATCTGCTGCACGCGCTCCCCTATTCCCGCCGCCTGCTCAGGCGTCCAGGCTTGCATAGTATCGCTCAATCTATTCCCACCTTCTTGATAATTTGGGAATTAGGATTTCGGATTTCGGATTTGCTCGGATATCTACTAAATCCGAAATCCTAATTCCCAAATCCCAAATTCCGTCTCAGTCCCACCAGAAATACCACACGCTTGCATCGAGCAAGGTTGCTGCCAGGTCTAGGAGGCCGCCGTCGCCCTGGTCTACGATGTCGGCACAGTAGCCGTATTGTTCCCTGGCGAGGTTGAACGCGCTCAGCTTGCTGTTCGGCGGGCGGGTCACACCTACTTCGAGCACGTCATGTGTCAGGCCCACCACCTGCGCGCCATACTGCGTGTTCCAGTGTTTCAGCACGGCTACGTGCTCTTCGGGCGACGGGCAATCGTTCCAGGTGCCGAACTTCAAGTAAGCGGGCACTTCCCAGCTTGAAGTTGTGGGCACCAGGGCCAGGCGTACGCTGCGTAACGGCTTGAGCCTGGTGTAGTCACCCGTCCACTCGTACGGGATGGAAAAGTAGTTGTGCGGCTCCGCGATGTCCGGCCACTCACCGGCCCGTTCTCTTAGCAACTGCTCCAACATCACTTTGCGCCTGCCCGGCACTTTATCAATGTGCGCGGCCCACTCAGACACTACGTCTATATAGCTGCCCTCGCCCAGTTCATCCGCCTTGCGCGTGAGCATCTCCGAGAAAGCTTCCCACTCGTCACCTTCAAGCTCAGCGAGACTGAGCAGGCGGTTCTCCAGGAGCCTGTCAACGTCTATCGCCTCAGCTTTGCCAAGAATCTCCCGTACCGAGACGCGGGCGTAAGGCTCTTCAATCGACTGGCAGTGGAACTTTAGCTCTTCCTCAGCACCGAGGATGACGGGCCAGTGTCCGGTCTGCCCCGATAGGTCGCGCAACTGCCCCCAGGTGGTGAGTGCGCGCTCGCCCGGCAGGGTGAGGCCGTAGACCTCGTGTCCGTCCGGGGAGAATAGGAGATCGAGGCTGGAGGTGTCGATGCCATGCGAACCCAACACCCCCGCTAGTTCCTCTTTAGGCACTTTCCATCCTTTGGGAGCGAGACCACGTGCGGCCCCACCGTTACCTGCCGTTGAAGTATCGCTGCACCACGTCCCAACGCTCCACCGGCACGCGGCTGTTCTCGCCCGGCACGTTGCTGGCGGTGCCCTCGTCCGCGGGGGCTGCCGTATCAGACTGACGCCCGTCGCCTTCCACTGAGAGGGCTGGCTGGTTGCCGTCGCTGGGGTTGCCCCCCTGCGGGTCCTTGTTGCCTTCAAGCTCGAACGGGTTAGACACGCCGCCGTTCACGCCGCCCGGCCCGGTGGGTCCGCTCTCGCGATGGCCGTCACCCGCGCCTGGGCTGCCCCCTCCCTGCTGCTGGTTCTGAGTCTGGCCCCCGCCCTGCTGGCCGCTGCCGGGCTGTCCTTCGCTGCCCTCCTGCCCCTCGCCAGCGCCTGCCTGGCCTGCACCTTCCTGGTCGCCAGGTTGGCCCTGGCCTTGCTGGTTGCCCGATTGCTCGCCTTCCTGGGCCTCACCCTGCTGGCCTTCGCCCTCCTGTCCCTCCTGGCCTTCCTGCCCGCCCTCGCCCTGCTCGCCCGACTCGGTACCTTCCTGCCCCTCTTGGCCTTCTTGGCCTTGCTGGCCTGATTGCTCGCCGCTCTGTTGGCCGTTCTGCCCCTCGGAGGGAGAACTGGGAGGAGCCTGCTGGGAGCCAGCGGCAGCGGCCGTGGGTGAAGGGAAGGCTCGCGCCATCTCCTCCTGGGTCATCACCTTACCGGCGGTGTCCTGCACTCCCCGGCCCAGGTCGGCCAACGCATCCTCTATGTCCTCGTAATTGCCATTACGTAGCGCGTCGGCTGCCTGGCGCTCTTTCCAGCGCAAATCGTCCGTCGTGTTGGGGTCGTCGGAGGCATTGTCGAGAGCCTGGGCCAGGTTGCGTTTGGCCTCCTCGGAAAGCTGGTCGTTCTGGCGGCCCAACTCCTCAAGCTGCTTGGCCGCCTCGTCATAGTTGCCGTTGCGCAGGCTATCCGCGATGCTCTGGGTCGCCCCCTGCCCGTCGAGGGACTCACCCAACGTGTCCAGGCTCGACTTCGCCTCCTGCGATTCGGCGGCTTCCTCCTGGGCCTGGGTCTGCCCGTTCCCGCCGGGGGTAGGGTTGGGAGAACTGGCTTGCTGGGTCGCCTGCCGCTCGGCTTCCGGCAGCCCGGTCACGGCTGTGGGAGTCGCAAGCTGGGCAAGCTCCTCCGGGGTCTGCGGAAGCACGCCTGCCTGGTACGGCACGTATTGCCCACCCGTCCCCTTCAGCACAAACACAGCAAGCGACAGGCATAGCAGCCCGGCGGTCAGAGCTAAGGACGGCCTCATGCTCCTGATGGGGGTGACGGCCTTAGGGTCCACACGCGACAAGAACCGCGCGGAGGTGGTCACTTGCGTGGCATCTAGCAGCCCCAACTCGGGCTTACCCGCGAGTTCGAGCGCGGTCACCAGGCGCTGGCGGTCGTCGAGGCGCGAGTCGAGGATGCGGGCGGTGGAGCGCAGCGACGGGCGGGTGATAATCTCCGCCAGCAGCGCCAGAAAAGGCAGGGTTAGGGTCAGCCCTACAGCCAGCGCGAGCAGCACGGGAGCGACCATATCCACCGCGTATAGCAGCGACATGGCTATCCACATCACGCCGATACCGACGCCCGCGGCACCCACAAAGGCCCTGCCCCTATCGCGGCCCAGCCGATTGCGGTAAGCCCGCAAGGTAGAAGCCAGCATGTGCGCCTCGTTTGACGTGTCATGGGCCGAGGGGGTGTCGTATGCCTGACCTCCCATTTCGTGCGCTATAGCCAAGATCGATTCTCCTCTACATAGGGACGCTGCCGCGTAAGGTTGCTTCGCTTCTGCGCGCGGACCACGGCCATTGCGCCCACTGCCAGGGCCAACACGCCCAGGCCGAGCGCCCCGAAGCCCGCCAGCCTGCGGTACTGCCAGGTGCTCGAAAGGATGCCGTTCACCTCGGCCACGCGTTGATCGTCACCGAGGGCTACGAAAGCGTCCGCCGCGCTCCGGGCCGACAGTTCCGCCGCTGGCAGGTTCCAACCCGATAGGTGCTTCTTTGCCTGGTCGAGTTGGGCGAGAGCGTCCACGCCCCGCTGCGCTAATTGGGCGGTCTCGGCGGCCCTGGTCTCCTTGCCGTCCAGGTGCAGGTTGTCGTAGGTGCTGCGGGCTTGCGTGGCGTAGTTGAACGCCTGCGCGTAGTCGTGCGCCCTCAGAGACTCGGTGGCCTGCCCCACGAGGTCGTTGGCCGCGTACGCCTGCCGCGAGTTCTCACGCATGGTCGCTATTTCGTTGGCCTTCTCCACCTTGCCCAGGTCGCGGTACAGCTTCTCGGAGAGGGCAAACTGCTCCTCGGCCTCCTGGAAGCGGCCCGCCTCGTACAGTGCCTCAGCGGGGGCAAGGTCGTAAGCCATGAAGAGGTTGGTGCGCCAACCCGTGTCGAGGAAGCCGGGCAACCATTCGAGCCACTCCTGCTCCAACTGCTGGCCGGTCTTGGAATAAGCCCAGGCTATAGAGTCATGCAGGTCAGCCCCGTCGCGCAGGTTGTCCATCATGCGAGCGAAAGTGGACATGCCGTACGTCTCGGCAAGGAAGTGCATCACGCTGTAGCTCTGGGGATAGCCAACCTCCACCACCCTGCGAAAGGTCTCGCCGTCGTTCAACTCGTCCCAGGTGAGCAAGGGGTCGCCCTTGGCCTTGATCTGGCGCAGCATGTTGGCGACTTCCTGCCCCCTGGTGATGGATAGCTCGTTGTACTGGGCCAGCCCTTCCTGGAAGCCAACCGGCAGGGTGTGATTGGTGAGATGGCCCGCGATAATGTGGGTCACCTCGTGCCGGAAGCTCTCTCGGGCTATTTCAGGCGGCACCTGGCGCAAACGCTCCACCGCCACGCCTATCTCGCGCTGCTCCGGGATAGCGTGCGCCATGATGCCGGGGTGCAACTCGGCCATAGGGTTGGCCTGGCCGTACTCCGACTCGGTGTTGAAGATGAGCAGCTTCATGCCCTGCACCGGCTCGCTGCCGAGCAGGTCGGCCACGGCTTCGTTCACCTCGTCCGCGAAACCGCCGTACCAGGCAGCGGACTTCTCCTCCGCGGGCGGGTAGTAGATGGTGAAATACTTGGTGCTGAGGACCTTGACATCGCTACGCTGCGCCAGGGCACGCGCAGGCGAAAGCACAAAGAGCAGAAGAAAGAGTGCGGAAAAAATGGCTCGTACATTCGAACCGTGGAGCAAACCGGGTCTCATCATAGCACGTCGTCGCTAACTAGCCGGGAAGGGGACCGGGAGCCTGAATAGTGAGGGAGCCGCTGGTCGAACTCAACGGGAAGGTGGGCTTCATTAGTATACACATTCCATATAACTATATGCAAAGTTCGCGCCAACGGTTCACGCGCCGCCCTTCCCACTACTCCGATACGCCGCTGGTAACACTCGTGTCGAGTAGAGAGACGAAAACGCAAAGACGCAAAGGGCGCAAAGGACGCGCAAAGGGGATGATGGGTTCGGGTGTGTATCGTACAAGTCACAACACTTTCCAACATTGTCACCAGTAACAGCGACCAAAACCGATTCTTTGTCATTCTGAGCGCAGCGAAGAATCTCGTCCTCTACCAGGATGGTTCCGCTTTCTTACGGGACTCTGTCACTGTAAGAAAGGTGGTTTTTGGGTGCTGAAGGACGAGATTCTTCACTGCGTTCAGAATGACAAGGTCGGAAGATGGTCCAGCTATCCAGCTTTGGCCTGATTCCGGCTGTATTTGGCAGAGTACGTAGTCGCAGTGTAAAGTAAAGCCATGCCAGCAGCACGCTCCAACAACCTAGGCAAAAGCGCACGCGGCATAATACTCACATGCATGGTGTTGCTATTTATGCCAACGAACCCACACTCGCCACGGGCGCAGGCGCAGCCGCATGGCTTCATTACCCCGCACCAGGCCCTCGTGCAGCCCCTAGCCCCCGGCACGAGCATAAAGCCGATACTGAGCACGGGCGACGTGCTGCCTAACGGCTACCAGATGGCGGGCCGCCCCGACGGCCTCGGTGCCTACGACAACGGCGACGGCACTTTCACCCTCTACATGAACCACGAGCTAGCACGCCCAGACAACCTCTCCGACGCCCGCGTGTCGAAG
>JALZHG010000298.1 GCA_030914045.1 Chloroflexota bacterium | reverse complement strand
GTGCAAACCAGGATGCCGTCGAAGTGATATTACGCGACTTGGGGGATGATCGCATTCAGACCCGTAGCCAAGTTCACGAATTATGTTAGGGCCCACCTACGTTTGTGTCCTTGATGCGCGAAACTCCTTATGAGACGCCCTGCGCAGCGGTGGAAGCTTCGCCGGTGTACAACTATAGCGTGATCCGGCTAGGCTACCCAGCTCAGAACCTGACCGTACCGGCCAGTACCAATCGCACGCTGCGGCTCTCCAATCTCGGCGATGCAGAGAAGGTGCGTGCGTTGGTGTGGGAAAACCTCCTCGGGTTGGAGACGATTTTGCGGTGGAACGCAAAGCATGGCGTAAACCTCTTCCGGATCGGGCAGAGCCTGATCCCCTTCGCCTCTCATCCGTCCTTTCCGTACGACTGGGAAGCTGAGCACGGCGACGACCTACGGGAGATCGGGGAGCTCGCCCGCTCGCTGGACGTCCGCCTCAGCATGCACCCGGGTCAGTTTATCCAACCCGGCAGCCTCAGGCCCGAGGTATCGGAGCGCAGTTTGGCCGAGCTGCGCTACGTGGCACGCATCTTCGACCTCATCGGCAGCCCCGACTCTGTGATCGTGCTGCATATGGGCGGGGCATACGAAGACAGCACCGTAAGTGCTGCGCGCTTTGTCGAGATGATGCGCCCCCAGACCGATGTCCTGCGCTACCTAGCGCTGGAGAACGACGAGCGCGTCTGGCCTGTGGTAGATATCGTGCAGACAAGCCGCTCGTTGGGCGTCCCAGCGATCACAGACGCGTTCCATCATGGGCTCAACCCGGGCGGTCTGACGCTAAGGGAAGCACTGGACCTCTCGCTGCCTACTTGGGAGGTTCGCAGAGTACGCCCGAAGATCCACCTCTCCAGCCAGGACCCAGAGAAGCAGGCCGGCGCGCACGCCTACTTTGTGGATCTCGAAGACTGGCACGCGTTGCTCGATGCCCTCAACGGTCGGGAGGCAGACGTCATGGTCGAGGCGAAAGGTAAAGAACAAGCGCTCGCGTCTCTAGGTGTCGGGATCGGATAACATCCCCGGGCGGCACGCTGCCGAAAGTAAGGCTTAAGGTGGAGGACGTATGCAGGATGCTGGCCTTTAGAGAACTGCTCTCTTAAGCAACCCGGTGAGTAGCGCTCCCCAGACTACTCAGCGTCGAGCTATCTCGCCTAACCTCGTCATATCAAGCAAGACGATCCGGCCTTTCCCCCGAGGCTCGATCAGGCCCTCGCGCCGAAAACGAGCCATCTCCTCGGAGACGCCTACGCGTGAGGACACGGTCATCTCGGCGAGCGTTTGGTGTATCAGGTGCACCCCGATGGCGACTCCTCCCTCCGTTGGCTCCCCGAGCCTATCTGCCAACTCCAATAGCGTGACCGCTAACCGGGGCCGGATGTCTCGTGGGATCAGGCGCTCTATCGCCCGTTCGTTGCGCTGCACCCACTGCGCGTAGGCGACGATCAGTGCAAGAGCGCACCTGGGATCACACTGCATGTGGTGCTCCACGGCTGCTTTGCCCACCACGGCGACCCGGCAAGCGGCGACGGCCGCGGCGGAGTCGCAATGAGCACTTCCTGACCGCGGCGCGGGCTCACCGAAGACGTTGCCCTCCTCGAGCAACGTCACGATGGCTTCCTTATGTCCCCCGTAAGACTTGTACAGTTTGACCACACCCTCAGTGAGGAAGTAGAGATAAAGGTCCGGGTCCCCACGGCTGTAAATCGTCTCTCCGGCCTCGAAGCTACGCTGGGCCACCCGCACTCCTGCCTCCTTCAGGCTAGCTATGACGAACGCCACCGGAGCGTCCCAAAGCGGCGGATGCCCCAGCAGCGGACGACTCGCCCCGTTCGCTACTTGAGAGGGCTGCGGACCCCGATTATCAAGAAGGAGCGTATTTCGGATCTTCGACATTGCCTTTCAGAATCAACTCCTGCGAACTAGGTGTCTAATCATGATCCCGTCTGTCCGCTCGGCCACCATAAGACCTTTAGCGCAATCAGCTGCACGCTTCCTGGCTCACTCTCAGCAACTCCTCGGACCACCCTTAGTGGGTCGGGGCGCCGAACTTGCCCCTAGCGTATCATACGATCCCTGGTCTACTCTAGGCACTTCCCAGCAATCATTGGTGCAATGGAGGATAAATGCCTACATCCAAGCGTGTAACACCCTGGCTCACCCTCTCCGTCGCCCAGAAAAACTTCATCCAGATCGGCGGGCTACTTGGGGCGGTCGCGCTCGCCTGATACGCCGGTGGGGAAAGGGTTTGAGGCACGCGCTAGATGATTGCGAGCCGGCTCCTAGCGTACTTCTCCGAGTATGCCTTCTCCCACTGGCTCGTAGGGCGGACTTTGGGCATCCGCCTCACCGGGTACGGCCTCCACGGCACGAGCCACACACAGCATTACCCGCGTGGTACACGCCTTTTGTTTTCGCGCTTCCCCTTGCTGAGCGCTCGCGCCAACCCAGCGTCGCTTAGGGCGGCGCCCGCGGCACGCGCGGCGATGTGCGCTGCAGGGACCGTCGCTACCGTGATAGCGAGCGTCGCGATCCCGGGCTACGCCTGGCGGCGCGGTATCCCTAGGGCGCGAGGCTTTTTCGTTGGGGCGAACCTGTGGAGCGTCCCGCTGCTCCTGAGCGAGTCCCTGAGAGCCCGCGGGGACCTTCGCCGTGCGTGGCGGGAGCTCAGGATGTAGATATAGTAGATCAGCCAGCGCCCCCGATCAGCAGGTCTTTAGGGCGCGTAAGGCCTGGCGCTCGCAGTTGCGACTCGTCCCTCACGCCGCCGAGAAGTCACCCGAGCAACGTCGAGAGCATGACGGTAAGGTTCGCCACCTGGAAGCGCGCCCAGGCCTCGTTCAAGACTCGCCCGCGATCCTTCTCGTCGCTAATACTGCTTACTGCAGGGTTGAGGGACGACTGCCCAAACAGCGTCCCCCCGAACCACGTCGAGAGGCCGAGGTTGTGTGCTACCCTCCATGTCCTAGAGAGCTTGTCATCGATCGCCCCTTAAGTAGTGGTTGCTTTGTTGGCCTGCTCTTCGCGAGCTCAGGCACCTCTGCGCCGGCCTGTGTGCCTTCCTCTAAGGCAAAAAGCGCGACACAGCACTGAAGCGTGCCGACTTGGTTGCCTTCATCGAAAGAACCGTCGTTATGCCCAAGATCGCGCCGGTGACAGCTATGTTCACGTTCCCAAGCTGGTTCACAGAGCGCAGAAGGCCGGCAGCCTTCTCAGGTGTAGTGGCCGAGGGCGTGGTCCCAGACTCAATCGGCACAGCCCCCTCAGGAGCCTGCCCGCTAAGGGCGCGACCCTGGATCACGCTGGCCAGACCCGTCAACGCCCCAACCAAGAACAGGGCGTCCTTGGCCAGCACGAGATTGCGCGTCTGGTTGTCTATCTCCTTGCCCGAGAGCCCGAGGCGTCCCGGGAACCAGGTGGCAGCCGCCGTGGCGAAGGAGGCCACGTTTATGGCGTTGTAGCGGTTCCAGGTGGTGTTGAGGATCTTGCCGCGGTCGGCCTCTGAGGCTATGGCGCTGAGGCTCGGGTTCAGTGCGGTCTTGCCGAAGAGCAGCCCCCCGAAGGAGGCGGCGAGGCCGAGGTTGTGGGCTACCCAAGCTGTGGTAGAGAGCGTGCGCAATCTAGTCTCCTCTCGTTTGGTCGACTGTGTCCCTAATCCCCTGAACTGATTCTTATCAAACCGTGTGTTTGGGTGCGGGTTCCGTGCTGGGTCACGGAGCAGGCTGGTCCCTCCCGGAC
>JALZHG010000297.1 GCA_030914045.1 Chloroflexota bacterium | reverse complement strand
CGACAGGGCAGGGTATCAATGACTTGACACACAACCATATCCCTCATGAATCATGAACCTAAGCCCTGCCCCAGATCAGCCGCATTATTTTCTAGTAGTTTAGTGCCAATGTATTACATCATCCCTAACAGCCGCGCGCGCCGCTCCGCTGGTAATGAATCATCCGCGCGTGTTGCCTCGACAAAATCTTGCTGCTCCTGCTTCTCCTCGTGTGTATCAGCTTCCGAGTAGACAACGGCTGTGCGAATAGGAGCACCCTGCAGATACAGTATCACCTGCTCTACGCTGCTCTCGATTACACTGGCGATGTCTTCTATAACTTGCCTCGGGACGGACGCGAAACGAATCAGCCGCAGATCAAGTTTCATCACGAGTGGGGTGCTTAACTGTGCGGCATCAGCAAAGTCCGCGGGAGTCATGCCGCGCTTCCGCGCTTCGGAGATCAACCCTCTAAGGGGTGCTACACTATTCGCGTCCAGACTTTGGGATAGTGCCCGTTCCCTATCCACAGCAGACTCTAAACTGCTGCGCAGAGATTGAAGCTGCTGGACGAATTTTTGCTCTTCGTTATCCGCATTTGGGTTTAAATTACTTAGTATTAACTGCAAGTCCTCTGCAGGAGTGCCTTCAAGGTTCTCCAGCATCGAACACAGCCTGTCCATACCATCGCCGGTGTCGGTGAGTGATCCCATTCGCGTGTGACGCTATTCAGCGTCCCTCCTTCTTTGCCGCTCCCCTCCGCCTCAGTCCGAACAGCTCGCGCTGGATTTCGGCCGTACGCCGATCGAATGTTTTGCGTAAGGCGTAGATCCGATTAACATCCATGCCCATTCTCTCCGCGATCTCATTAGGCTTTAGCCCGTCTAGGAGATGTTCGAAAAGCTGTATTAAATCATGCCTGTCATCGATGACCGCTCGAATGCGTTGCTCTACTTCTTTGAGGTAGATACGGTTCTCGGGCGAAAGGGGCGATGAAATGTGTAAGCTCGCATCGGCTTCAATGCCTTGGAAACTTTGTGTCAGCTCACCTGACACGCCAGCCTGTTCCTGTTCAAGAGACACAGTCCGTTTATGTTCAGCACCGCTTAGGAGAGCCCACATGATGCTATCGACCACGGCTTTTAGAAAGGGTACTGGGGTCAGGTCAGGATATTGGGAATGATTCCAGACTCTCGTCCCGTCGTATAGCCGAGCTACGGCTTCCTGTACGATAGTTTCGGGGGAATAGCCTTCGGGTAGGTTCTCTCTGTTGCCTGTTCGCCACAACCATCTGCGACAGCGAGCGTAGGCGTAGATCACTAGCTCGCGGTAGTGACGGCGCCATTCGTCTTCGGAAATGCTGAGAAGTATTTGCCGGGTCTCAGGGCTAATCTCACCCATCTGTCCCTCCGCCCTTTGGTCTTCCGCGGCTCACGAATTCCCTCTAATAAACTGCTGATATCCCGCACGAATTCGTCAAGTCATTTACGTTTATAATTTTTCCGAACAACACCGAGTAAAGATCGTGTTGCGGAAACATTCCTCTTTTTCTACCTGTTCCTACGTATTTTACCAATCAAACGTCCAAAAAGTCTGTCGTCTCGACTTATGAGAACATCAACATTTTCGTTGACGATGTCTAAAAGTGCCTGTTCATCAGCAAGATATGAGTGGGAGCATTATACCAAGGTGATGCTTTATGGGTGGGATATCGTCGAAGGCTAGGCCCCGGTGAGCAAGAGAATTTAATGGGGAGGTTGTAAGGTGCTAACTGTTGACGGCTTTAGGGCGCAAGATGGGTTTACGCCTCTGGAAGTGAGTCAGCTCGCCGTGTTAAAAGTTCAAGCTGAAACTCAAACCGCTTGCTCGACGGCACTCATCATAAATTCCCAAAAACCGCGCCGGGCGGTCACAAGGACAGGAGACCACATGGCTAGACGTGATTCCCTAATCGCCGACCAAGGGACGCTGGAAGCGGCACGCCAGTACAAAGCGGAACTGCTATCGAAAATGTTCGCCTCGACTCAAAGTGCGAGCGCCAGAGGGTCGTCGGCCGGGCGGCGGATCTCGCCTCTCTCGCTACTTCCCCCGCACAGTAACGTGGTTGGGGTTGGCTACGGCTCGAAACTCAGCTACGGGGCGAGCGGAGCCATCGTCGAGAACGAGATAGCGGTACGTGTGTACGTCAGGACAAAACTGCCGCAATCGGAGGTGCCGGTGGGTAATAGGGTTCCAGCAAAAGTCAACGGCAAACCAACCGACGTAATCGCGGTGGGGGATTTGTCGCTGCTTGCGCGGCCTATCTGTTGCGGCGTTTCCATCGGACATCGATCCGTCACCGCCGGTACCCTCGGTTGCCTAGTAAAACGCACTGACGGGGCGTCGGATGACAGGTTCATTCTATCCTGCAATCACGTCCTGGCGGATTGTAATAGGGCGGCAATAGGTGACCCTATCCTAGAACCGGGCCTGGCTGACGGCGGCGATGCCTACCCGCCCATTGCTGAGCTGACAGAGTTTGAGCCGCTCAGCTTCACGGAACCGAATGGTATTGACGCCGCCATAGCGCGGGTGATAAATCCCAACGATGTCCGGCCAGATATCCACGACATCGGATATGTTGAGCCGCCTGCCGGGCCTGCCGCCGTGTACCAGTCCGTGCGCAAGTACGGGCGCACGACCCGGCACACAGTAGGTGTCATAATGGACATCGCCGCTGACTTCAGAGCCCGCGCAGGGACAGAATTGGTCGATTTTGAAAACCAACTCGAGATCAACGGTGTAAATGGGGCGTTCAGTGACTCGGGAGACTCTGGGTCGCTCGTCGTCGATGCGGTCAAACGCCATGCGGTAGCACTTCTCTTCGCCGGCGGCGGCGGCGCGACCTTCGCCAGCCCGATTAATCCGGTGCTCTTTCGCTTCGGAGTCGAGATAGTTTCACGGCCATGAGGACCTTAAAATCCACCGTCAGGTTCGCACGCGCTGGCGTACCACACAGAAGAAAGGGGCGGACTATGAACCGCGACGACGAGTCCAACAAGTCCAACCCGGACATGCGCGCCGTCAAGGCTGCCGCGAAAAGTCGGTTCGGGAACGTCGGAGGCGTGGAAGGGATCGGGATCGGCGACCGTGTCCTCCGAGTCTACGTGCGGACTGAAGAGGTGGCTAAAAATCTCCCAACAGAGTTTCAGGGCGTTAAAATCGATTACATAGTTACCGGCGAGATTACATTATATGAGACAGACTCCGATGAGCAGTAAAGGCGCCCGGCGTGAGGAGCTCTAACTAGCCTACGAACTGAAATCTCATTCAACTTGGGCCGCCCTCGACATCCTATTAGACTCTAATTCTCGTTTCAGTCTCGATGATGTTCCTAACTTCAGTGTAAACCTCTGCTGTCTTGGTCGTATCCTCCAATCTCACGACCACCGCGAAAGGTACGGGAGGTGGCCCGGGGCGGCCCCACCTCTCGTTGGCAGCCACAGCAAGAGTGTAGGAGCACTCGCTGAAATCCTCGCGATGTTCAGTCCACTCGAACACGTCATGCTGTACGGTCCCGCGTGAGCGGAGGTTGAAACCGGTCAGCTTACCGTTTATGTCTTTCGGCACCGGGACCTTACTCCGCCTTCCCACTTTGCCCCGACCTTCTGCGTTCGCCCCGGCCTTTTCGCTTTCTTCGTCCGAAGACATTGCCTTGATGACGCCTTCGCGCGGCACGTCACCACGGAAAAGGCGCCATTTAAGGTTGGTGCCGAGATAAGCTTGCAGCCCCCAACGCTGTACGTCGGGTGAGTAAGCG
>JALZHG010000296.1 GCA_030914045.1 Chloroflexota bacterium | reverse complement strand
GGCCAGATTCTGTCGACTATCGAGGAGGATGCGGGCCACCACGGGATCACCGGTCCCGGCGACGCCCTCCCAGGAATCGAAGAACCACCCGTCCAGCAGGGCGGCCAGGCCTTCGAGGCTTCCCCCTTTGTAGGCGGCTTGAGCCTGAGCCCTGTAACTGGCTTGCGCCTCGCGGAAGGCTGCATCCTGCTCGGCTATCTGTCGTTTTAACTGCCTGGTCTGTCGTCTGAGATCCTCGACGCGCGCCCCTGCATCATCCACCCGCGATTGCGCCCGGTCCAACTCGGCGCCTACGGTGGAGATCTCCTGGATCATGTCCCGCAATGCGGCGTCCTGATCACTTATCTTGTCTTCCAGCAAAGGCACCCGCTTGGACCCTGCGACAGATGCATCCTCGTCCGCGGATTGCGCCCGCGCCGGTCCCTCCGCACCTGCCAGGACTAGCGCAAGAGACAATACGCCCAGAAGCGACCAAACTCTTAGCTGTCCTCCCGACATGCTGTCCCCTCCCCCGCGCCTGAAACCTCGAGAAAGCGCAGACAGCTAAGCCTATACTACCGCAACACAAAGCGGTAGATCTCATTTTGAGCCACGTAATATCCCTGTTCTATGCATGTGAAATTAATTGTCGCTTTAGTGCCTTACATCAGGCGTCATTTCGTGAAGTCAGGAGGGACACGAGGGCTTCGAGTTCCTCTGTTTGTCGGAAGCGGATCTCGACCTTTCCGCCGCTCTTCAGGCCCTTCACTCTCACAGGCAACTCGAGGGCTTCGCGTATGAGGCGTGAGGCTTGGTGGAACTCGTCCGGGGTCGTGCTACCTCTCTGGGGCATGGCGCTCGAAGTCTCGCGAGGGCTGCCCAGCATCTCGCGGACGAGCTCCTCGGTCTTTCTGACGGAGAGCTTCTCATCCACTACCCTTTGTGCCAGCCGGGTCATGTGCTCCTCTGTCTCCAGCCCCAACAGTGCGCGGGCGTGTCCTTCAGAGAGCTTTCCGTCGCCCAGGAGGGCCTGAATGCTCTCCGGCAAATGCACGAGCCGCAGGGTGTTGGTTACCGCGGCCCTGCTCTTGCCCAGCCTTCGCGCGAGCCGCTCCCTGGTAAGCCCGAACCCGTCCATGAGAGCCTGGTAGGCGGCGGCGGTCTCCAGAGGGCTAAGGTTCTCCCTCTGGAGGTTCTCTACGAGCGCCAGCTCCATGGACTCGTCCTCACCTGCCTGCCTTATGAGGACAGGCACCCTCTCCAGGCCGGCTTCCTTAGCCGCCCTTAGCCTTCTCTCTCCTGCTATGAGCTCGAAGCCGCCAGGAGTCGGGCGTACGACCAGAGGCTGCAATATTCCGACCTCCTTTATGGAGGCGGCAAGCTCTCGTATCCCTGCCTCGGGAAAGCTGGTTCTCGGTTGGCGCGAGTTCGGGCGGATCGCCGACACGGGCAGCTCCTCAAACTTCAGCCCCCCTACGCTCTCCCCAGTAGCGATGAGGGCGGAGAGGCCTCGCCCCAAACCCCTTTTACCCACGGTTCACCACCTCATCCGCAACGGACGAATACGCCTCGGCTCCTGTGCTCTTCGGCGCGTAGAGGGCTATGGGCATCCCGAAGCTGGGGGCCTCACTCAACCTTACGTTCCTCGGGACAATGGTGTGGAAGACGCGTTCCCCGAAGAAGGAACGTACTTCGTCGGCCACCTGGTGGGCCAGGTTCGTACGTGGATCGAACATCGTCAGGAGCACCCCGCCTACCTCGAGACCGGGGTTCAATTCCTCCCTGACCATCCTGATGCTCTGCATGAGCTGGGTGAGTCCCTCAAGGGCGTAATATTCGCACTGTATTGGGATAAGTACCTCATCAGCGGCTGTCAGCGCGTTGAGGGTCAAGAGATCCAGGGACGGCGGACAGTCGAGCAACACCCTGTTATACGATGACAGTTTCTCCAAAGCCCGCTTGAGCTTGAACTCCCGCGCCAGACTAGAGATTAGTTCGACCTCTGCCCCAACCAGGTTGATGGTGGCTGGCGCGACATCGAGCCCTTCGACTTCTGTCTGCACGGCTACGTCTTGGAGGGGTTTGCCCTCGAGCAGTACGTCGTACATGCATCCGCCGGGACCCGGCGACACGCCGAGGCCACTGGTGGCATTTCCCTGCGGGTCCATGTCGACTACGAGAATCCTTTCGCCCTTTTCCGCGAGGTAAGCAGCCAGGTTGATGGCGGTCGTGCTCTTGCCAACACCGCCTTTCTGGTTCACTATGGCTACGATAGTCCTCACCGCGGGCATCTTAGCACGTCGTTTGTCCGCGTTTCTCAGCGTACGCCTAGCGGTCTCTTGGCCACAATGCCCGAGCGGCGCGGATACTGTGCGGGGGTCTCCCGAATCTTTTCGAGGATTACCAGGTTTCGCTCCTTCTCACCGACCTCGGGTAGTATGGGCACCCTCATAGTCTCAGCCACCTTCGCCCCAAGCGCTTCAACTGCTGTGTTGCCTTCTGCAAGCTCCTCTGGTTCCAACCGGCTTTTCATGGCGATGACACAACCACCGGGCTCGAGCAGCGGCACACAGTACTCCGCGACCACTGATAACCGGGCTACCGCCCTGCACGTCACGACATCATATGCGCCGCGATGCGCCCGCGTTCGGCCGAGATCCTCCACCCTCGTATTCGCGACTTCTACGCCCCTTAGGGAGAGTCCGTCTACCGCGTGATGCAGAAACCTGGCCTTCTTGCCGGTCGATTCTACGAGGGTCGTAGCAAGGTCGGGCCTCATGATCTTTATCGGGATGCCAGGAAGCCCACCACCACTGCCTACGTCGGCCAAACGCCCGGCACGAAACAGCGGTTCGTGCAGGAAGCAACTCAACGCATCGAGCACGTGGTCCATCATGATCCTATCCACGTTTCTAGTACCTATGACGTTCGCACGCTCGTAGGAAGCGAGAAGCCAGGCGTACTGCTGCAAGTGCCTACGCCGGTCGTGGCAGAGGCGCAGCCCCCAGGCAGCCGCCTGTACCCCCATTAGGCCAAGAGCATCCATAGAGCGTTTCACGTGAAACATGCATCGGGGACAGAAGTTTGTTTATGCAAATTCCTGTCGTGAGGTGCGTACTGAAGCGATGATAACGGTCTGCGTTTCACGTGAAACGAGATTCCTATACCTATGTTGTGGGAGAGACCTTCACCCGCCGGTTATCGCCGCTGCCTTCGCTCTCAGTGGTAACACCTGGATTGTCTGAGAGAAAGAGGTGGACGACGCGCCGTTCCGAGGAGTTCATAGGCGGCAGTTCTACAGTTCGCCGCTCGCGGACCGCACGCCGGGCCGTTCTGTGGGCCATGCCCTGAATCGCCTCAACGCGGCGCTGGCGGTAGCCCTCGGCATCGAGCACAACCCGTTTGAAAAAAGGTCGCTCTCTGAACACGGACACGTTGACCAAATACTGGAGGGCATCGATAGTTTCGCCCTTCTGCCCTATGAAAAGCGCAGTGTTATCGGGCGCGACGTCCGCGGCGATAAACCCGCCCGCATCGTACACCTCTACACGGGCTTCGAAGCCCATGGCATCCAGAACCGATGTCACCAGCACCCGGATCTCGTCCAGCAGCTCCCCGGAGGCCTCCACCTGCTCTGGCCCCGAGGATTCCCCGTAGACCTCGGACAGGGTGGAAGACCTGGCATTTCCGGCATTTTCAGAGGGTACCGACTCGGGCTCATTTACCACCGCGGTCTCTGCCGGAGTGGTTTCCGGAGGTCCAGCATCTTCGTCCCCGTTGGGCTGAGCTGGGGCCTCCACGAT
>JALZHG010000107.1 GCA_030914045.1 Chloroflexota bacterium | reverse complement strand
CTGCTTTGCTCCCAACCAATTTTCAACAATCCTAATCTCTGCGCGTTCTTTGCGTCCTTTGCGTCTTTGCGTTTTCGTCACTTGATCGGTCTATCTAAGTTTCGGCCAGCACTACGATGCGGTCGGCGGGGGAGAAGGTGATAGATTCGGCCTTGTCGGGGTTGAGGGTGACGCCGTAGCCCGCGCTGGCGTCGCCGGACTTTGCCATGATGCGGTAGCCCAGGGCTACCTCACCGCGCCTCCGGGCCGCTTCGACTACGGTGTAGAAGTTGATCGGCTGGCCGGGGTTCACGTAGTCGGAGGCGGGCTTCAGGTAGATTTCCGAGCCTTCCGAGTTGAACAGGTCGGCAAACACCGCCCCAAGGTCCTTGTTCTCCGAGATCTGGGAGAGCATTAAGCTGATGAGCTTGTCGCTGACTATGAAGTCGTCGGCCTTGGTGACCTCAGCAAGCTGGCGATTACGGTCGTCCAGCATCTCGCTCACGATGGAGAACCTATCACCCAGTTTGGCCTCGATGTCGCGCAGGTGCAGTAGGGTGATGAGCGTGCGAGCGTCGGCGCGTTGCGGGTCCATGTCGTCGGAGCAGAGCACGATGACGTGGTCGTAGTTCTCGACGCCGAGGTTGTCGAGCACCTGCCGGTCGGTAGTGTCGCCCTCCGTGCAGGTGACGGTGATACTGGTCATGGTGGCCGCCCGGCGGGAGACTTCCTCGACGCAGTCGGGCGTGTCAGCGACAACCGCCACGGTGGAGCCGGGCATCACGTAATGGTCAAGCTCCGAGACGATGGGCAGACCCCGGCGGTTCCAGCCGAGGATGAGGATATTCTCAGGCTTTGGCTCCGATACCGTGCCCACGCGGATGGCTGCCTCGTCTATCTGGTAGTCCACGCCCTGCGATATCTTAGCCGTATCGTCGTCTTCCGTGACGACAATCATGCTGTCGCCGGGCGCGATGACGGTCTCCATCGGGGGGTTGAGTTGCACCACGCCTGCTCGCCGCACGCCGATGAGCGCCGACTTTCGATAGGCTAGCAGCGCCTCACCGAACGTTTTGCCTACCAGGGCAGGCTCCTCCACGGTATATATCTCATCGCCATCGAAGTCGAGCAGCTCCGTGTATACTACCGAGAGGCCCGACTGGCGGCAGGTCTGCACGACGAGGCGAGAGATGGTGTCGCCCACGTCTATTATCTGGGCCTCGGTGCCCCCCACCAGTTGGGCGGCCTGCAAGTTCTTGGGGTTGTGTATCTCGGCCACGATGTGGTACGGCTCGGTGACGGGACGGCGGTTAGGGTTGTTGGTGATGGCAAGCACCGTCTTTATCACCTGCGAGTCGGGGTCGTCGCCGTCGGGGGCGAGCACGATGATGGACTTCGCGCCCTGCGGATTGACGATTTCGAGATGGTCCAGGTCAATCGGGTTGCCGTTGCGGCAGATGACGCGCATCTTGCCCAGGTTGGGCACCTTTTCTCGTATCTCGGTCTCCATCTCGACCTTATCCCGGTCGGCCAGGATTACCACGCGGGGGTTCTTCTGGTTGGCGTTGGCGATTGCAAGCTCCGACAGGATGGTGAACACCTGGTCGGACCAGCCGAGGATGAGGGTGTGGTTGCTCTCGATGACGTAGGAGCGGCCCTTGCGCAGTTCGTCCAGCTTAGCGTCGATGCCGGATGACAGCACGCCTATGAGGGTGCTGACTATGAAGAGGCCCACAATAGTCACGCCCAGCATGGAGAGCAGGAAGGGCCAGCCTCCCTGGTCTCCACCCATAGTGCCGGGGTCCAGGGTGCGCAGAAGCGCGCGCCAAAACGACTCTACAAACCCGTTGGGCGTATCCTCTTCAGGGCCGAAAATCGGCAGAAGGGTAAGCAGGGTAAAAATAAGTATTGCAAGTAACGACAGCAGCGCCAGCATGCCTATCATGGCGATAGCGCCCTTCGACATAAGGTTGTCGAAACCGTAGCGCAGCCGTTGCCCGTATGTGACCTTTCTCATGATGCCTCCCCAGGCGGTGTATAGAACGTGATAATGGAATGCCCTCGCTCGATGCGCCCCGGCCCGTGCGGCACAAAGATTGTGGTGCGCGTGAAGGTGGCGTTTGCGCAGCGAAAACCAGCCCAGTAGATAGGCCGGATTGCTGCTTGTAAGGCTTTTATTGTAAGCGTAAAAGCCGCTGATTACAAGACGTAGTCTACTAAATCTCAGGCGCTGATCATCCTCCAGGAGCGATCTAGAGTATGACCATGAATGCTACTGATCACCATCAGACGTTCGGTAAATGAATTCACTAGCTAGTCAGGAAGTCTCCGAACGTCCGTAGCTTACATGAGGACTTGTTTACGCTGCCCGATTGACGTTCTTCCTGACGCGTTTGGGTGGGCCGATTTGGGGCCGAGTGAGATCCCTCGCCTTACTTTTGAAAATAGTGGAACCAGTGTCGAGGCGTGGATATGCATTTTACTTCACCACGCGGAATGTCAGTTGCGTTACGCCAGGGGCCTCTATCACCTGGGTTCTTTCCAGCTCGACAAACTCGCTGCCGAGATGCTCGAACAATCGGATACCTTCACCGAGGAGTACGGGCACGAGGTAAATCTGTATTTCGTCAAGAAGACCCGCCTTTAGGTACTGTTGTGCGGCATTCGCGCCACCCAGTACCCTGATGTCCTTGTTGCCTGCGGCTGTCTGTGCTTTTTCAAGTGCGCTTTCAATACCGTCTGTGACGAAAGTATAAGTCGTTCCACCTTGCTTGACGAGCTTATCTCGAGCATCTTTAGTAAGCACAAAGCACGTGGCGTGAAAGGTGGGATTATCCCCCCACGGCCCCACTCCGAGGTCGAATGTTCGTCGACCCATTATGATGGCTCCTATGGTCGTGAAATATGCCTCCTGCCACTCCTCAGCCTCGCGCTCGGTCTTTCCGCTGAACATCCAGTCGTGCAGGCTCTCAAGAGCCTCCAGTTCGCGGTCAGGATTGTCGTCATCTTTTGGCCCAGCGATGAAACCATCCAGAGACATACTCATATCCAAAAATACTTTTCCCATAGAACCTCCCATGTATATGAGTTCACGTGAAAGGAGAAGTGCCTTCTGAGGGGGTCTTGCTAGTCTACAACCGCCGCTCTAACTTTCGGCCAGCACTATCACCTTATCCTGCATGCCTAAGCGAACGGGTTCTTTCTTGTGAGGGTTGAGGACGATGCCGTAGTTCTTGTCGGGGTTGTCACTGTCGGCGTGCAGCCTGTAGCCCATAGCCACCTGCCCGAGCCGCCGGGCCGCCTCGACTACCGCGTAGAAGTCCACCGTGGTGCCGGGGCGCACGTATTCGCTGGCGGGCTTGATGTAGATTTCGTTGCCGCCCGCGTTGAAGATGTCGGCGAACACGTCCTTGAGGTGGCGGTTCTCGCAGATTTGCGCCGTCATGAGACTGATGAGGCGGTCGCTAACAATCAGGTCGTCGGCGCGGGCCACCTGCGCGAGGTCTTTGTTGCGGATGTCCTGCATCTCGCTGACGATGGAGAACTCCTTGCCGCTCTTCTCGCGTATGTCGCGCAGGTGCAACAGGGTGATAAGCGTGCGGGCGTCGGCACGTTGCGGGTCCAGCGTATCGCTGTAGGCGAGCACGATCACGTGGTCGTAAGTCTCCACCTTGAGGGCGTTCAGTCGCTCGCGGTTCGTGGCGTCACCCAGGTAGACTTCTATGCGCTGGTTTTGGACCCGCTCGCAGTAGGCGTTTACCTCTTCCCTGGCCGAGGGCACGTTGCAGAGTATCGTGACCAGCGAGCCGGGGGCCACGTAGTTGTCAAGCTCGCAGATAATCCTGGTGCCTCGCCAGTTCCAGCCCAGGATAAGGGTGCGCTCCGGCACAGGCTCGTGCGTGACTATGTCCCTCAGCGCGCCGGTATCGAGGTCCATGCCCCGCTCGGCGGAGAGGGTGAGGGTGTTGTCGTCCTCGGCTATGGCGATGACCTGGTCGCCGGGGTTGATGCGGGTGTCCATCGGCGGGTTGAGCCTGACCTGTTCGCCGCGCAATAGGCCGAGCACAGTGCATTTCTCGTAGGCGGACAGCGCCTCGCCAAAGCTCCTGCCTACCAGCGCAGGCTCCTCTTTGACGTAAATCTCGTCGCCCTCAAAGCTGAGCAGGTCGGTGTAGACGGTGGAGAGGCCCACCTGGCGGCAGGTCTGCGCGATAAGGCGGGCCACGGCGTCGCCTACGTCGATGAACTGGGTCTCGCCGCCGCCCACCAGCCGGGCCGCTTCCATGTTGCGGGCGTCGCGTATCTGGGCGACTATGTGGTACGGCTCGGCGCGGCGTTTGGGGTTCTTGGTGATAGCGAGCACGCTCTTGATTACCTCCGAGTCGGGGTCTTCGTTCTCGGGGGCGAGCACGACGATGGAGCGGGAGGCCTGCGGGTTGACGATGTTGAGGTCCACGAGGTCGATAGGATTGCCGGTGCGGCACACGACCTTCATGTTGCCCAGGTCCGGCACCTTGTCGTTGACCTCGTCCTCCATCTCGACCTTGTCCTTCTCGGCCAGCACCGCCACGCAGGGCCGCCGGGTGCTGGAGTTGGCTATAGCTAGCTCTTGCAGCACGGGGAAGACCTGCGGAGACCAGCCGAGCACGATGGTGTGCCCCTTCTCGAGCACGATGGAGCGGCCTTTGCGCAGCTCGTTGATGCGCCCGTCCATAGCGGTGGTGAGGATGCCGATGAGGGCGCTCAGTATGAACATGCCGCCGAGGCTCACGATCACCATCGAGAGCACGAAGAGCCAGGGGCCCCCCTGGTTCCATACGTCGCCCGTGTTGAATGCCTGGTTGGTGCCCGCCCGCAGTATCTCTATGATGGTCATGGGCGTGCCATCCTCGTTGGTGGCGGCCCCCGAGAAGTAGAGAAAGATGGCGACTATGCCGACGAGGGCGAGGGTAATGGCGGCCAGCAGCCCAATCAGCGCGGGGGTGCCCCGGGCCATGACGCTGTCAAACCCGTACTGCAAGCGGCGTCCAAACGAGACCTTTTGCATGGTGTGCTCCGGTTCTGGTACTTTGTATTCTGTAGCTGACATTATAATCGGATTTCTAAGGTGTCGTAGGTAGTATATGAGCACTAGGAAGAGTACAGAAGTATATATGATAAAATAGAACAAAAGGGCTAATGTATAGAACCTATCAGCAAGCATGAGAGGTCGGACCCGAGAGCTATTAGGCTGGCGAATCGGAGGGCGGGACAAGCATGAAGAGGACAGTATTCTACTCGTGGGAAAAGGACCTGCCGAACGCTACCAACTGGAGCTTTATCGAAACTGCACTGGAAAACGCAGCTAAAGCTTTACAGAGTGACGATACTATTGAAGTAGAGGCGGTGGTTGACCGCGATACGCGCGGCGTACCTGGCGCTCCTGACATAGCCAATACGATATTCAGCAAGATTGAGCGAGCCGACGTTTTCGTTGCCGACGTTTCCATCATCAATTGGCAAGGTGACGGAACACTTCCCGCCAGACCGACACCAAATCCAAATGTGCTCGTCGAACTCGGGTATGCTATCCACGCGCTCGGGTGGGATCGTGTTCTCCTCGTTATGAACACCACCTTCGGACCTCCCGAAGCTCTCCCTTTTGACCTTCGCACAAAGCGAGCAATAACGTATGCGGCCAAGGTCAGCCCCACTCCACTCAGTACGGGAGAGAGTAGCTCGGAGCGTAGCGTACAGCGCAAGCAGTTGTCGAAGGAGTTTGAGCGGAGGCTCCGCGATATTTTCGCAAAGCTTGATAGTGAAGAGAAGCAATCAAGGCAATCGACTAGCGAACAGATCGGGGTGATCGACAGGCTTAAGACTTATATGTCGGGGGAGCAGTATTCTATTTCGCTGCACGAATTAGTGAGTAGCCAAGCCGAGGATCTATACGTCGCCCTCTCTGAGGAACACTTTTCACTTATTGCCCCACCTGCTACCCCCGAGAACATAGCCGAGCGCCTCACCCATTACGAACAGCTATCCACGACAATGCAGGAGATAATGTCTGTGGGAGGATACTGGGCCACTCCAGCGCAGATACCAATATGGAACAAAGCACTACAGCGTGTCGCAAACCCATCAAAATTAAGTCCTGCAGTGGTCGCTTGGTATCGGCTGAGTAGATACCCGGCTTTGCTTCTCCTCTATGCAGGGGGCATCTCGGCCATTGCAAACAGCCGGTACGAAACGTTTGCCTCCTTACTAACGCAGCCTCTAGTTCGGGAGCCAACCAACCCTGTTGCGCAACCAGCCGTCTTAGCTTTGTTCCCGACCAACATGATGGAGAAAGAACAGGCGAACGAGGTATTGAAGATGGCTGGGCGCTACACACCCCTGAACGACCACTTGCACCGGATTCTCAGGGATCCGCTCAGGAAACTTATCCCGGATGATGCCGATTATGACCAGGCCTTCGACAAGTTCGAGTATCTGCTGGGGCTAGTGCATGCCGACCTGCGCAGGAAAGCTGACCGCAACCCTTGGGGACCCGTCGGGCGATTCTTGTGGAGTGACCACGCCCAATTCAACGGCCAGCGCATGATTGCACTCACCGCAGAGGCCCAATCGCTAGGCAATAATTGGCCTCTACTAACGACCGGACTCTTCGACGGTTCTCTGAATCACTTCCTTGAGGCCAAGCAGCAATTTGATGAGTTAATAAATAGTGTCAGGTGGCAACTTGGATAACTGAAGTTAGTTTGACATGCACCCAAAAAACAAAATACCCCTCAGGGGGTACTTCGCTTGCCAGTGTATAAGTTGTATACCTCGCGGTAGCGCATAGGGGATTCGAACCCCTGGTCTCCTCCTTGAGAGGGAGGTGTCCTAGGCCTCTAGACGAATGCGCCAGGGACGCACAGATACGTGCCTCATATATTACCAGATTGCGGGGAGGGGTGTCAAGGTGGGGGCGCGCCGGTTGGTCGCGGGCGGGGTGAGTTTATGGGTTGTAGGAGGCTCGAAAAGTGAAGTTTCCATGGGTTTTCCTTAAGAGGAAACTTTACTTTTCGCTGCAATTCTCAGGGCTTATACGTTCCGGCAGACTTGCGGGTCGAGGCGACTACGGATATAATTGCAGGGTACGTAGGCGGGAGTAGCTCAATTGGCAGAGCGCGACCCTTCCAAGGTTGAGGTTGCGAGTTCGAGACTCGTCTCCCGCTCCATATCGAGGCTTTAACTTCAGTCACATGGTGGTTGAAGTAAAGCATATATAACAAAGCTGCACTCTTTTATTGGAGGTGCAGCTTTGTCGTTTAATAGGATTTTAGGTATGATCCAGTGGGGAGGTGTGTATGGCAGAGCCGGGCAACATCGTTTTTCTCAATGGCACTTCGAGCGCGGGTAAGACCAGCATCTCCAGGGCGCTCCAGAACATTATGCCTACTCCCATGCTGCGCACCGGAATGGACCATTTCTGTGGAGGCGCGCCGATTGGCTTGTTCGTCTGTGTGGAAGCGGACGGGGAGCGCCCTGCGGAGGTTGATGGCTGGTTGGAGGTGTATCGCGATGGGACACTGGTGGAACTTCCCAGGATCGGACCTGTCGGTAAGCGGCTGTTGGCCGGGATGTACCAGGCGATTGCAGCCGTGGCCTTGGCGGGCAACAACGTAATCGTGGATGATATGATTTACGATCCGGAGGTGCTCAGGTCAGCAGTGGTCGCACTGAAGGACTTGCCGGTGCTGTTTGTTGGGGTACATGTCCCTGTAGATATAGCCAGGCAGAGAGAACTGGACAGGGGTGACCGGTCACCAGGCGGCGCGGCTATCTTTCTCGAACATGTGCATACCCACGACACTTATGACCTTGAGCTTGATACATCAATACTGACTCCCGAAGAGTGCGCCGCTCGTATCAAGGCAGCACTGGAAAGCGGCCACCCGCGCACGGCCCTGCGCAAGCTGACGGAAACTTTCGGAATCTCCGGCTCCGAACCGGACAAATCACAGTCCTAACAACAATGTCGCCCTGCTTGGGGCGGCATTGTTGTTATCCAGCTATAGACTTGCTTGCCCCGTGACAACTCCACCCCCTGCGCGTTATAAAGGTTGCGAGGCGTATTCGCCCTACCCGCGCCCCTCACCCTATGAGCACCTTCCCCTTCAACCCCGACCCTGCCGCCTTCGCGCCGCACACCTCCACCGGCAATGTGCTGGCGGGGCGTTACCTGCTGCTCGAAAAGATTGGGGATGGAGGGTCTGCCGAGGTATTTCGCGCGCGTGACGAGCGGCTGGGCCGGGTGGTCGCGCTCAAGTTGCTGCGCCCGCAGTTCGTAAGCGACCCTACATGGCGCAGGCGGTTTGAAATCGAGGCTAAGGCTGGTGCGGGGCTGGCGCACCCCAACATTGTCGATATTTACGACGTAGGGGAGGGGCCGGACGGCACGCTCTTTATCGCCATGCAGTACGTCGAGGGGCCGGACCTCAAGTCGGTGCTATGGAAGCGTGGGAGGCTGCTGCCGGGCGAGGTAGTGGCGCTGTCGAGGCAGGTGTCAGCCGCGTTGGCGGTGGCCCACCGCAGCGGGCTGATACATAGGGATGTGAAGCCGCAGAACATCTTGATAGATGGGCAGGGGAACGCCCGGCTGACCGATTTTGGCATAGTGAAGGCCCTGGCAGGCGCTACGCTCACGCAGTCGGGTATGACGTTCGGCACCGCCGCGTACCTTTCACCTGAGCAGGCGACGGGCATGCAGGTGGGTCCCACTTCGGATATCTACGCGCTGGGCTGCGTGATGTACGAGATGCTGTCGGGCACGCCGCCTTTTACCGGCGACAACCCCACCACGATAGCTTACAAGCAGGTGTGGGAGCAGCCTCGCCCTCTGCACGAGTTGGTGTCTGATGTGCCGCCCTCGCTGGAGAGGGTGGTGATGCGCTGCCTGGACAAAGACCCCAATGGCCGGTACCCCTCGGCTGAGGCGCTGTCGCTGGACCTGGAGAGGGTGAACGAGGTCAACAACCAGCCCACGCAGCAGGTGACCCATGGCAGACCCGTGCAGGCGGATGGGAACCAGGCGGTGGGGGCGAGTGCTTCCGCTGCGAGCGTAGTGCCACTGGTGGCAGGTCCCGCGAGCGGTGCCGGTGTTGGTGCTATGCCACCTGCGGGAGCGCAAGCCACCTTGCAGGCCACAAGCACGGCCACGTCGCCGCCTGGTGTGCCGCCGGTCCGGGTGGCTGTGCCCTATGTGGCGCGTGACGCGACCGGGGTAGGGACGTTGAACGTACCTGCAAGGAAACGCACGCCGTGGCTGGCTATCGCTGCCGTCCTTTCGCTTGTGGGCATAGCGTTGGTCGGATTTTTAGCCATACGGGGCGGCCTTTCGCCTCAAGCAGGAGAGAATATACCACCTGCGTCCGGCCCCACGGCAGACAACGTATCGCTCGCGCCTGCTTTCTCACCTACTGCTCTTGTGCAGATAGTACCTCTTGCCTCCGCTACCTCTACCTCTACGCCCACGATATTGGCGGCAGTGCCCAGCGATACACCCATGCCTACTGAAGTACCCCCTACTGAGACGCCGGTGCCACCTCCCACCGATACACCCGTACCTGCATTACCAACTGATACGCCGCTACTGCCCCCTCCACCGCCAGTGCCTACCGATACGCCGTTGCCACCCCCTGCCGACACGCCTGTACCTCCGCCTCTACCCACAGATACACCGGTACCTCCACCGCCACCCACGCCCGTGCCACCTACAGACACGCCCGTAGCGCCGGAGCCAACTGCCGCCGTTTCGGAACTGGAGAGGCTGGTGGACGAGGTTATCGCGAACAACCCGCAGGCGGTAGCCGATTACCTGGATGGCAAGCGGCAGGCGTTGCTGGTGCTGCTTCGTGACTTGCGGGATAGAGCCAAAGACAGGATCAAGATTGACATCAATGAGGCCCGCGAAGTGCTGGTGAGGAAACTGGAGGAGTTGCGGCCCTAGGTATAGATCGGGCAGCAGAGATAACCAGTGATAAAAGAGCCTCCAATCACCTTCACCCCCTGGACCGCCTGGCCCGACCGCAACCTGGTGAAGAACGCCCATCTTCCGGGCGTCTACCTGCTCGCGCTGTTCGATGACGTGCCTCCTCGCGCCGCCGACCCACTCTCCCGCGACCTGGTGTACATCGGCGAAATGACCGACAATTCGCTCATGCACCGCTGGCAGCAGTTCCAGCGGGCGGCTTTCGAGGGCAAGCCGGGGCACAGCGGCGGCCTTGCCTTCCACGAGATTTATGGCGACGAGCCGGAGTACGCGTCGAGGCTGTACGTGTCGGCGTTCGTGCCGGAGGGGCTGTCGAGGGAGTTGCGGACGCTGTTCATCCTGTACGTGGAGCGCAAGCTGCTGTGGGACTGGGCGCGTAAGTGGGAAGCGCCGCCTATCTGCAATACAAGGTAGTTAATATTGAGGCTGTAGCGGCCTAGCACGAGTATCTAGTTACATGGCAAGGCAAAGGCCTACTATGGGTGGTAAATCCGTAGTAGGCCCGTATTCATTGCCAGAGATGCGCTATCGGTATCAGTGGAGCATTAGCAGTCGCTCGGACAACTGGTACAGCGAGCCTGTCACGGTGCCTACAAGCAGCGCCCCTGCTACCGTGGAGATGACAGCCCCCACCATGAGGTAGGCAGGCTGCTCCATGTCAGACGCCAGGTAAGCCACCAGCGCCGCCAGGCCGGGGATCATTACGTAGAGGGGCCAGAGCGTGGCCTGTGCGCTCCACTCAGCCTTGTCGAGCGTGAAGGCGAAGAAGAAGATCGAGAGCAGCAGCAGGCTCACCCCTGGCATGACTATGACCGCGCGCCGCTCCTTGCTCATGCTGAACGCCAGCGCCAGCAACCCCGTGCCGGGCACCGCCAAAAAGAGCGGCCAGAGACTGCTCCAGCCCAGCCCGAACGGGTTGAGCGTGCCGCCCAGTAAGACCGCCCCGAGCAGGATAAGCACCACCCCACCCACTATACTGTTGTTGCTAAAATGCCTGGTATTCATGGCCTGCGTGCAGTAAGGAACCTACCCATGTTGGTAACATAATCTTATCCAACTACAAGCATCTAGCATATCGTACAAACGGAGTAGAATGCCTGATGCATATGCATGATTGTTGTTGATGGACGATGGACGATGGACGATGGACGATGGTAGGAGACGGAAACGCAAAGACGTAGAGGACGCCAAGGTTAAGGATGATGGTTTGTACTAGTCGTCGACTCAAAACTCAAAATTCAAAACTCACAACTTCCCCATCGTCCATCGTCCATCGTCTATCGTCCATCGTCTATCGTCTATCGTCCGCCCCGTGGCCTGAGTGTTGCATAGGTAATATCCATGACAGCCCACTTATGTTCGGGGGAGAGTTCATAATGTCGCGTTACAGGAGAGAGCAGCGCCGGGCCGCGGCCGCTACATGGTCAGGGGCGTTGATGGCGTTGGGCGGGTTGGCAGGCGCGGTGACCCTGGGTTATGCGGTGTGGGTGGAACCTGACTGGATCGAGGTAAAGGACGTGCGCCTCACCCTGCCGCACCTGCCCAGGGCCTTCCACGGGTACAAGCTGGTGCAGATAAGCGATCTGCACGCCGGTAAGTTCATGCCCGACGCGCGGTTGGGCCGCGTGGTGGACCTTGTGAACGGGCAGGAGCCGGACCTGGTTGCTATGACCGGCGACTTCGTCACCCGCGTCTACAGGGGAGCGCCCAAGGACATCATACCCGCCATGAGCAGCCTCATGTCGAAGGACGGCGTGGTCGCCATACTGGGCAACCACGATTACTGGGGCGGTAAGGGGCCGGACCTGATGCGGCAGGTGATCGCGGCCAGCGGGCTGATCGACCTGAACAACAAGGTGCACACAATAGAGCGTGGCGGCGAGCGCCTGCACGTGGCGGGCATCGACTCGGTGCGCGAAGGCAACAACCGCCTAGACCTGGTGCTGAAGGAGTTGCCGCGAGACGGTGCCGCCATCCTCCTGGCCCACGAACCCGACTTCGCGGACGTAGCGGCCAGGACGCGCCGCTTCGACCTGCAAATCTCAGGGCACGCGCACGGCGGGCAGGTGGTCATCCCAGGTATAGGCTCGCCCGCGCTGCCGGTGCTGGGCCGCAAGTACTGGCGAGGTCATTACATGGTGGACGAGATGCACCTGTACGTGAACCGGGGTCTAGGCATGGTGCGCCTGCCGGTGCGCTTTTTGGCCCGCCCAGAGATTACGGTGTATACCCTTCAGACGATGGACGATGGACGATAGACGATGGGAGACGAAAACGCAAAGACGCAAAGAACGCTAAGGACGCGCAAAGATTAGGATTGTTGGATGCTATCTAACCACTAACCACTAACCACTTGTACATCGTTCATCGTCCGTCTTCACCCCACCGGCACGTAAATCTCGGCCTGGCGCGCACCTATCGTAGCGGGATAGTAGCTAGCCATGGCCTCGGGGAGGAGCTTCAACGGCGTTTGCCAGTTGGGGCCGAATTCCGACATTGACTTGACCCAGCTGAGGAAGTTGAGCCAGCCTGGGCGGAGGTGGTCGATATTCTCGCCGGGGGTGAAGCCGCTATGCACCAACGTCAGGCGAGTCTTGCCGCCTGAGCCTTCAAGCTCCCACGTAACTATGGTCTCGTTGGCAGGAGGTGCGTCCTCGCTTACTCTCGGCTCCGGCCACGAATACGACAGCTTGCGCCCAGGTTCAAGCTCGACTATCTTGACCGCGCCAGCCCCTTCTCCCCAGCCAAGCTCGTAACGCCCGCCAACGTGCGGCTCGACCGTGGCTTTGCTGGCTATCCAGCGTTCTATCTCCTTTGGCTCGATCAACGCCTCGAATACCTTCTCCGGTGGCTCATCGATCTCTATTGTATGCCGGATATCGGCTGTGTCGGGCTGCGCAGAAAAGTCGTAGCGGACATAGTCGCGTTTGCCGGCTAGGTGCCGCCGCAGGTTCTCCAGGCTCAGGAACCACCAGTCTTCCAGCCCGTAGATGCCCGCACCTTCGGCCCCTTCCCCGCCGTTGTGCCGAACGACCAGGAGCGTCCGGTTATCGCGTGGCTCCACAAGCATCTCGACTGTGCTGTCCGCGCCGCGAACTTTCCACCCGTAGCTCAGGCTTCGGTATGGCACCAGGTTAATAATGGGGTGCCTGCCCTGCTCCCGGTCGGGGGCATCCGGTGTGAAGCGGCCCCAGAAGTCGTACCAGTCTTCGTGTGGTGAAACGTAAGCGTGCTCCGCGAACCACATCGAAAGCTGAGAGGGGTCTACTAACGCTCCCAGGACGGCTTCGAGTGGCGCGTCTAGCTCCACCTGTATATGTAGTAAGTTATCCAACTTGGTATCTCCTGTTGAGTGTCACGCTCTGCGCATCAAGGAAGCGTAGGCTCATCTTTCGGATAGCAGGCCAGCACCAGGCGAAACGTGTTGCCGGGATCGCCCTGTGCTTGTTCCGGTGTGTCACCCGAGACCAGCCCATACTTGCGGGCAAGGTCCTGGAATATCTCTTGCACCTCCTGTAGAAACTTTGCTCGCGCATCGACGGGCAAGTGGATGTAGGCGGACAGGCCGAGCGAGGGGACCTCACGTGCGGTCTCGTGCGCCAGGTGCCCGATATCTTCCTGTATCCCTTCGGCCAGGGAGAGCAGCATGCCCAGGCTCAGTTGCTCGCGCACCAGCCGCTCGCCGCCCACCTGGCTCACCAGGCTTGGGGCCAGCCAGTACGAGCGGGCCTTTGCCTGGTAAAAGCCTTCTACGGTGCCACGCACCCGCCGCTCGCCGGTCTTCACCACTAGACCCGCCTTTTCCATAGCCTTGACGTGGTAGTAGATCTTCTGAGGCGATTCCCCGAAGTAGGCGGCTAGCTCGGAGCACGTGCGCGGCTCCCCCATCTGCTTCAATATCTCGACTCGCATCGGCTTGAAGAGTGTGGTGGCCTGTTCCACTTGCTCTATATAGAGGACATCCTGCATAGCTTCCTTTCTGTGATTGTATAAATCAATTTTATTATAAAGGAGCTTTTTTACATGTCAAGAGGGTCTTAGCACATATCTTCTGAGAAAAGTTATCTCATACACATCAGAGCAGGTCCCTGTCATTTCGAACGAAGTGAGAAATCTCGTCCCTCAGCACCCAAATACCACCTTCCTCTTAGTCACTTTGCACCACAAGAAAGCAGTAACATCCAGGTGGAGGACGAGATTTCTCACTCCGTTCGAAATGACAGGGTGGGGCTGATGTGCTCTTCTCAGGATCAGGGTTTATGAGATACCTTCAAGGTAAGCAGAAATCCCGCTCAGAGCGGGATTTCTGCTTGATTCCTGTGCCTTTTACGCTAGGGTCTTGGGGCTACCGCACCGCCCGGCAGGGTCAGCGGCACGTCCGTTTTGGTGGTGCTGGGCAGCAGGGGCACCTTGTAGCTGTCGCGGAAGTCGCCCGCCGCCGGCTTGAACGTGCCGTCCAGGCGCACCAGGCCGAACCACGCCTGTATTGTCGGCTCGATGTAATGGTTAGGGTTGCCGAGGGGTTGGTCCCAGAGGGTCCATTGTATCAGTCCCGCTATGTCGTTGGCGGCCACGTCTCGAATCATCGCCTGGTAGAGGAACTGCTGGGTCGCCTCGTCGTAGCGCGCCTGTGGACTGGAGAGCCTGCCCGGCCCGCTCGGCCAGCCCATCTCCCCCAGCAATATCGGCTTCCCGGTGCGCCTCTTGGTCTCGGCAATCTGCCCGCTCAGGCCGCCGGCCTCGTAGCTGTGGAAGCCGACGAAGTCCACCACATCGAGCAGTTTCTTGCCGCCCGCGTCGAGCCACATCGTCTCGTAGCTCGCCACGCCCACCGTTAGCGGGTGCATTTTGTCGATGGCCCGCACCTCCCGCGCTATATCCTCGGTCCAGGCGACCACGCGGGCGGGGCCTTGCAGCCTCCAACTGTTGTAGTTCTCCGGCTCGTTGTGCAGGTCCCAGGCGAACACGCGGTCGTCGTTGGCGAAGGGGCCGACAACGGCACGCAGGTAGTTGACCTGGCGGCGGTACTCGGTGGTGCCGACCTCGGGGAAGCTATCGCTCCAATCGAACGGGACGAACATCACCTTCATGCCGTGCTCGGCGGCCAATTGCAGGAACTGGGTCATGAGGTTGACCAGGTCGCCCCGCACCTCGGAGCACTTATCGGGGCGGCGGTCGCAACCCTCACCCCACACCACGTCCATGCCCATCGGCGTGTCGTAGGGTATCCCGATGCGGACCGTGTTCATGCCTAGTTCGCGGGCCTTTTGTAGCTCCTGCCATACCTTCGAGCCGTCCCACTCGGCCCAGGTATTCACGCCCGCCCGGTCGCTACGCCAGTAGTTGGTGCCCTTGAGGCGCACCGGCTCGCCACGGTAGTAGAACTTGCTGCCCTCGATGTGCAGGAAGGTGTCGTTCGCGCCGGGACGCGGCGCGGCGGTGGGATTGGGCGTGGCTGTGGGCGCGGCGGGGGTGGTGTAGCGCCAGGTGTAGTAATGCTGTCCCACGTTGCCCATCTGCACCTGCCACTCCGGGGCAAAGCTGGGTATGTAGGTCAGCGCCCGCCTCTGGTAAAGCTGCAACAGCACGCGCGTGGGCACGCCGTCTATGGCAACGGTGGCCCAGTAGGCCTCGGTGATAGGGTAGCCGAGCACGTACACAGGGTCGAACAGCGCACCCTCTCGCAAGGTGCCATCCTCGCTCACCAGGCCCCGAGTTTGCATGAAGCGCTCGAACACGTCGGGGATGTTATGGCCGGTCTCCTGCGCGTAGGCGGTGTAGCGTACCTCGCTGCTCTGCAAAGCCCCCACGACGCCGGTCTTGTTGATGGTGGCAAGCACGGAGGAGCCAACTGAAGAAGGCACGCGACGGTCCGGCATGCCCGGCAGGGAAGCTACCTGGCGGAAGGAGCTATAGAGGGGCGTGTCGTCACTGGCCTGAGCAACAGCATCACCGGCCACCGGCACGGCGGCGGGGGTGCGCGTCTCGTAGCTATTGGGACCCACCTGCACGCGGCCGCTCACCAACTCCACCACGAGCAGGCCCGTGGTAGTGGACCAGGGATCGGCGGGGTCGGTGACGGCGGGGTTGGCCTCCATGCGGGCCTTGTCGAAGTACTGCACGGTGCGGGTGCCACCGAGGGCACCGTCGAACGGCTCGGTTCGCACCTCCCCCGGCTGCGGCCCCCATAGCCACGAGCGCGACACGGCCCCCTGAGCGACGGGCCGGTCGGTGCGCGACCACACTCGCTCGAACTGCGACAGCGCGAAAGAGGGTGTGGAGGCCGCAACATGGGCGGACATGGGGAACTCTGCCGCTACTAAGGGCAAGAGCAAGGCGAACATGAGCCAGAGGCTAACAAACCGGCGACGAGGCATTAGGGGTACTTTCTAGAAACAGGACGGATGCAAACACGCGTACAAGCAAGGGCTATTGCTAATTGTGACAAAGCATACGGGTGAATGTCAATAGAGGATTAAGCCAAAGCCAGACACCAGCACCCAGAGCCGTGCCCATGTCATCCTGAGAGGGTGTCTAATAAGGGGTAGAGGTTGGAAGGGAAGAGGGAGGGAGAAGGGTATGATGAGAGTTAAGGCCGCTGAAATAGGCTCTATAGACACAACGGGTGCTCTCTCCTGCCCTCCTACCAACCTGTATGACCTTGTTCTTGTGCCTAAATCCACCCCTCACCTTTATTAGACACCCTCTGAGCGCAGCGAAGGATCAGCAGCCTGTTCTTGACTCCCACTACTAGAGCACCACTGTTCCCCTTGCCAACAGCATCCAGTACGTTGAGGACTCTCGCTTCCCCACCTGATCCTTCGCTGCACTCAGGATGACAGGGGGAACTCTGGTCCTGATTCAGAGGAGCAATCTCCCTTCCACGTTTCGGCTACAGAGCCAATTCCTTGCCAGCACCTGGACTTGAGCCGCACTAGCCGCCCATCATGCGCTCGAATATGGCGCGTTGGCTGCGGTAGAGAGTGCGAACCAGGCGGGGCGAGATGCGGTACAGCAGGGGCATCAGCCGAGCCTCCAGGCCCATACTCACCTCCTGCCTGCCTTTCGCCAGTGACGTGACAATGCTCTCGCCCACCCTTTCCGCGCTTGCAAGGGGGAAGCCACTGACGCCCGCCGCCTGCGCCATGCCGCGCACCATATCGGTGTCGGTGCCGGGCGGGTAGACCAGCAGGAGGCGCACGCCCAAAGGCCTGAGTTCGTAGCGCAACGCCTCTCCGAACGCCGAGAGGCCTCCCTTGGTGGCCGAGTAGAGGCTGGCATACGGCAGGGGTACGTGGC
>JALZHG010000106.1 GCA_030914045.1 Chloroflexota bacterium | reverse complement strand
GTTGGACAAAGAGGCCACATGGGAGGCCCATAGGAACGGAGACAAGACACGGCCCGCTGGTAGCCAAGGACCAACACCACCACAGTTCGGACTTAAGTTCACTATAACTACGCGTGGTCTAAGCCAAGATGAGGCCGGAAGCAGCAAAGATGGCATGCTACTTGCAGGTAATTGAGGTTGGTCCCATGGCTTCCCAACCGTTCCACAGGAACTATTGACAGCCTACCGGAATTGACGTATACTTTGCGGCATCGATCCAGAGTCTTTTGCGTCGATCTCGGTTCGTCAAGGTCGTTCTCCGTAGCAGCAAGGGATTGTGCAATGACGCACGGCAAGAGCCTACACCTGGAGGCCGGAGCCCCCGATGAGACGATCGTTGCCATGCTCAAGGCGTTGGCTTCTGTGCCGCGCCTGCGAATCCTCCAGATGCTCTCCGACGAGGGGCGTACCGTCAACGAAGTAGCCGAGGCACTACACCTGCCCCCCTCTACCGCGGCTGCTCAAATCAAGGTGTTGGAAGACGCCGGTTTCGTGCGGTCCGAGTTGCAACCCGCAAGCCACGGCCTGCAAAAGGTCTGCGCCCGAACTTACGATAACCTCACATTACAGTTACCTTATCTGCCCGACACGCCCAGCAACAGCACCGAAGTCTCGATGCCGGTCGGCGCTTACACTTCGTTTGAGGTTACACCTACGTGCGGTCTGGCTTCTCCCGCGGGCCTCATAGGCTACCTGGACGACCCGCCTAGCTTCTACGAACCCGACCGCATACATGCCGGGCTTGTCTGGTTTCGCTGCGGCTACCTGGAGTACACGTTTCCAAACCGGCTCCAGAAAGGCTCGGCCCTTACCAGCGTGCTTGTCAGTATGGAGATCTGTTCGGAGGCCCCGTTGCACAACGACAACTGGCCCTCGGACATAACGCTGTGGATCAACGGCGTGGAATTGGGCACCTGGACCTGCCCCAGCGACTTCGGTGGCGAGCGCGGACGCCTCACCCCGGAGTGGTGGGACAGCAAGGACTCGCAGTTCGGCGTGCTCAAGCGGTGGCTGGTCAACCATGAAGGTTCGTTCGTGGACGGGCACCTGCTATCGAGGGTGACGTTACGCGACCTCTCAGTCGAAAAGCGGCCGGTGATCACGGTGCGGGTCGGGGTCAAGCCCGATGCCGACCACATGGGTGGCATCAACCTTTTCGGCGCAACTTTTGGCAATTACCCACAGGACGTGACCCTGCGCATCGAGCACAAAAGGGATACACGCCAGAACAACAACAACCATCACCACTAACTTTGCTCTACGAGCAGGAAAGGAGGCGCACTCTCAAACATGGCAATACTTGGGTTCTCTTGAAATTTGTAACGGACTAACCAAGGAGGAAATGACAATGTGGTCTAAGGCAAGAAAAAATCTCAGCGTGCTGGCAGTAACCAGTATCCTGTGTACGATGCTGGCAGCCTGCGGTGACACCGGCGGTGGCGCTTCAACGGCGACCGTCGGCCAGACCGGCGGCGACCAGCCTACCACGGCCCCGGCTGGCGCTACGGAGACTACCGCACCCGTTGGACAGGAGACCATGGCCGCAACTCCCGCAGGCCAGGCTACCACTCCCGCAGGTGGCGGCGACATGGCGTTGCCCGAGGGTTGCACGAACGTAGAACTCTCCTACTGGAACCCCTTCACCGGGCCGGACGGCCCCTTCATGGGCCAGATGGTAGAGGCGTTCAACGGCGAAAACGAGAACATCAAGGTTACGATGACGACCCAGGCCGACTACTACACGCAGATCCAGACCGCTGCGGCTTCGGACACCCTGCCCGACGTGGCTATCATCCACGCTGACCAGGTGGCGACATGGGCATTCCGCAACGTGCTGCGCCCGATAGACGAGGTCGTCGCGGCGACCGGCCTGAGCGAAGGCGACTATCCTGAGGCCGTATGGGCTATGGGCGAGGTAGCGGGCAAGCGTTACAGCATCCCGCTGGACATTCACCCCATGACCATGTTCTACAACGCGGACCTGCTCACGGCAGCCGGCATAAACGAGCCGCCCACCAACCGTGAAGAGTTCGAAGCAGCCGCTCAGGCTGTAACCGACAAGGGCCAGAAGGGCTTCATGGTAACCGCTGGCTTCCCGATCCAGCAGATCTTCTCGATGCTGCTGTATCAAAACGGCGGCAGCTGGTTCAACGAGGACGGCACCAAGGCGACGTGGAACAGCGACGCCGGCGTGCAGGCCCTTACGTGGTTGAAGGAAGCCCAGACCAAGTGGTCCGAGCCGAACCTCGAAGTTGACGCCGAACTGGCAGCCTTCAAGGCAGGCGGCGCGGGCATGATCTGGAACGGCATCTGGCAGACCACCAATGTCACGGGCGAGGGTGTGTCGTTCAAGGGTGAGGCCGCGCCCGTACCTCAGCTCGGCACCACGCCTGCGACCTGGGCCGGTTCGCACCAGTTTACCCTGCCTGTGCATAAGGCTGGGGCCGACGAGTGCAAGGACGCCGCCGCTGGCATCTTCATCAAGTACATGGTGGACAACTCGGTGACCTGGGCCCAGGCGGGCCAGATCCCGGCCAACAACGACGTGCGCGAGAGCGCCGAGTTCCAGGCCCTCCCGCAAGCCGTGCTGGCCGAGTCGGCTGAGGCAGCTTTCTTCCCGGCTGTAGTGCCAGGTATCACGGACGCTTTCCAGTACCTCGATACGGCAGTCGGTACGGTGATGTCAGGCAAGGAGACCGATATCAAGAAGGCCCTCGACGACGCTGCTGCGCAAGCAGACCAGAAGCTCGCCGAGAACAAGCAGACCTTCGGTGATGCTCCTTCGGGCACCCCGTAACACGCGCTGAGTCGTAAAGGACCGGCACCGGGGATGGGTCTGACCCATCCCCGGTGCTGACCCTCAATCTCTCATTGCAGACGAATAGACAAGGGGGTCAACATGGCGACAATCGCAAGGGAGGGAGAAGCCGTCGTTGGGGGTGCCATCGGGCGGAAGAAGTTCAACTGGACGCCTTACTTTTTTATCCTGCCCCACCTTATCTTCTTCGCGGTGTTCCTCGGCTACCCCTTCTTCCGTGGCCTCTATATGAGCTTCACGCAGTACGACTATCTGCGCCCCGAGGCCACCAAGTTCGTCGGGTTTCACAACTACGTGCGGCTCTTCACGCCGGGAGACCTGACGTTCAACGTCTTCTGGAACTCCATGTGGAACACTGTGCAGTTCGTGCTATACAGTGTGCCGCTGTTGGTGGTCATCCCGCTGGGGTTGGCGGTGCTACTCAATACCAAGCTGCCCGGCCGTAACTTCTTCCGAGCGGTATACTTCTCCCCCTGGGTGCTGTCGGTGGCCGTTATCAGCTTGCTGTGGTGGTGGATCTTCCAGAGCCAGGGCGGCCTGATGAATCACTACCTCGACCAGATAGGACTGGGGACGCCGCGCTGGTTATCGACCCTGCCTGCCGCCTGGGCGGCTATTGTAATAGCCACAGTCTGGTGGACTATCGGCTTCAATATGATCATCCTCCTGGCTGCCCTTCAGGATATACCGGGTGAACTGTATGAAGCCGGGCAGATAGACGGTGCTACGGGCGCTCAGGCCTTCTTCCGTATTACCCTCCCTCTGCTACAGCCCGTGATGGTGTTCATTATCATCACGACGATCATAGCCTCGTTCAACTTGTTCGGACAACCACTCCTCATGACACGAGGCGACCCTCGCGTGGCGGGCGGTGGCGGTGGCACGGAGCCTGTGATGATGCGTATCTACCAGGAAGGCTTCGCCAACTCCGCTCCCGATCAAGGGCTGGCTGCCGCTATGTCCTTCGTCGTGGCCGCGATCATGATCGTTGTCTCGGTCGTAAACTTCAGACTGTTCCGCCAGGCTGATTAGGAGGCGTTCATGGCTACTACAACTTCAGTTCAACCGAGCGAGAGCGCGGCGAGCGCGGCGGCTAAACGCGAAACCGTGCGCCTCGAGGGGAACGTCAGGCGCAACAAGATCATAGGGTACGTGATAAACTACGTGATCCTCTCTATCCTGGCGCTCATCTTCTTGCTACCCCTGGTGTGGATGCTTTCCACCTCGCTCAAGCCGAAGAGTCAGTGGTTTTCCGCAACTATCGAGTGGATACCCAAGACGTTCACACTGGACAACTACACCAAGATCTTCAACAACGCGACGACCCCCATCGAGAGGTGGTTCCTCAATAGCCTTCTTGTCGCGACGGTTTTCACAATCTTGATCCTGGTCGTTGATGCGTTGGCGGCCTATGCTTACGCGAGGATGGAGTTCCCAGGCCGTAAGCAACTCTTCGGCTTATTGCTGGCGACACTCTTCTTGCCGGGCATCATGTTCCTCGTCCCCAACTTTGTGACGGTGGCAAACCTCGGTCTGCTCAACAACTACGCGGGCGTGATCATACCTGGCCTGGCTGGTGTGTTCGGAGTCTTCTTCCTTCGACAGTTCTTCGCGGCACTACCGAAGGAATTGGAGGAGGCCGCCGAAATAGACGGGGCGAACCGCTTCCAGACCTTCTACAAGATAGTGCTGCCGCTATCGAAGCCCGCGCTGGCGACCCTGGCGATCATCACCTTCCTGGCTAGCTGGAATGACTTCCTCTGGCCCTTGCTTGTGCTCAAGGACCGCAACCTGCAGACGCTCCCGCCGGGCCTGCGTACCTTGCAGGGGGCTTACACCTCCGAGTACGGCCTGATGATGGCGGGCGCGGTGATCGTCGCTATACCTGTGTTGATCATCTACATAGCGATGCAGCGTTTCATCGTGGCAAGCGTGGCCTCCACAGGCTTGAAGGGCTAACTCGCACACGGCACAAAGTCAACCTAGCAACGCCTTAAGAAGGACTACTATCATGTCAGGCGCAACCACAAGAGCTACTTCCAAGGTAGACGAGACCAATCTGCCCAGTTACCGCAGCACGCGCAAGCCCCGGCTCAGGCTGAACTTGGTTACCTGGATCGTGGCTGCGCTCGCAATGCTGGGCGTGTCGGGTTGCGATATGGGAGGCCAGGCTTCACCTACGGCTACGGTAGCCCCACAAGCAGCTACCACAGCGCCCACACCCGCCGCTGAAGCCACGACGGCAGCGACGGCCTCACAAGCCACGGAAGCTGCAGCCGCAAATACACCCGCGAATACACCCGCTTCTACGGCCACGGTAGGCGCTGCGGCTGGTACGACCTTCACTAACCCCGTGCTGAGGAACGATTTCGCTGATCCGTTCGTCCTTGAGGAAGGCGGCGTTTATTACGCGTACGCTACAAACGCACAGGGCAAAAATGTGCAGGTAACCAGCTCTACCGACCTCGTGAAGTGGAAGTTAACCACCGAAGCCATGCCCGCTATAGGTCCCTGGGCCCAGTTTGGTGGCTCGTTCGTGTGGGCGCCCGAGGTAATGAAGATAGGCGAAAAGTTCGTGCTTTATTACACGGCGCGCGACAAGGCCTCCGACAAGCAGTGCGTTGGCGTGGCCGTGGCCGACAAGCCTACAGGCAGGTTCCAGGACCCTAACGATGGCCCGCTTGTCTGCCAGGCCGACGAAGGTGGCACTATCGACGCCGCTCCCTTCCGCGACGGCGACAAGCTCTACCTCTACTACAAGAACGACGGGAACTGCTGTAACAAGCTGACGTACCTCTACGCACAAGAGATGGCACCTGACGGCCTGAGCCTGGTGGGAGAGCCTAAGCAACTGGTGCATAACGACAAGGGTTGGGAAGGGCGCGTGGTTGAAGCTCCCACGATGTGGAAGCACGAGGACAAGTATTACCTTTTCTTCTCCGCAAACAACTACGCCGGGGTGGAGTACGCGGTCGGCTATGCCAATTGCGAGACACCCCTCGGCCCGTGTGAAGACGCCCCGGAAAACCCGATTCTCGCCAGCCGCATGGACCAGAAGCCGCTGGTAATCGGGCCGGGGCACCAGACCATCATCGAGGACGACGATGGTGAGACATGGCTGGTGTACCACGCCTGGGAGGTAACTTCCGCGGGCATGCGGGGCAGCAGCAGGTTCATGTGGATAGACCGGCTTACTTTTGAGGGGGGGAAGCCGGTAGTCCAGGGTCCGACGACGGACCCGCAGCCGGTTCCTTAGGGGCGCAACCGGCAGAAAGCAACGCAGCACGGCATCATAGCAAGGAGGAGCAAATGAACGTCCGGAATTCTATAAAGTTGTTTGGCCTGCTCATCGTGGCGCTGGCCCTCGTCCTGGGGGTAGCACTTTCGCAGCCCGGTGGCGCAAAGGCCGACGTTCCGAATGGCACTCTGATCGAGAGCTGGGCAGACCCGATGGTCATCAGCGCGACAGACGGCTACTATTACGCCTACGCCACCACGGACCCAATTTCCGAGGGCGACCGGGATGGCAGTGGCAATCTCATGTTCCACCAAATCCCCATGGCGCGTTCCACCGACCTGATCCATTGGACCTACATCGGTGACGCGTTTGCATCGACCCCGTCCTACGCGGCTCCCGGCGCGGGCCTCTGGGCCCCCGACGTTCGCTACTTCGACGGACAGTACTACATGTTCTACACGGTCACTGACGTTAACGACGCCACCAGCGGTGAGCCGGGTTGCGCCTTCGACCGGGCGATTGGCGCGGCTACCAGTGCAACCCCCTATGGGCCGTGGACCCACACGACAAAGCCTGTAGTATACCCGCGGCGTGGCGGCGGTGGCTGTAACTTCTTCGACACGATTGACCCCGCCTTCCTGGAAATCTCCCCCACCCTGCGCTACATCTACTTCGGTAGCTACTACGGTGGCATTTGGGCGCGGCAGTTGCTGACCAACAGCCTTGAGACCGTGCAGGCAGGCGAGACCCAGGTCGCCATTGCCAACCGCTACGAAGGCGCTTTTGTCTACCCGCACGACGGCTTCTACTATCTGTTCGCCTCCGCGACCGACTGCTGCCGGGGTCCCCTCACCGGTTACTCTGTGTTCGCAGGTCGTTCGGCAAACCCGCTTGGGCCTTTCCTGGACGAATTCGGCCACAGCATGGACGAGGATGTGTCGGGCGGGCGAGCAGGTGGGCACCTTGTTATCAGCATGAACGGCAACAGGTGGGTCGGCCCCGGTCACAACTCCATTATTAGCGACACCGCCGGGACGGACTGGTTCTTCTACCATGCGATTGACAGGGGTAATGCTTACTTCAACAATCCAAACCCGCACAACATCAACAAGCGGCCTATGATGCTGGACCGGCTCGACTGGTTCAACGGCTGGCCCACGGTGCGTGCCGGCTACTGGGCGTCCGATGAGCCTCAGCCAGGGCCGATTGTGGTGAGTGGCACGACTCCTTCTCCCACGCCCACGATGCGGCCGGATGACGCGCCAGGCACGCAACTGGAGCCGTACACTGATGAGTTCAGCGGCACGCTCGAGCCTCAGTGGACTTGGGTGCGGACGCCTCCCACCAACACCTCCACCACCGAGAACCCTGGGCATTTCCGCTTCAGGACGCAGGCCGCCGACCTCCACCAGGCCAGTAATAACGCGTCGGTGCTCGTTGAGGACGCACCTGCGGGCGAATTCATGGTGGAGACCAAGTTCGAGTTCAACCTGAACCCGTCGGGTTGTTGTTTCAACTACCAGCAGGCTGGCCTCCTGCTGTACCAGGACGACGACCACTATGTGAAGCTCGCTCACGCCTCGATCTGGGAGACGCGCCAAATCGAGTGGGCCAAGGAAACTGGCACAACCGATCCCGATCGCGCGAGGACGGCTACCTACGGCAACAGCGTCATAGGTCCTCCAGGTGCGATGAACGTGCAGACAACTACCACCTGGCTGCGGATCGTGAAGCGTATCAACGCGAATACCGGCGAACAGTACTATACGGGCTACTCTAGCATCGACGGCACCACCTGGGTGCGCGGCGCTACGTGGACCCACAACTTGAGCAACCTCAAGATCGGACTGGTGGCTATGGGACGTGGTGGCCCGGCATCCGACATCAATGACGTGCGCATTGCTGACTTCGACTACGTGCGCGTCTACTCGCTGGCACCGCAGACCGCACCGGCTATGCAGCCGGAAACCCATCTGCCGCCGGGCAGCTATGACAACCCGCTGCAGATCCTAGGCGGTGATCCCGCCCTCACGGCCACTCCGTCTACCACAAATACAGGTACTGCTACCTCCACTAGCACTTCTACCGGCACAGCAACCCGCACAGCTACAACCGCGCCTTCGTCCACAATGACGAGCACCAACACGGCAGTAGCTACCTCTACCTCTACCCGCACCTCCACCGCTGTAGCTACCTCTACCCGCACGAGCACGGCTGTAGCCACCAGCACCCGCACGGCCACACCCATGCCAACAGCCACAGCATGCACGATCGAGTTCGCAGACGTGCAGCCCGGTGACACCTTCTACACCTTCATCAGGTGCTTAGCATGCCGCCAGATAGTAGGTGGGTACCCCTGCGGAGGTCCTGGTGAAGAGTGCAACGATAATGACGAGCCGTATTACAGGCCAGGTGCTAACGTCACACGTGGGCAGTTGTCCAAGATCATAGCTAACTCAGCCGGTCTCAACGATCCCATAGCGGAAGGTCAGCAGCAGTTCGCGGACGTACCTCCTGGCTCTCCCTTCTACGAGTTCGTGGAGCGACTGGCACAAACAGGTGCTATAGCCGGGTACCCGTGCGGAGGTCCTGGTGTGACTGAGCCTTGCGACAGTGAGGGTAGGCCGTACTTCCGCCCCAACAACCCCGCCACACGTGGGCAGATCTCCAAGATAGTGTCAATCGCTGCAGGGTTCGAGGAGGACATACCTTCAGACCGGCAGACGTTCACAGACGTAGACCAGGACAGCCCGTTCTGGGTGTACATAGAGCGTCTGGCAGGTAGGGGCATCATCTCAGGGTATGGAGAGGCGAGCAGGTGCCCAGAAACTGGTGCTCCGTGCTTCCGGTACAACGACCAGACCACGAGAGGGCAGATGGCGAAGATTGCTGCTAACGCTTTCTTCCCCAACTGCCAGACTCCCGCCCGACCGTAGGCGTAAGTGTTCAACCGAGTAGTGGCGGGGTCTCTCCCCACTACTCAACCCGATATATGCCGTGCGTTGCTCTCCGGGGCGGCACGGCATATATTGTGCAGTAGTTACGCGTCTATACTCCCCCTGGATGGTACCCATGAGCAACACTGATTTCCAATGGATGACCGGCTTTGAGTGCGCCGCCTTCCCGCAAGTCGGCACGGACGAACTGGAGCAGACCCAGCATCTCCGCTGGTGGGCCAGCGACCTGGTACGCGTGCGCGACACGGGCATCACCACTATCCGCTATGGCATCCCCTGGCACCTGGTCAACACCGGGCCGCACAAGTACGACTGGAGTTGGACCGACCAGGCTATCGACCTGATGGGCGTGCTCGGCATCACCCCGATCATCGATCTGTTCCACTTCGGAACGCCCACGTGGATAGAGGGCGGGATTATGAACCCCATCTTCGGGGAGATACAGGGCTGGTACGCCAAGGCGTTCGTCCAGCGGTACCCGCACCTGCTCTACTACACGCCCACCAACGAGCCATACATAGAGGCCTCGTTTGGCGCGGAATGGGCCATCTGGTACCCCTTCCTCAGGGGCGACCGCAACGCAGTACGCGCGTTCAAGAACGTCGCGGAAGGCCTCGCTCGCTCCATGGCCGAAATCAGACGAGTGCAGCCCGACGCCCTGATGATGATAGCGGACACTTGCGAATACTATCATTCGGTGGACGGGGCGTTCCCGGAGGAGGCCGCGTTTCGCTCGGAGCGACGCTTCCTGGTGCACGACATGTATCAGGGGCTGGTCAACCGCGAGCACCAGATGTGGGACTACATGCTCCGCCACGGAGTTGAAGAATGGGAGCTAAACTGGTTCCTGGAGAACCCTGTCAGGCTCGACATCCTGGGCCTCGACTACTACAGGCACTCCGAACACCAGCTTCGGCTTGGTCCCAACGGCGAGCGGATTGACGAGCAGGTGGATGAGGAGCGTATGTTCGGCTGGGCGGAGATGACCCGGCAGTACTCCTCCCGTTACAACGGCATCCCCGTCATATTGGCCGAGACGAACGTCGGCGGCGAGGTGGAGCACCGGGTGCGCTGGTTCGAGAACATCATCGCAGAGACGAAGAAGGCGCGCGCCAACGGAGTGCCTGTAGCAGGTCTCACCTACTACGGCGCAATCGACCATGTGGACTGGGACTCGGCATTGCGGGTGCGTAACTACAATGTCAATCCGTGCGGCATGTGGAGCCTGGAGTGGGAGGGCGACAAGCTGGTCCGCAAGCCTACCGCGCTGGTGGACCTGTACCAGCGGCTCATCAACACGCCTGTCGCTGAGACCGTAGGGGAGCTTGCGGACCCACAAGCCGCCGCCCGCATCCGCGCCGTGTGGGAGCCTGCCGCCCGCAGCCGCAACTCGTAACTCGTAACCACGGACTGAACTTGTTTACTGAACATGGAGGTGTCGAGGCCGATGCCTGACGACGCGTTCAACCTGAGCGACCACCCGCACCGACGGTACAATCCTTTAAGCCGGGAGTGGGTGCTTGTATCCCCCCATCGCACCAAGCGCCCGTGGCAGGGGCAGGTAGAAACGCCCGCCCCGGAGGAACGCCCGCGCTACGACCCCACCTGCTATCTATGCCCCGGCAACGAGCGCGCGGGTGGCGTGCGCAACCCCGAGTACGAGCACACCTTCGTATTCACCAACGACTTCGCCGCGCTCCTACCGGAAACCCCGCCTGGAGAGTACAACTTGGACGGCTTGCTGATGGCGCGCAGCGAGCGGGGCACCAGCCGGGTAGTCTGCTTTTCGCCGCGCCACGACCTGACGTTGGCCGAGATGGAGCGGGACGACCTCTGCCGCGTGGTGGACGCCTGGTCCGAGCAGTACGAAGACCTTGGGGCTATTCTCTCGGTCGGATACGTGCAGATATTCGAGAACCGGGGTGCGATGATGGGCGCTAGCAACCCTCACCCTCACGGCCAGATTTGGGCGACCGAGCACCTGCCCCTGAACGTGGCCCGCGAGTACGAGTCGCAGCACGACTACTTCCGCGAGAAGGGGCGCACGCTTCTGGCGGACTACCTGGCGCTCGAACTGCGGGAGGGCACTCGGGTCGTGCTTGAAAACGAGCACTTTGTCGCCGTCGTACCCTTTTGGGCGGTGTGGCCGTTCGAGACGATGGTGGTCAGCCGCCGCCCGGTTGGGGCTATTACCGACCTGGGTGATGAGGAGCGGAGCGGGCTTGCAGACGTGCTCAAGCGGCTCACCACCCGCTACGACAACCTCTTCAAAGTGTCGTTCCCCTACTCGATGGGCTTCCACCAGCGGCCCACCGACGGCACGCCTCACCCGGAGTGGCACCTGCACGCCCACTTCTACCCACCCCTGCTGCGTTCCGCCACGGTGCGGAAGTTCATGGTAGGCTTCGAGTTGCTGGGCGAGCCTCAGCGGGACATCACGCCCGAGTCGGCAGCCGAACGCCTCCGAGAGCAGTCGGAGCAGCATTACAGCGCCCCGAATACAAACACAACATAACCACAACCTTAACAACTGAAGGAAGTAATTCAACAGCCATGACTACACCTACCGGATACACACGACCTCTCCTCGGCATGCCCGGCCCCGGTCCTGAGGAGTTCATCTGGGCCGGGGGCATTGAGGACACCTTTGTGCCCCAGACGCGGCAGGGCCACCGCAGCATGGACGAGTACGAGCTAATCGGCCATTACGAACACTGGCGGGAAGACCTGGCGGTGGCGAAAGGACTTGGGCTGAGGGCCTTGCGCTGGGGCATCCCCTGGTACAAAGTGGAGCCGCAACAGGGCAAGTTCGACTGGCGGTGGATAGACGAAGTGCTGCCGTACATGGTGGACGAGCTAGGCATTACCCCCATTATCGACCTGATGCACTATGGCTGCCCGTTCTGGCTCCACCGCGAGTTCGACAACCCCGACTACCCCGCAGCCGTAACTGCATATGCCGCCGAGTTCGCGCAGCGTTACAAGGGGCTGGTCAGGTGGTACACGCCCCTCAACGAGCCGCTGGTGAACGCCCTCATGTGCGGCAGGCGCGGTCTGTGGCCTCCCTACCTGCGCGGCGACCAGGGCTACCTGCGAATTATGGTGCAACTGGCGAAGGGCATAGTCTCCACCGTTCGCGCCATTAAGGAGATCGATCCCGACTCGATCATGGTACACGTGGAGGCCGCGGGCATCGTGCGGGCCAAGCGTCCCGACCTGGAGCGGTTGGCGATGGAGGACCAGCTACGCAGGTTCATCTGCTACGACCTGATAACGGGCCGGGTGGACGTCGAGCACCCGTTGTTCCCCTGGTTGGTGCGCAACGGTGTGTCACCCGATGACCTGGCGCGACTGAAGGGAAATAGCATAAGCCTGGACGTGCTGGGCCTGAACTTCTACCCGCAGTGGTCCACCAAGCAGATGTACATCAACCGCCAGGGCAAGTTGAGCTACAGGGAGATAGAGCGCCAGGGGGTGGGCTTCGCGGAGATGATCGCCAGCTACCATGAGCGGTATCAAGCCCCGGTGATTGTGACCGAGACCAGCGCGCGTGGTTCCAACCGGGTGCGCGCCAACTGGCTCCAGGAAGGCGTCCGGGCGATCAAGGCCCTGCGCGGACATGGCGTGCCGGTGCTGGGCTACACCTGGTTCCCCATCTTCACGATGATCGACTGGAGCTACCGCCTGGGGCGCGGCCCTGTAGACCAGTACAGGCTGGAGTTAGGGCTTTACAGATTCGGACCTGCGGGAGGCCCGCGATGGGCGGCCACTCCCCTGGTAGAGCAGTTTCGTGCCTATATCTCTAACCCATCTGAGTCTATAGGCACCCTAGCGGAAACGCCGTCTCCTGAGTTCCGGTACCTGTACGGTGCCCCGGAGCGCGTGGGAGAAGGCCATATCCAGTGGGAGAGGAGCAGGTGATGGACGATGAGACGAACCGGCAGGATGAGATCGACGAGACCGCCCGCGCCACAAGGCTGCGAGCCACGTTTGAGGAGGCTTTTGGGGCACCTCCCGAGTTCATCGCCCGCGCGCCCGGCCGCGTCAACCTCATAGGCGAGCACACCGACTACAACGGCGGCTTCGTGCTGCCCGTGGCAATCGACCGCACCGTGCTGGTAGCCGCCCTGTCCCTGCCGGAGGGCCGCTGCGTTGAGATGGTGTCTCTCAACTATGGCAACCGGGATACCTTCAGCCTGGACGACATCACGCACCTCGAAGATAAAGACAAGAACTGGAGCAACTACGTACGAGGGGTCGCCTGGGCGCTGGAGGAGCGGGGGCACCTGAGCCTCGGACAGATTACGGGCGCGCAGATGGTAATCGAAGGCAACGTGCCGAAAGCGGCGGGCCTGAGTAGCTCGGCGGCCATCGAGGTCGCGTCCGCGCTGGCCTTCACCCGGTTGGCGGGCGTGCGGCTAAAAGGGGAGACGCTGGCTCTCACCTGCCAGCGGGCCGAAAACGAGTTCGTGGGCGTCAAGAGCGGCATCATGGACCAGTTCATCTCCGCGCTCGGCCAGACAGACTCGGCCCTCCTGATCGATACGCGCAGCCTGGAGTACGAAGTGGTGCCTCTCGGCTTCGAGGAGCTTGGCTACAAGGTGGTGGCGGTGGACAGCGCGGCCCCTCGCACGTTAGCGGGCAGCGCCTACAACCGGCGCACGGTCGAATGCGCCGAGGCGATGCAGATTTTGCAGGCTGAATTGGACCTGCCCGGTGGGGCGCAGTTGCGGGACGTGAGCCTGGCGCAGTTGGAAGCCCAGAAATCGAAGCTGCCGAAACTGCTCTACCGCCGCGCTCGCCACGTGGTCGGTGAAAACGAGCGCACCCTGGAAGCCGTGGCCCTGATGCGCGAAGGCTTGGGCGGGGGGGACAACCTGCGCCGCTTCGGGGAGCTACTGTACGCGTCTCACTACAGCCTGCGCGACGACTACGAGGTCAGTTCCAGGGAGCTAGACCTGTTGGTAGAGCTTGCGAGTCGAGCGCCTGGCGTGGTGGGTGCCCGCATGACGGGTGCCGGTTTTGGTGGCTGCACGGTGAACATAGTGCAGACCGAGCACCTGGCCGAATTCCAGCATCTGGTGGTCGAGGAATACCGGCAGCAGACCGGGCGAGACGCGGCCCTGCACGTCTGCCAGGCGGTACAGGGCGGCTCGTACCTGGACTAGCTTCGTAACGGGACTGGGATGGGCTTACTCTCCCTGTATAAAGTACATGTCCTGTGATCAGAACACTTTTCGAGCTGTTAGCACATCTCGGCTGAATGAAGAGTGGGGGAGAGCACATCAGCCCGCCTTTGTCATTTCGAACGCAGTGAGAAATCTCGTCCAATAGCGGGCTGTTTCTTCTTTCTTGTGGTACTGCGTGGTCTCAGGAAAGGTGCTACGATGTACTGAGGGACGAGATTTCTCACTGCGTTCGAAATGACATGGTCCGGCTTTGTTACCATAGCTCCACCCTTTCATCGTTCTGGCCCTTATACTCATCATTCTGACTTACGAGGTAATAACATTCCATGAGCCGCATACCACTTGATAAGCCTGACGAGCAGAGCTACCGTAAGCTGTACTCGCTGCTGTCCTGGGGGCAGGCAGTCTATTACGCGCTCACTGGCCTGTGGGCCATCCTTGGCATCAAAAGCTTTCAGAAGGTGACGGGGCCGAAGGTCGATATCTGGCTGGTCAAGACGGTTGGCGTGCTCATAGTCGCCATAGGAGCCGTGCTGGGGCTAGCGGGAAGGCGAGGCGAGCCTGTGCCTGAGGTGCCGCTGCTGGCGGTGGGCAGCGCCGCTGGGCTGGCAGCCATTGACATAATATACGTGGTCAGGCAGAGGATCAGGCCGATATATCTTCTTGATGCTTTTGCCGAGATTGGCTTGATAGCGCTTTGGGGTATCTGGTCGAGGCTCAAGCCCAGGCAGGGTGCATAGCTGTCTCTGCCGGCTAGAGTGTAACAAGAACCAACTTTTGAGATCCTGACCTGGCGCCGCGCATCGAAAGCCGAACCCGCAGGTAGGTTACCCCTCCCACCTGTATAATGGTGTTGCCGAAAGGAGGCACCATTGGCGTCCCCTAACAACCTGCCGCAAAGGCTCACGAGCTTCGTAGGCCGGGAGCGCGAAAAAGACGAGGTCATCCGGTTGCTCGCGCGCTCCAGGCTGCTGACCCTCACAGGCACCGGGGGCAGCGGCAAGACGCGGCTCGCCCTCGAAGTGGCCTCCTGCGTGGCCGACGAGTACCCGGAAGGCGTGTGGCTGGTGGAGCTTGCATCTATATCGGACCCGGCGCTTCCCGCGCAGCAGGTGGCGGCGCTCTTCGGGGTCCGCGAGGAGCCCGGCAAGCCTCTACTCGATACGTTGGCCGCCTCACTGTTACCCTCAAAAGCCCTGCTCGTGCTGGATAATTGCGAGCACCTGGTGGAGGCCTGCGCCGAACTGGCAGACCGGCTGCTGAACTCCTGCCCCGACCTCCGAATCCTCACCACCAGCAGGCAGCCGCTCGGCCTCGATTACGAGGTGGCTCACCGCGTGCCGCCAATGTCGATGCCGGGTGCGGAGCAACTTCCACGGCCTGAAGAATTGGGCGAGTACGAAGCGTTGCGCCTCTTCATTGACAGGGCTTCGGCCATTCGCTCAGACTTCCTTGTGAGCGAGGAGAACGTTCAGCCGCTCGTGGAGCTGGTTACGAAGCTGGATGGCCTGCCACTGGCGATTGAGCTTGCAGCCGCGCGTACGAGGGTGCTGTCGGTGCGGCAGATCGTGGAGCGGCTCGACGAGCGGTTCCGGCTGCTCTCCACCACCAGTAGGAGCGCCTCGCCCCGGCATCGCTCGTTGCAGGCCGTGATGGACTGGAGCTACGAGTTGTTGTCCCAGCCGGAGCGGGTGGTGCTCATGTCGCTGTCTGCGTTCGCCGGCGGATTTACGTTGGAGGCTGCCCAGGCGGTGTCTGGCCTGGAAGTGGACGAGTTCGAGACGATTGACCTGCTTTCTCAGCTTGTCGACAGGTCGCTCCTCAACGTGGACGAGCGGGAGGGGGTTGCTTCGTACCGCATGCTGGAAACAATAAGGCACTATGCCCTGGAACGGCTGGAAGAAACGGGGGAGGCGGTCCAGGTGCGCAGCCGCTTGCTCTCGTACTACACAGACCTGGCGGAGGGCACAGAAAACGACCTCCTTACCGAGAGCCAACCGGTCTGGCTTGAGCGCCTGGAACGCGAGCACGACAACCTGCGCGCCTCGCTGGATTGGGGCTGGACTTCACCTCGCGAAGCTGACCGGAGGCTGGGTTTGCGGCTGGCCGGGTCGCTCGTCTGGTTCTGGTATTTCAGGGGCTACCTGAGTGAAGGCCGCACCTGGCTGGAGAGAATACTGGCGCTGGAAGGCAACTCGACGCCGACGGTAGCACGTGCAAAGGCCCTGAGCGCGGCAGGCGTCGTCGCTTACCTCCAGGGCGATTACCCGATGGCGCGGGCGCGGCTGGAGGAGGGCCTCTCTATATGGCGCACGCTCAACGATGTGCGGGGCACCGCTTTCGCGCTCACTTTCCTGGGGCGGGTGGCACAACAGCTTGGCGACCCTCGTGCCGGTGTCCTGGGGGAGGAGAGCGCGGCGCTGTTCCGCGAGCATGGTGACAAGTGGGGCCTCGCCCTCTCTCTAGATTTCCTGGGTGAGGTAGCGCGCGAGCGCGGCGAACATAGCCGGGCCGAAGAACTGCACCGCGAGAGCCTGTCGCTGTATCGGGAGGTGGGGCATAGCTGGGGCGTGGCGCTGGAGCTTAGCCACTTCGGCCACATTGCCTTGCGTGCGGGAGATTATGCCACCGCCCGGCAGCGCCTAGAAGAAGCCATCGAAATCCAGCGTGCGGTGGGCGACAAATGGATGCTGGCCTGGACGCTGCACAACCTGGGTGACGTAGTGCGAGCGGAGGGCGATCACGAGCGCGCCGCCGCTCTCCGCGAAGAAAGCTTTCACCTGTTCCAGGAGCTTGGCGGCAAAGGTGCTACCGGGACCGCCTGGACCAACCAGTTGTCTCGCCCCCAGGCTACGAAAGAGGCGGCGGGGTCGCACAGGACGGCAACAGACGAGAACCCCGAAGGATTGACCCGGCGTGAAGTTGAGGTGTTGCAGTTGATAGCCGAGGGTCTCACCGATGCGCAAGTGGCGGACCGGCTGGTGTTAAGCACCCGCACAGTGCAGGCCCACCTCCGCTCCATCTACAGCAAGCTGAACATCACTACCCGCACCGCTGCCACGCGCTACGCGATGGAGCACGGGCTTGCCGGGGCGATGGGCGACGGAGGATAGTAGCCCGGCAATCATCTATGCTTCCCCCCGTATATTTAACCTTCTTTGGGCCATAAC
>JALZHG010000295.1 GCA_030914045.1 Chloroflexota bacterium | reverse complement strand
TCGCGCTCATCGTCCTCCTCCTGCTCGCCGTCAAGACGGATTACGATTGCCGATCTCACGCCATCCGGTACAGGATGGGCATCGCCGCTACCCTGTTCGCCTCGAAGTTGACGAGCACGTAGGTGCAGAACGTCCTCTTGAAGATCAGGGACGGCAGCACGTCCCGCAAGCGATCCCATCTGCAGTGGTTGATGATGTTGTAGTTGGACCTCTCGCCGTCGCGGGGAAGCAGCACCGTCGAGTTGTCCAGCCCCGTCTCTTGCTGGAACCAACCAGCCGTGTACTCCCAGACCGCGAGGTTCTGAGCCGTATCGTCGGCGAAGAAGTAGTTGAAGAGAAAGACCCCTTGCCTGCTGTGGTCCACGGGACCGATGCGCTTGACGTTTGTGGCCGTGATGACGTGGGTGAAAGTCGCCGTCTCTCGGAGGGCGCGCTCCATCTCGGCGTAGGCAGGCGACGCCTTGACGGCATCCGCGGTCTCCGGGCTCGTCGTCTCGATCAGGACCGCGAGGTCGAAGCGGGCGACATGGACCCTGCCCGGCCGCTCCTTGATGAACTCTCCCCTGCCAGGGGGGATCAGGAGGGCGTCGAACACCACGGCGCTTACGACGCTCGGATCTGCCTCGAGCTGTCGACACAACCGCTTGCACTTTGCGATCAGCTCCCGCTTCTTCCGACTGTTCGGCAGGAACGGCGGTCGCCTGTCCACCTCCGCAGCGATGTGGATGTATCCGGAAGGTGCGGGCTCAATCAGCGTCACCTTCGGGAACCGAACGCTTTCGTTCGCTGCGGTGAATGACCTCGTCGTCAAGATAGCCTCCTTTCCTCGACGTTGATAAGCTCTAACATACGAACTGTACAGTTCGGTTCGGTAGATTTGCGTGGTTATGTGATGGCTGTGCATCGCCGGGGCTACGCCTTTAGGTGATAGCTTGCAAGTACAGGTCGACCACGGCCTCGATGCGTTCGGGTGGGGGCGGGCGGGGGGGACCTTCGCCGACGAAGAGGCCGTCGAGCAGGACGTAGGTGAGCAGGGGACCCAAGAACATGCGCGCCGCCGTTTCTGGGTCGGGGAGGCGGACCAGGTTCTCATCTTGCGCCATGCGCAGGATGTCAATGACGCTCCGGAAGGCCCTTTCGGGCACCGTCGAGCGGAAGAGGCTGCCCAGCTGGGGGAGGCGGGGCGTTTCGGTGATGATCACACGCACCAGCGCCACGTAATCGGGCTGCATTAGGTTCGAGATGAATCTGAGCGCCAGGTCCAGGAGAGCCGCTCGCAAGTCGTCTCGGTCCTCAAGGGGTGCCTCGCCAACGGCTACGGGCAGCCTGTTTTCGGGAACGTCCGCTATGAGGTGCCTGAGGCAGTCGGCGAGAAGCTCCTCCTTGCTCGGGAAGTACCTGTAGAGCGTCTCCTTAGAAACCCCGGCCTCTTTGGCAATCAGGTTCGTGCCCGTGTTGGCAAAACCGCGCTCGAGGAACAGCTGCTGCGCCGTGGCGCGGATCTGGTCACGCTTCGCCCGCGACCGTGCCGTAAGCTTGTTGGTGGCAGCACCCAATGCAGTCTCCTATAAGAACCGTACTGTTCGGTACTATTATGCATGAGCTTGCCGGAATAGTCAAGGTCGATCTCATGAAAGGGTGTCAAGCTACACCTGCAGTGCAAGCCCTTCGCTCGCGTGGATCACCTCGCCATCGAAAGCTTTACGCGCGCAGGAGAGGGTCTCTGAGATCTTCGGCTTGGCCAGGTGGGTAAGGAGTAGTCTCCGGACGCTCGCAAGATGAGCCAAACGCCCAGCCTGCTCTCCGCTAAGATGCTCGTTGTCCGGATCCTCTTCGGCGCCCCAAGCAGCTTCGCACAGGAAGACGTCAGAGTCCTCGGCCAAACGTTCTAGCGGTGGACCCCAGCCGGTATCTGCTGAGAACGCGAATACTCTACCCCCCACCTCTATCCGCACGGCGTACGTGGGGATGGGGTGCTCGGTTCGCATGAAGCTGAGTAAGAAGTCGTCCATCCGCAGTGAATTGTCGGGGTCGTACTCGGAGACCTGGAAGGTAGCAGAGAAGAACTCGGGATCGTCGCTTACCGGCGCGACCACACGCTTGATCGTCTCAGCGCCTCCGGGCGGCAGACACAAGTACGGGCGGGCGTTCGTCTTGGCCTCCCAATTCAGATGGTACTTGAACGGGATGAGGTCCGCCCAGTGGTCGAAGTGCAAGTGAGAGACGAAGATTGCCCTGATCTGGCTCGGCTCAAGGTGCCTCCTGAGGCGTTCGAAGACACCGGTGCCGCACTCTAGCAGGTAGACGCCTTCCTCAGTGCGCAAGAGATATCCTGAGGAGGCCTGTCCCGCCGAAGGCCAGGCAGGGCCATTCCCTAACACCGATAGCTCAAAACCCATCTCCTGATCACCTCCCCGTCTACGCACCGTTCCCGCACGGTCCTGCAGGAAACAGTCTACTCGAGACCCCGTTTCGACATCTTGGAGTACCCCGGGAGATCTTTTGAGGCTAAGGTAGAGACGGGACGCAATCTCCGGGTTGCTCAGGCCCTGGGCGACGAGGTCGAGGATCTCGCGTTCCCTGACGGTAAGCTCGGGGAACGCTCGTGCGAGCACGGCGCGCTCAAGCTCTGAGCGGGTGCCGGTGAAGAAGTCGATGACGCGGCGGGCGACAGCCGGGCTGAAGATCGTCTCACCCTTGCCCGCAGCCCGGATGGCGTGCAGTGTTTCCTCTTCGTCAGCGTCCTTGAGTACGTATCCCTTCGCACCGGCGCGCATCGCCACGAACACCGAGTTGGAAACCACCAATTTGACTTCGACGTTTGACCCCACTCTTTACCCCAACCCACCCCAACATCACCCGACTCAGACCGACACGCATCGACGAGGATCTCCGCAAATCCCCGTCTGTTAGGGCATCTTCCGACATCAACCGACACCCGGACTCCCATTAGCCGCATTAGAGCAGAATCAGCCCGCCAAATTCTCTAGGCGGGAGAAAGGAGATATGTCGTGCACGCGAGGGTTAGTATCTTCGAGGGTCCTCCCTTCAAGATAGATGACTTGGTCAGCCAAGCGCGAGAGCAGGTGCTGCCACAAGCTAGGCAGATGGACGGCTTCAAAGGGCTGATTGCCCTCGGAGACCGCCAGAGTGGCAAAACGCTCGCGATAACGTTCTGGGAGGACGAAGAAGCCATGCGCGCCTCTGAGGAGGCGGCCAACCAGCTGCGCAGCGAGTCGGCGGAGGCTAGCGGGGAACAGGTAGCAGGCGTGGAGAGGTACGAGGTCGTCGTCTTTGAGGTAGAGAGCTAGAGGTGAGGGCCTCTTAAGCTAAGAGGGCCGGGGCGTAGCAGTTCCGGCCCTTCTTCTTGCCCTTATTCACCCAAGTGCCTAGAAGTATGGAATTCTCGGAAGTCTGCCAAGACCTCAAGCAGTAACCTATATACAGAACCTTCAGACAGGAGTATGCTACGTTCATCACGTGGCACGTGAACCTCACGTGATGGTGCAAGACAGCTACCTGCCCCACCTCCTAGACCAGGGCCAGCTACCCGACCGAATACTTGCCACAACGCAGGAACGCTCCGCCGAAGCAGCGCAGCGCAAAGGAGGAAGTCGGGATAATGCCCCTATACATGGACCACCACAAGAACCTAGAAGGATGGAGTTCTCGGAAGTTCGGCATGGCTAGCTCGGAGTAATTGGTGGATACCGCCCACATCCCTCATGCCCGATGGTGTGATGTTTTACGGAGCGGCCGGGGCATTTTGTGATTGTCCGCCCCATTGTGAGCAGGGATAGGAC
>JALZHG010000294.1 GCA_030914045.1 Chloroflexota bacterium | reverse complement strand
GCTGGCCGGGCTGCATCTCGAAGTGCTGGCCGACGACGATCTGCTACTGCCCGACAAGATGCCGTGCTCTCCTAAGAGCGAGGGCGTGAGAATATCCGCCCGGACGAGACGTCGGGGCGCCGCGCGCTCATCCCGAAGCTGAAGCGATCTAAGAGTAGGTACACACCCGCTTGAGACGGCCCGAAGGTTCTTATGTAACTTCGAGCCTCTTATGTATTAACCCGCTGTCTAACTTTACGCCGATGAATCTGCGAGACGCCAAAAGGACGCTGAAGGGGCTGAGGCTGAGCCCCGATCAGTTGCGGAAGCTCAACGAGTGGCTGCACGCGCTCATCAAGCGAGCCGACCATGACAAGCGAAAGCGGCCGGCGAATGAGCGTGACGCGCCCAAGGAGAAGCAGGTCGGACAGAAGACGTATCGACTCCAGTCCGTGCGCTGCGGCAGTAAGAAGTGCCGGTGCGCGTCGGGCGAGTTGCACGGCCCCTACTGGTACGCCTACTGGTCGGAGGGCGGGCGCACGAGGTCACAGTACATAGGTAGGAAACTCCCTGCTAAGAAGAGACGCTAACTCTCATAATTACCAGTGTCTGATAATCTTATGTAATCATGATTATACTCCAGTATTACATAAGAAATAAACAAGTCTGTGAGCGGTGTGTTCTGGTTGGGTCGTGAACGGGCCTTGGTACGAAGGATGTCTGCTGATGCGAATCGCTAAGAGGCTTGCTATTATTATCGGACGTCGTTGTTCTACCCTCGCGCCCGCGATAATCGGGCGTGAGGGTAGGGTTCCGCGGACGAAACTACTCTCACCTGCCGTGTATAATATGCTAGTCCTGGGCTTGGATAGAGGTCTTCGTTAATCAACATGACGGTCGCCAACAAACATTTAATTAAACTCTTTGAGGCATACCGCGAGGGTGACGATCCGGCATTTCATAAGACCGCCGAGTCAATCATCGCAGAGGAGTTAGCCGCAAACCATCAGGGTTTTGCTAAAGAGTTAAAAAAGGCCATTGGAAACGGTCATTCGGGGAAGCCGGCGCGGGCAGGCGATCTAATGGTGTTGCCGAAAGACCGGCGCGATGGCGAAGAGCTCGTCCGCCTGCAGAAGAGCCTCGTTGACAGCACGAAGATCATTCTCGCCAAAGAGACGGGCGGCAAGGTTAAGCGCGCCCTTGATGAGCATCGTCACCGGAACCAACTAGCTGCTTACGGTTACAACCCGAAGTCGAAGTTGCTCTTCTGGGGGCCGCCCGGGTGCGGGAAGACTTACACGGCCTTCTACCTCGCGCATGAACTCGGCTTGCCAATGGGCGTGATCCGTCTCAACGCACTGGTATCAAGCTTTCTCGGCGATACTGCCTTCCACCTGCAGAAGATTTTCGACTTCGCCAGCTCGACGCCGATGGTACTTTTGCTCGACGAGGTGGACGCGATCGGTAAAGAGCGTGATGACCGCAACGAGGTCGGCGAGCTGAAGCGTGTCGTCAACAGCCTCTTGCAAGCGCTCGATACATTTAACCAAGGCACCAGCATTATCATCGCAGCGAGTAATCACCAGTACCTCTTGGACGAGGCGCTGTGGCGCCGGTTCGACGATGTAGTGAACTTTCCCATTCCCGCTGAGGCAGAACGCGTAGTCCATCTAAGTCGCTTGCTCAGTGGGGTGGATTTTGCCGGCTCACCACGCGTACTCGCGCGTAAGATGGAGGCGTTCTCCTTCGCGGACATCAACCGCGTGGTCGGGGAGGCAGTCAAGACCATGATCCTCGAGGGAAGGAGGCAGTTGACCAATAAAGACGTTGTTGGTCAGATCGATTCATATAAGAAGGGTATAGCGCACGCCAAGGCTGGTCCGCCAATTAGAAGGAGGCGCGCCGTAGGTGAATCCTGACTACCCACCATTCGTGCTGCCGCCGCCCGAGATGGCCCGGCGCAGCCCCGAAACTCCCCGCTACGTCCCGCCCTCGGCGGAGGTCGTGGCCCGCCGCGCCGTGAGAAGGCAGATTGCGGACAACCTGAAACAACAGATCTTACCGCTATCCGAATCCCTCCGCGGCATGTCCGACGAGGAACGTAGGGCCGTCTTCTACAGACTCGAACACGCCGAATCTATGAAGATAAGCAAAAGCTCATTGTCGGGGACCGGCTTGAAGCCGATTGCTGAACCCGGCGAGAGCGTGACGCTTGTCATACCCCGTGAGGATAACTTTGATAAGCTAATAGAAACAGTTGAAGAGTTTGGTGCCGGGGAAGAAGATAAGGAAGGTCAGGCACCAAACGAACGCCTGGTCGCCGCCATCGAAAGCTTCCGTCCGGGTGAACCTAGCGATCGCCTCAGCCAGGCCGTCTTCGACGCATACGACGAGATGGTCCGGCGTGAGTGGGTGACGTGTGAGATCGAGATAATCTCTTACTACTCAGGAACGAGACAACAGCGCGCCGAGTTGGATCGCATTATGGGTGAGATGGAGGCGCTCTTCGGCGGCGGCGAGTACGGAGAGATCTTGGAGCATGAGGAGGCTAAGGGGACGAGGCGGGTTGTGGTTCACTGCACCGGTCAGGTGTTTAAGGAACTCGTCGAGGGCGCCAAGTGGCAACGCCCGCTTTACTGGTTCGATGCTCGCCCAGAGTTCCAGCGCTACGAGGCACTGACGGACGGCTTCAACGTCGGCAGGCTCGGGCCCATCAGCCCGCCCGAGGAAGACGCGCCTGTGGTTTGCATTGTCGACTCTGGCGTTACGGCCGGCAACCCTTTTCTCAAGCCGGTGACGCGGGAGGAGTTGCTGCACTCATTCCTCATACAGGAAGCTGACAATCCTGCGGACGGGTATGGTCACGGGTCGGGGGTTGCTTCGCTGGCGGCTTACTACGTCTTAGACACTTCTAGCGGGGCTGTCAATTCCGGCAAAGTGTGGATCGCTGGCGCGCGCATTCTCGACCGTCAGAATAAGGTCGACCGGCAACTACTGTCCAAGATGCTTACCGAGATCGTTGAAACTTTCGCGCCCCAGGGCGTCAGAATTTTTAACCTCTCCGTTAACATAACCAACCACTTGTGGAACGCGGAGGCTAAACGCTTCGTGCCCCGTCGCTCCTGGGTCGCGCGCAGAATCGATCAGTTGTCGCGGGAGCATGACGTCGTCTTTGTGGTAAGCACTGGCAACATCGAAACCTGGCAGGTCGCAGACTTTTACGCTAGCGGGAAAGAGTACCCTGCGTATTTCTCCGGCGACGAAAGTAGCATCCTCGACCCCGGTCAGGCAGCGCTCGCTCTGACCGTAGGCGCACTATCGCGCACGACGCGCGCGGTCGGAGACGTCGGAACGGCGCGCGCTATCGCCGAACAGAATCAGCCCGCGCCTTTCACCCGGTGCGGGCCTGGTATTAACCGGGAAATCAAACCGGAACTCGTGGAACTTAGCGGCAACTACCTCATAGATGGCGACGGGGGGAGGGTCCGCGAAAACCTGGGCACGAGCGTCGCCGTTGCGAGTGCCAAATTGAGCCCCGCCCTAGATTACGCAGCCGGAACCAGTCTTGCCGCCCCACGGGCCACTCACAAGCTGGCTTTACTGTTGAGGGATCTGGAAGCCATGGGCGTTGGCCATGCTAGCGCCCCCTTGCTGCGAGCGTTTATCGTTAACTCCGCACTGTACCTGGGGGATCGCAGCGAGGTCGAATCTTTCACTTCGGGGTTGGAGGGCACCGAACACAAACACTGGCTCAATGTCCTCGGCTACGGAGTGCCCGACCACTCGCGTGCAACGTACTGTGACCGCTATTCCGCGCTCTTCTAC
>JALZHG010000293.1 GCA_030914045.1 Chloroflexota bacterium | reverse complement strand
GGATGGGCTAGAACTGGAGATATGAGCGTATCGATATCTGACACTGAGAGCTTCATCGGAGCCCTGCGCGCTCAGTCGCAGCGCTACCACAGCCGGCATCCTTTCCACGCGATGATGAACGAGGGACGCCTGAGCCGCCGGCAGATCCAGGGCTGGGTGGCCAACCGCTTCTACTACCAGGAAAACATCCCACGTAAGGACGCCGCCATCCTCGCCAACTGCCCCGACCGTGAAGTACGCCGACGCTGGATCCGGCGCATCCACGACCATGATGGAACAGCAGACGGGGAGGGGGGCATCGAGGCCTGGCTGCGCCTGGGCGAGGCTGCGGGACTGACGCCCGAGGAGATGTGGGACGAGCGGCACGTCGTGCCCGGGGTGCGGTTCGCCGTCGATGCCTACGTCACTTTCGCCCGCACCCGCCCGTGGGTCGAGGCGGTGGCCTCCTCGCTGACCGAGCTATTTGCGCCGGATCTGATGGCAGAGCGTCTGGCCGCGTTCGAGCGCTTCTACACGTGGATCGACCCTGCCGGGCTGGCCTATTTCCGCGCCCGCCTTACGCAGGCCCCGCGCGACTCGGAGCATGCTCTGGAGGTGGTAACACAGCACTGCCGGACACCGGATGAACAGGCGCGGGCCGTGGCGGCGCTATCCTTCAAGAGTGACGTGCTGTGGAGCATGTTGGATGCTATCGACAGGGCCTATCCGGGCAGCACTCGACAGGAGAATGCTTGATCGCATCCACTGGACCATCGTATACGGGGCATCAGATTTGCCGGTCAACTTCAGATCGTATCGAGCCAGTTATCGAGCGTGCGCCACACCTGGCGGACGTGGGGCGCACAGCGGCGCAGGAGGAGACATGAGCAGTGCGGTACTATCTACGAATCGACCCCGGCTGGCGCGACAGGCCCGACTGGAGTGGGACCCCGTGCGGGAACGGCAAGTGCTGCTGGCGCCGGAGGGGGTGCTGGTCCTGAATCAAACAGGCGCAGCCATCCTGGGCCTGTGCGATGGGGAGCGGACGGTCGTCGAGATTGTGGAGGAGCTGCGCGGACAGTATAACCGCGTGGCCGGCGACGAGGTGCGGGATTTCCTTTCTCGACTCGTTGCCAAGCGGTTGGTGGAGCTCGGCGATGAATAGGCCGTTCGGCATGCTGGCCGAGCTCACCTACGCCTGCCCGCTCCACTGCCCGTACTGCTCCAACCCGCTCAACCTCACGGACTACCGCGAGGAGCTGACTACGGCAGAGTGGCAACGGGTGCTGACTGAGGCGCGGGCCCTCGGCGTCCTGCAGCTTCACCTCTCAGGCGGTGAGCCGCTCCAGCGCCGCGACCTTGTAGAGCTCGTGGCCAGCGCCCGAGATTTGGGTCTGTACACCAACCTCATCACTAGCGCCCTGGGCCTCTCGCCCCGGCGGGCACAGCAGCTAAAGGCCGCCGGCCTCGACCACGTACAGATCAGCATCCAGGCCGACGAGCCAGCCCTCTCTGACCGCATAGCCGGCACTCCTTCCTATGGACGCAAGATCGCGGCAGCTCGTCTGGTCAAGGAGCTGGGCTGGCCGCTCACTTTGAATGTGGTCCTCCACCGCCACAACATCGGTAGGATCGGCCGCATCCTCGATCTAGCCGAGGAGTTAGGAGCCGATCGGATCGAGCTAGCCAATACCCAGTATTACGGCTGGGCCTGGCGCAACCGCGGAGCCCTACTGCCTAGCAGGGCTCAGCTCGACGGGGCCGAGGCGGTAGTACGCGCTGCACGCCAGCGCCTGGAGGGGAAGATGGAGATCATCTACGTCATCCCTGATTACTACAGCAAGTACCCCAAACCTTGTATGGGCGGCTGGGGCCAGAAGCAGCTAACGGTGACACCTAACGGGAATGCTTTACCCTGCCCCGCGGCGCACACCCTCGATCTTCCCCGAGCCACCGTGCGCGAGCACTCGCTGGCATGGATCTGGGATGAGTCGCCCCTCTTCCAACGCTTCCGGGGAACGGAGTGGATGCCGGATCCTTGCCGGAGTTGTGATCGCCGCGAGGTCGATTTCGGCGGTTGCCGCTGCCAGGCGTTTCAGCTCACCGGCGATGCCGCGCGCACCGATCCGGTCTGCCACCTCTCACCCGACCATCGGGTCGTGGCCGAGGCGGTACAGGCTGCTAACGAGGGCGCAGAGCTGGGCAAAGCAGAACTCGTCCCCCGTGCCTATACGAGTCGCCGAGTATAGATTATGGATGCCGTGATATCGCTTCTCATCCTCGGTTTTGTCCTCAGCCTGGATAATTTCCGGTTGTCGATTGCGCTCGGGGCTTTCAAGCTCAACTGGCGCCGTGCGCTCCGGATCGCGGTGGTCTTCGGGGTATGGGATGGCCTCTCGCCCCTGGTAGGTCTGCTGATCGGGCGCTACTTCGGGCAGGAGATCGGTCCGGTGGCGGACATCGTGGGACCGATCGTGCTGCTGGTGTATGGCCTATACCTCGTCATTCGGAGTCTGCAGACCGAAGCACCGGAGGATCTGGATGAGCGTATGGCGCTCTTCGGTATTCCTCTATCTCTAAGCCTGGACAATCTGCTCGCGGGCACCGGCTTGGGGATGCTTGGCTTTCCCCCCGTGTTCACGGCAGCGGTCTTTGGCACTATCACGGCCCTGATGACATTCGTTGGCCTGCAACTCGGGGGAGTCGCCGCCCGTTTCATACCCATCCGCTCCGATTTCCTCAGTGGTATGGGACTCTCGATCATGGCGGTCGTGCTGGCACTGGGATACTAAGAGTCAGCCGAGATCGGGAGGAAAGCGTGCCAGCCAACCCATCCGACCCCGACGTCGAAGGGTACCTGGCGCGTACGTTGAAAGAAGACGCCTAGCACACCCAGTCTAGTCCAAGATGTAGAGAAACCGCCCGAAAAGCCTCACGAGCGGGTCAATCTCCTCGCCATCAAGCGACGCATCGCCACGTAGATGAAGGCTTCTGCGCTCTCCGGCAGCCGCTCATAGTCTTTGCTCATCTTCCTGTTTTGGTCAATCTAACAAAAAGTCCGTGCAGACCCGAGGGATTTAGGACCGCAGCCTTCAGGGGCTAACCCGAAGGTCGGGACAGGTGAGGTCCAGCATCCTGTTAGCTCTTATTCACCGAAGTGCGTGGAATTCTCGGAAGTCCTTATCCAGCATCCTGCAGATCTCCGCCCTATGAGAGTAAAGGATGGCCTATTTATTGCCCCGCCCGAGTACCGCAGGGTGCTACGAGATGTATAGGGGTGTTGGTTCGTTATGCGCCTCGATGCAAGTCCAAAAATACAAAACAGGTTGAGCTACGCTTCCACGCTGTGTTTTGGGTAATCGTGCCCGAGAGGTCCGCTTCGAGCGGGCGACTTTGAGCTAGTGTCGTAAGGACTGGACTTGCCGAACCAGCGGGAACCTATTGGTGATGAACACCTTCGGCAGCCCGAACTCCTAATCTCTACGGAAGCGGAGTACGGAAGCAGAGATTTGGCTTATTAGCACGTCTTTTCCGAACAGGGCAGTATAGGACAGGATATGCAGAGTCTAACTACGAATCAGAAGGTCGCAGCTTGAGCGTATACGCTCCTCGGAGAGCATGGCGGACCTGGGCGGTTATCACCGAAAACTGCGAGTCATCACCACAGACATCAAACGCACCGCACAGTCAACTACACCAATTAGTACACCAACCCGCCAGAAACACCGGTGAACGGCAAGAAACACGATACTCGGCAAATCGGCTTAAATAAGCAGATTATGGAACAGTGGGCAACGACCGTAAACGTCAGCCGCATAACTGAAAATC
>JALZHG010000105.1 GCA_030914045.1 Chloroflexota bacterium | reverse complement strand
CCTAACCCCCGCCCAGGCCACCGCCTGGCGAGAAATAGCGAAGGCGATTTCGGATTTGGGATTTCGGAATACGGATTTAGAAGGAAATCACCCATCAAATCCGCAATCCCAAATCCCAAATCCCAAATTCTTACTCCACGGCGTCACCGGCTCCGGCAAGACCGAGATTTACCTGCGGGCTATCGGGTTGGCGTTGCGCATGAACAAGCAGGCCATCGTGCTGGTGCCGGAGATTTCGCTTACTCCGCAGGCGGTCCACCGCTTCGCCGCTCGCTTTCCGGGTCGTGTGGCCCTCATCCACAGCCAGCTTTCGCCCGGCCAGCAGTTCGATGAATGGCGGCGCATTCGAGAGGGGCACGCCGACATTGTTGTAGGCTCCCGCTCCGCTGTGTTCGCCCCACTGCCGCGCCTGGGCCTCATCGTGGTGGACGAGGAGCATGAGTGGGCCTACAAACAACAGGACCACCAGCCCCGCTACCACGCCCGCGACGTGGCCCTCAAGCGAGCCGAGCTAGCGGGTGCCGCCGCCATCCTGGGCAGCGCCACCCCCGACCTAGTTAGCTACTACCACGCCAACCGGGGCGACTACACCCTGCTCACCCTGCCTACTCGCGTGGGCCGTCGCCGCACCAAGGATGGGGGTGAAATATCGACCGAGCTACCCATGCCCTCTGTGCAGGTGGTGGATATGCGCGCGGAACTGCGGGCGGGCAACTCCTCCCTCTTCAGCCGCGCCCTCCAAAGCGCCCTGGAGTCCACGCTGGCCCGCCGCGAGCAGGCCATCCTCTACCTCAACCGGCGCGGCAGCAGCAGCTTTATCGTCTGCCGGGAGTGCGGCTTCGTGCCCCTCTGCGCCCGCTGCGACGTACCCCTGGTCTATCACGCCGACATCTACGGCATGCTCTGCCACCGCTGCAACGCCTTCTCGCTCGCGCCCAAAGAGTGCCCCAGGTGCGGCAGCGGTCAGATCAAAGGCTTCGGCACAGGCACGCAGAAGGTGGTGGACGAGGTATCCACCCTGTTCCCGGATGCTCGCGTCCTTCGCTGGGACCGCGATACAGCCTCCCGGCACGGCAGCCACGCCGGGCTGATGGAGATGTTCGCTCAGGGCGAGGCCGACATCCTGGTGGGCACGCAGATGATCGCCAAGGGGCTGGACATCGACAAGGTGTCGCTCGTGGGGGTAATCAGCGCCGACACCGGCCTCTTCCTGCCCGACTTCCGCGCCCCCGAGCGCACGGTGCAGCTACTCATGCAGGTGGCGGGCCGCGCCGGTCGCCGCACCGAGACCACCCACAGCCGAGTGGTAGTGCAGACCTTCAACCCCGACAACTACGCGATACAGGCCGCCGCCCAGTACGACTACAAGGGCTTCTACTCAGGCGAGATCCGCTTCCGCGCCGAGCACGGCTACCCACCCCACGGCCAGATCGCCCGGCTGGTCTACTCCTCGCCCTCCAACGAACGCTGCGAGCAGCAGGCGAACACGGTAGCCCGACACTTGCGCCGCCACGTCGAGGAGCTAAAGCAGGTCCTGAACGACGCCCCAGCCGCCGACGTGGACGTGCTCGGCCCCGCCCCTTGCTTCGTCCACAAGGTCAACGGCCGCTACCGCTGGCAAGTCCTCCTGCGCGGCACCGACCTCTCCCTCACCCTCGACAGCTTCTACCCCGGTTCCGGCTGGTCCCTCGACGTGGACCCCATGAGCCTGCTGTAGCTCGGCTGCCTTCGCTGTCCCTTTCTCAACCCCCTCGACCAACATTTTTGCTCGTACCTGAGTTATAATCTATACGCGCAGACGTCTGGAAGCTGTGCCACCACGACCTGCACGCGAGACGCTGCCTTGAAATGGGATAGCATAGTGTCTGGCAGAAGTGAGGTACATATGAGGTCCACGCGGGCAACAAGACTTGTGATGCTGACGCTGGCATTACTCGCGTTACTAAGCACTACGGTCTACTCTGCCGGTCCCACAAGCAGCACACCAGCCACGTCCTACACAGGAAGCATCTACAACACCCTCACCCAACAACCCGACAGCCGCATCTTCCCTGAGACCGGGCGCACGGTGAAGGGCAGGTTCCTCAAGTACTGGCAGGAACACGGCGGGCTGGCCCAGCAAGGTTTCCCCCTCTCCGACGAGATGCAGGAGCGCTCGGAGGTAGACGGCAAGACCTACACTGTGCAGTACTTCGAGCGGGCGGTATTCGAGCACCACCCGGAGAACCAGCCGCCCCACGACGTGCTGCTCTCCCTGCTGGGCGCGCTTCAGTACAACCAGAAGTATCCCAAAGGCGCTCCCAACCAGACGCCTAACACCTCCGAGGGGTCGGTGCTGTTCCCCGAAACAGGCAAGCGCGTCGGCGGGGCTTTCTTAAGGTACTGGCAGACCCACGGCGGTCTTCCGCAGCAGGGCTACCCGGTGTCCGACCAGTTCAGCGAAGTGTCGCCCCTCGACGGCAAGACCTACACGGTGCAGTACTTCGAGCGCGCTGTGTTCGAGTTGCACCCGGAGAACGCCGGCACCGAGTACGAGGTGCTGCTCTCCCAGCTAGGCAAGTTCCGGTACGATGCGCGGCAACGAGCAGTCCCTACCTCTACCCCTGCCACAGGTGGAACCTCTCTGACTCCAACGCGGACGGCAGTACCTACCTTTACGCCCCGGCCTACTGGTCCTACCGCCACTCCGGCGCCCGTTCCGGACGAGGTGATTGCTTGGCTGCGGAAAAATGCCCTGCCTTTCAACACTTCACAGCCCGGCACCGACTACTCCGACCTGATGCCCCTCAAGCAGATGATCGGCAACGCTCGCATAGTTTCCCTCGGGGAGGCCACGCACGCCACCTCCGAGTTCTTCGCCATGAAGCACCGCCTTCTGGAGTTCCTGGTGAAGGAGATGGGCTTCAACGTCTTCGGCATTGAGGATAGTTGGGCGGCAACCGAGGCAGTCAACGAATACGTGCACGGCGGACAGGGTACAGCCGAAGCCGCCCTCAGGAGCATGGACTACTGGACGTGGCGCAGCACCGAAGTGCTCGACATGATAAAGTGGGTGCGCGCCTACAACGACGACCCGGCTAACACGCGCAAAGTGAGCTTCAGGGGCTTCGACATGCAAGAGGTGGGCAAGCCTGCCGCGCTCCTCTTGAACTACCTGCGCAAGGTAGACCCAGGCCAGGTAGAAAACGTCACGGCCCTCTACTCCTGCATCACAGTCTACGGTGGGTACCAACCCGGCTATCGCGACCGTCCTGAAGGGAACAAGGCTGAATGCCGGGCCAACCTGGAGAGTGTGCGCCGCCTGATAGAGGAACGCCGCGCGGAGTACGAAGGTCGCTCTTCAGCGCGGGAGTACGCCAACGCTGTGCACGCCGCACGCGTAATGCTCCAGACCGAGGAATGCAACGCCACCGTCTATTGTGAGGTGCGCGACCGCTACATGGCGGAGAACGCTGCGTGGCTCCTCGAACAGGCAGGCCCCAACGCCAGGATCGTGCTCTGGGCGCATAACCTGCACATCGGCAGGTTCATCAACACTACGGACGGATACGTCTGGACGAGCATGGGCAAGTTCCTGCACGAGCGCTTCGGGCACGATCTGTATGTCATCGGGTTCACCTTCGCCAGAGGCTCCTTTATCGCCACGTTGTTGAGGAACAATAGCTATTACGGCCCGGCGCGGCATGAGGTCGAGCCACCACCCAATGACAGCTACGAGCATTACCTGGCGAGCGCGTCAATGCCCCGCATGATGATAGACTTACGTTCCATCAAGCCCGGCTCCCCTGCGACCGATTGGCTGATAGGCCCCCGCCGCCTGCGGGCCATCGGCGCAATCTATGACCCTACAACCCCCGAAAGGTGGTTCGCGGACGTTAGCCTGACCGAAGGGTTCGACCTACTTATCTACTTCCAGGACACTAAGGAAGCGGGCGTACTACCACCGTAAAGCTTTCGAGCTACAACCTCAGTGAGTTGCCCAGGCAATAAGGGAAGAAGGACGGATGCTATAAGCCATCCGTCCTTCTTCCCTTATTACTTGAAAGCTCTTATGTTCCCTTCCCGCATTTGTTATTATTAGTGTAGTAGCTATAATAGTCATCCCAAATCCGCGACACAATGATAAGGCACGCAATGGAGCAGCACCAATGGCAGTATTAAACATGGTATACGATCCCGACCCGATACTAAGAGAAAAAGCCAAGCGCATAAAGACCTTCGACGCCAACCTGCGCAAGCTGGTGGCCGACATGTTCGAGACGATGCGCGTCGAGAACGGCGTTGGGTTGGCAGCTCCCCAGATCAACCAGTCCATCCGTCTGCTCGTGATAGAGATCCTGCCCGATAGGCGCGAGGGCGAGAAGGGCGTCAAGGTGGCCCTGTGCAACCCGGAGATCGTCAAGGCCAGCGACGAAATGGTGTCGGACTTAGAGGCGTGTCTCAGCATCAGGGGCTGGTACGGCGAGGTGCCCCGGCACAGGTGGGTGGTGGTCAAGGCCCAGAACCCGGAGGGCAAGGAGGTACGCATCAAAGCCGAGGACTATTACGCCCGCGTGCTGCAACACGAGATAGACCACCTCAACGGCATCCTCTTCACCGACCGCGTAGTGGACATCAGCACCCTGCGCCGCATCGAGCCTGAAAACTCCGAAGAGCAGTCGGAGTTGGCCGAGGTATAAAGCGCCTGCCAGAGACCACACCGGAAGCTACGCAGGCACGCATCATGCGACTCTCATGTGAATGATCCTATCCCTGCCCAGGTCGGCAGACACAACCGGAGGCCAAACATGGCAGACCAGCAAGAGCGTAACGACCCGCGTCACGACAGCGTAGACAGCGTTGAGGCAAACGAGGAAGAGGTCCCCTGTTGGGTGGCATCGCGCCCTTCACGAGGGACACAGAGGGTGTGGTAGCAGGCCCCGCATCGGGCCAGGCAGGCGGAGTGGTGGCTAACGAGCTTGTGGACACCGACGGCGGCATAGCCCGTCCCCACGCCGACTACGCCGACTCTCCCGACAGCTTCGCCGGTGGCGGCGCAACCGACGTAAGCGACGGCGGCGACAACCCAAGCAAAGGCGCCTGGTAAACCCAACCCACCCCAATAAAGCCCCGCCCTTCCAACCCCAGCGGGGCTTTTGTGCCTTGCCCAACGCACAATTGAACCATCTAGCCTATCTAAGCCATATAAATTAGTGCATACCCCTAATTCGTAATTCGTAATTACCCATGCCCATCGCCCTGATTAGACGACCAACCAACGCGACCCTGGCAATCGTGCTGGCCTCTATGGACGCCTGCTGGATATTTGCTGCTGCCTGGGCCATCCAACAGGTCATCCTTTTCGGCATCAGCCCATACCCCGTGCCAGGCCCAATCGTGCTGGCCCTGCTCTGGTTCGCGGGCTGGTGGTTGACGAGCCTGGCTACTAGTAGCAACCTCGATATCCGCTTGGCACAGGCCCTCATAGTGCTGGTGGGCTTCCTCGTCACGGTCGGTCTCTTGCTTGCCCTTTATCCCATCGACACCTCCGCCACAACCGGGCTGTGGGTGGCACGAATGGCGCTGGCAGCCATCGTCAGCATGGGTGTATGGGCGCTAGGGAGCTACCGCACCACAGACAGCCTCGACTTCAATGTCGCGTTTAAGACGTTTGTGGTCGGATTGGCGACCATAGGTTTCTCCTTCCTGGTTGCCAGCGTACTTGCAGGCTCGAATGTGGGCAGATACCTCTCCGGCGTAAGCGCCATCCCGGTATGGTTTGTCGCGGCGTCGTTACTGGGCATGGCGATGGGCAACCGTGAGCTTGTGCGGCGAGAAACCGGCAGCACGGACGCACGCTTCTGGACCCCTGTGCTGGCTGGGTGCGTGCTGTTAGTGCTGCTTCTAAGCACGCTTGGCGGCGCGTTTAGCTTGCAAGCGATTTTGAACGGGGTCGCCACGGCCATCACCTGGGCCGTCGTCATCGTGGCCTCTGTCGTCTACACGGTCCTCTACTTCTTCTTGTCGCTCTTCAAAATCGACTTACCACGCATCCAACCCCCTCCCGGCCAGGAAGAGACAGGGCCGCCCCAGTCCCGGAACGACCCACTGGCCGAGTTACGCCGCCAGTTCGACGCGATGGACGGCACCTATCCCGCCCTGGACCTCCAGAACATCTTCACCATCGTAGGGATAGTGCTGGTCTCGATAGCAGTGCTTGCGGCGCTATTCGTGGTGGCGCGGCGGATCAGGCGCACCCACCAGGACCGGGTGAAGCACCTGCCCGAAGACCGGGAGAGTTTCGCCTCGTGGACCTTGCTGAAGCAGCAGGTCGGCCAGTGGTGGGAGAGGCTGCTGTCGAGGCTCCTGCGCAAGCCACTAACTCAACAGCTACAGGCGGAGATTGACGAGCTTGCGGTCCTGCGCGGCAATCCCGAATGGAGCGGCACGCTCTCGGTCCGCCAGATATACGCCCGCCTGCAATCCGCCGCCACACGCCGGGGCTACCCACGCGCCCCACAGCAGACCCCCCTGGAATACCTGGAAGTGCTCTCCCGCGCCATGCCCCACCTGCGCACCGACTTCGCCGCCATCACCTCCGCCTACATCGAGGCCCGTTACAGCCCCCTCCCCGCTTCAGCCCCCGCCGTCACCGCCGCCACCAAAGCCTGGAAGCACGCCGAAGCCGAACTGACTCCATCTCGTAACAGTAGTGCTTAAACGGCTGTTCTAGAGACGAAACCGCAAAGGCGCAAAGAGCGCAAAGGTAACGCTAAGAAGATAAGGGCTGATGATTCAAAAAGGACCAGGGTACGTGTTATCGTACCCTGGTCCTTTTTCTTGAGTCACAATCCCTAATCTTTGTGGCCCTTTGCGCTCTTTGCGCCTTTGCGGTTTCGTCTCCTTGCAGTTTCACACTGGATGTAGTTACGTCTGGATGACGAGGGAGTTGCGGTGCACCCAGCCGGTCTTGCCGCCGGGGAGGACTACCTGGTAGTAGTCGCCTTTGCGCGCGGTGGCGTGATAGGGCCGGCCCTTCGGTATGCGCGCTATTACCCCTCCCGTGCCGCCGGGGCCGCCGTACACGTTGACCGTAGACTTGCCGAACACATACGCCTGCCAATCGCCCTGCTGGATGGTCTGGGGCGGGGGCGGTCCTTGCTGGCCTTGCCCCTGGTTGGGTCTGCGCAGCCAGGGAGCATTGGGGTCGATATCGTCGTCTACCAGGCCGTAGCCGTAGGTGCGTACGCCCGCCGGGTTCGGGTAGGCCACCTTCAGGTACCGCAATATGCCCTTCGCTATGCCCGAGGCCACATTGTCGGTCCGGTTGAACATCACCTCCCGGTCGGCGGCGTTGGTGATGAAGCCCATCTCCACGATCGCGCCGGGCGTGTAGTTCGACACCCGCCAGTTGGGCCGGAACGGCGCGTAGGCGTAGTAACCCCGCATGTTGCGCGTCACCCCGGAATCCTCAGGCAGCCCGGTAGCCACGCGGTACTCATCGGTCAGCAGGTCCACCAGCATAGCGTCCTGCGCCGCTACCTCACTGCGCCAGCGGGTGCTTATCTTGAAGCCCCGCGCGCTGACAGAAGGGTTGCCGTCGGCGTGGATAGCCACGAAAGCGTCCGCCGTGTAGCCCGTCGGCACCGTGGCGGGCAGCACCTCCACCGTGACCCCGGCGTCCCGCAGCAGTTTAGCGATTCGGTTGGCGACATCGAAGTTTATATCCACTTCCCTGCGCCCGCCGCCCGTGGCCCCCGTATTACCTTCCAGGCTGGAAAGCTGCTCCGGCAGCTCGTCGTTCTTCCAGTGCCCCACCTGTATAGCCACGCGGTAAGTGCTGGTACGGGCTACGGGCGTCGGCACCGGAGTTGAGGCCAGCGCCATAGGTGAGAGACTGCCCATAGACGACCTTGCGGTCGTGGAGGCTCGCTGGAACGCCTCCGCAGCCAGCGACCGCGCGGACTCAGCGTCAGCCGACATGGCGGCTACAGGGTAGCTAAGAAAAGAAAAAGCTGAGAAAAGCAGCAGGGAAAGCGCGGCAAGAACAGATCGGCGGACAAGGGTAGGCATGCAGGCTCCCAGCGGGACCGGAGGTGAAACGTTTTTGGTCGTCTTCAGGGCACAAGTTCACATGAGAACTATCTGCTATTATATACGGTTGCAGTTACTTATTTCAATAGCGTGGACGATGGACGATGGACGATGGACGATGGACGATGGACGATGGACGATGGACGATGGACGATGGACGATGGACGATAGGAGTGATGAGGACTGAGGACTGAGGACTGAATAGCAGCCACACATCCAACCTATCATCCACTTTGCGCGCTCTTTGCGTCTTTTGCGTTTTCGTCTCCTACCATCGTCCATCGTCTGTCGTCCATCGTCCCCTGTGTTATACTGCACTCCAAGCGCCCATTTACAACCGAATAGACCTATCTCAACAACATGAGGCGGTGATGTACGAGCGGTCAAAAATAACAATGCACACGAGGAGATATATACCAATGAAACTCGGATTGCAGGTGAATCACTTTACGTGGCCTGGTGGAGATGCAAGCATAGGAGAGACCTTCCGCGATATAGGCAGGCGCGCCGAAGAAGCCGGTTTCGATAGCCTTTGGGTGATGGACCACTTCTTCCAGATACCCGGCCTCGGTCCCGCCGAGTACGCCATGCTCGAAGGCTACACGGCCCTCGGCTTCATCGCGGGTGCCACCTCCAGGATCAAGCTAGGCACGATGGTCACGGGTGTGACTTACAGGTACCCGGCCATCCTCGTCAAGACCGCCACCACCCTTGACGTGCTGTCGGGCGGGCGCGCCTACTTCGGCGTCGGCGCGGCCTGGTTCGAGCGCGAGCACCAGGGCCTCGGCGTGCCCTTCCCACCCCTCAAGGAACGGTTCGAGCGCCTGGAAGAGATGCTGCAAATAGCCCACCAGATGTGGTCGGGCGAGGTCGGCCCCTACAACGGCAAGCACTACCAGCTAGCCGAGACCCTCAACGTGCCTATGCCCGTCAGCAAGCCCCACCCGCCCATCCTCATCGGCGGCAGCGGCGAGCAGAAGACGCTCCGCTTCATCGCCAAGTACGGGGACGCGTGCAATTTATTCCTGCGCACGGGCGACGATACGGTGCGGCACAAGCTCGACGTACTCAGAGGGCACTGCGAAGCCGAGGGCCGCCCCTACGAGGAGATCGAGAAGACCAGCCTCGAACGCGTGCACGTCACCCGCGACGGCAGCAACGACACCATGTCGCCGCAACAGGCTATAGACCACTTCGGCCACGTGGCGGAGTTAGGGTTCGACCACGCCATCTTCAGCATACCGAACGTGTACGAGCCTGACGCCTTCGAGGTCTTCCACGAAGTCGCCGCCGCAGTCCACGACATCCCCGTAGCGGGCCGGTAGTTTCCTGCGTATGGAGCATGGTAGCAAGTTCGCCTATTTGCCCATGCTCCATACTGAATGCCTTGCATGCTGAACGTAGAGACGTCATGAGAAACCGTGTATTATGCGCCACGATAGCACTTCTAGTTCTAGCCGGCCTTTCACAGGCAGTCCCCTCCAGGGCATATGCCTGCACAGCTACGACTTTACCAGGCCCGCAGGCTGCATGGAACAAGGCTGACGCAGTCTTCGTAGGCAAGGTTGTTGCCGTCGATAGCAGCCCCTTTGGAGCAATAAACACTCTCATCTCCGGTACAGGGCAGCAGAGTGTCCTTTTCAATATTACGTCCGTCTGGAAAGGTCCTGTGAGGTCACAGGCCATTGTTAATGTGGCAACCAAGGTTTGCGACGTCTCAATACACCACTTCTACAAAGATGAAGCCTTTCTAGTTTTCGCTCATAACGGTGCTCTGGGCAGCTTAGAAGCGCCAACATATGGCCGTACCCAGGAGCTAGCGCAGGCCACGGAAGACCTGAAGGTCTTAGGCCAGGGCAAGGCCCCCGCCGAACAGACCGAATTGGAAACGCTATTCTACGTCCAATCCTACTGGGTTGAAGCTGTTCTTGGCATTTTTCTAATCGCGGCTTTTTTCGGTATCGTGAGGGCTAACAGGGCCAGATAGCTATTCTCAGGTTGATGGACTACAGGTAGGCGAACCCAAAAGCATTTTGTTAGGCACTGTAATTGCCCTATCTGCAAGTCAGCCCCGGTGGGTTAACGTACTCACTTCGTATACGAGCGGTCAGAACAGGCACAGGAGGTCCGATAGTATCCCTATGGGTATAGAAGACAACGTCAGGGAGTTTCTCAAGCAGCGACGATTCGCCGTGCTCGCCACCATCAACAAGGACGGCACGCCGCAGTTGAGCGTTATGTGGTACGAATTGCAAGCCGATCGCATCATGATGAACACCGCCACGGGCCGCGTAAAGGAAAAGAACCTCAAGGCCGACCCGCGTATCTCTATTTGCGTGGAAGACGAGTACCACTACGTCACCCTCACCGGCCGGGCAGAACTGGATTACGACCATGAGCGCAGCCAGGCAGACATCAAGGCGCTGGCCGTGCGCTACGACGGTGAGGAAAAGGCCGAACGCATGATGCGCAACACCTTCAGCAAGCAGGACCGCGTAACGATCAATATGACCATCGAGAACGTAGATTCGCACCTGTGAGCGCCGCCATCTTTACGGTATGATGTACGTTGTAGAGGTGGCCCATAGCGCCTGCCCCTGCATACCTGGACCCGCCATCTTATCACCTTAGAACATGAGCAACCAGCACCCAACAACTAGCGAGCATACAGCTACAGGCCACGCCCCAGCCCCCAGGATAGTCGCCCTGGCCGGAGGGGTGGGCGGGGCCAAGCTAGCCCAGGGCCTGCAAACCATCCTGCCGCCCGGCTCTCTCTCGGTGGTCGTAAACACAGCCGACGACTTCAAGCTGTGGGGCCTGCACATCTCGCCCGACCTCGATACGGTAATGTACACCCTTTCGGGCCTCGCGAACCGCGCGCAGGGCTGGGGCCTCGAAGACGAGTCCTGGCACTTCAGCGAAATGCTCCGGCGCTACGGCAAAGACGTGTGGTTCCGGCTGGGCGACAGGGACGTTGCCACCCACGTCCTGCGCACGCACCTGCTGCAAGAGGGCAGCAACATCACCCAGGTCACAGCCGAGCTTGCACGCGCTTTGGAGGTGCCATCCCACATCCTGCCCATGTGCAACGAACCTATCAGCACTCTCGTAAAGACTCCACACGGCCTGCTCGACTTCCAGGAATACTTCGTGCACCGCCACCACGCCGACCGCGTGCTGGACATATCGTTCCGCACCGAAGGCACGCCTACCATGACAGGCGAAGCGTCCAGGGCACTGCACAAGGCCACAGCCATCGTATTCTGTCCGTCCAATCCCATCGTGAGCATCGGTCCCATCTTACAGGTGGAGGGCATGAAAGAAGCGCTCGCGGAATCGAGTGCTCCAAAGGTCGCTGTCAGCCCGATAGTGGGCGGGGCAGCCCTCAAAGGCCCGGCAGCCGACATGCTCAGGACGCTGGGGCATGAGGTATCTCCCGTCGGCGTGGCGCGGCAGTACCAGGGCATAATCGACGCGATGGTCATTGACAGGGAGGACGAGCGCCTGGCCCCGCGCATCGAGGAGCTTGGCATGGAAGTGGAAGTAACCAACACCATCATGAAGAGCGATGACGACCGGGCGCTGCTTGCCTCGCACATATTGGTATTCTGCAACCGTCTCGCCCGGCAGCGGGGAAGCGAGTCGTAGGGTGAAAACAGTCGCCGTAGTGCCCATCAAAGCCCTGCTGCACGCCAAGAGCAGGCTTGCAAACAGGCTTTCCCCCGCCGAGCGCGCCGAACTAGCCCGCGATATGCTGGCGCACGTGCTGCACACCATAGAACAATCCGGGGTAATCGCGGAGATAGCCGTAATCAGCCCGCGTCCCGAGGAGCTTCGCTTGCAGCCGGGCGTGACCCCACTCCTGCAAGTGGAAGAAGGCCTGAACGCGCTGCTCGAACAGGGCCGAGATTGGGCAACCGCGCAGGGTGCTAGTGCTCTCCTGCTGGCGTTCGCGGACCTGCCCCTGCTCCAGCCCTCCGACATCAAGCAGATCGTTCGCCTGGGCAAGTCACCCCGCACGGTGGTGCTCGCTCCCGACCGTCACAACCAGGGCACCAACCTGATGCTGCTCCACCCACCGGCGCTGATACCCTTCTCCTTCGGTTCCAACAGCTACGACGCGCACCGGGCCGACACCCTTACTGCCTGGGCGCGCCTGGAGGTCTACCGCTCGCCCGGCACCTCCCTCGACATCGACACCCCCGACGACCTGGCGTACCTGGAACAAGCCCGGCTGACGGCGGCGGGATAAGTGGTTAGTGGTTAGTGGTTAGTGAGTTGTCCAAACTATATTCTTCTTTGCGCGTCCTTTGCGTTCTTTGCGTCTTTGTGTTTTCGTCTCTTAACTCAGTCCTCAGTCCTCAGCACTCTCGGAGAAACAGATGCCTTCTCAGGACATGACATTCGGCTTCGTGACCCAGGCGACACCCAAGGGCTTCTTCCCGGACCCCGTTTCGGACCCCATGCAGGCGAGCCAGGCGGCTATGGACCGCACCAGCGAGCTTATTGAGATCGCCCGCCCCTACTTTGACACCATCTGGGCCGAGGACCACTTCCAGTGGGGAGACCGCCCGGTGTTCGAGGCGATTACCACGCTGGCCTTCCTCGCCGGTAAGCACCAGGAGTTGCGCTACGGTCACATCGTGCTCGGCCAGTCGTACCGCAACCCCGCGCTGACCGCCAGGATGGCCGCCAACATGCAGGTGCTTACGAAGGGCAATTTCATCCTGGGCATCGGCGCGGGCTGGAAAGAGGACGAATACCGGGCCTACGGCTACCCCTACCCGCCCGCCTCTCAGCGCATTGACGAGCTTGAGGAAGCGGTGCAAATCTGCCGCGCCATGTGGACCGACAGCCCGGCTAGCTTCGAGGGCAAGCACTACCGCATCGAGAACGCCATGTGCGAGCCGCGCCCGAACCCGCCCATACCCCTGCTCATAGCGGGTGGCGGCGAAAAGAAGACCCTGCGCGTCGTCGCCAAGTACGCCGACTGGTGGAACGCTCCCTTCATGGAGGCCGACAAGTTCAAGCACAAGCAAGAGGTGCTCGCCCAGCACTGCCACGATGTGGGCCGCGACCCCTCCGAAATCCTGCACTCCTACTACGCTATCGTCAGCATGTCGGAAGACCCCGACAAAGTGCAGCGCAACGAAGACCCCCACTTCGTCGCAGGCACACCCGACGAGGTGACCCGCGAGCTAGAGCAGTTCATTCCGCTGGGCGTGAAGCACATGCAGATTCGCTTCACCGACTTCCCCAGCAGCAATGGCCTCGAATTGTTCATCAACAAGGTGCTGCCCCGCCTGAGAGGATAAAGCTATGCTGCGTACTATTCTCAAGCTAATCCCGGTTTTGGTGCTGACTTGCGTGCTAGTAATGGCGTCGTGGGAGCCAAACAACTTCGGCCTGAGCTACGGAGCCAGCGCACCTTTGCCGTACCGAGGGTGGGCTAGCTGCCTCATTGGTGGACCCACACCCTCGCCAATTGTCCCTGGGATCAACGTTATCTTTCCTGGATCATTCCCGGTTGTGCCTGGTGTGCTGTCTCCGCTCGACCTGGTAGCCATATTCGCTGGATTGGTGCTAGTACTGCTTTGGCTCCAAGGTCTGTCACGCACAGGCAAGAATAAGCCGGGTCAGATCAGAAAGGTGGTCAGCAAGTATGGGGTCTTCTATGTATGGGAAGGCATAACCGCTCATCGAGCGAGGCACAGAAGTCTAATCTAATGCAAATCTCAGTCATAGGCATCGACAACATACCCGAAGTGAGCGCAGGAGACGATCTAACGTCTCTCATTCTCTCCGGCTGCGAAGCCTCTAATGTAACCTTGCAAGAGGGTGACGTGCTCGTCATCACCCAGAAGGTCGTCAGCAAGGCCGAGGGCCGCATGTTCAGCCTGGACACGATAGAGCCTTCCCCCTTCGCCGTGGAGTTCGCCGCCAAATGGGGCAAGGACCCCCGGCATACGGAGGTGGTGCTGCGCGAGAGCGCCCGCATCGTGCGCATGGACAAGGGCATCATCATCAGCGAGACCCACCACGGCTTCGTCTGCGCCAACGCGGGCGTAGACGCCTCAAACGTGCCCGGCGAGCACATCGTCTGCCTGCTGCCCGAAGACCCCGACGCCTCAGCCGACCGCATCCGCAACGACCTGCACGAGCGCACCGGCCACGACATCCCCGTCATCATCTCCGACTCGTTTGGCCGCCCCTGGCGCTTCGGCATCGTCAACATAGCCATCGGTGTATCCGGCCTCATGCCCCTCATCGACTACCGGGGCCAGCGTGACGCCAACGGCTACCTGCTCAACGTCACCGTAATCGCCGTAGCCGACGAATTAGCCTCAGCCGCCGAACTCGTCATGGGCAAACTGGACAACTGCCCCGCCGCCATAGTCCGAGGCTATCCCTTCACCAGGGCCGAAGGCAAAGCGCGGGAGATAGTGATGGACCCCACCCGCGACATGTTCCGCTAGCCCCAATCGTCAGCACCTATGTAAAAAGGACCAAAGTACGTGATTTGTACTTTGGTCCTCTCGCTTGCAACACCCTTCTAAACCTTGGCGCGCTCTTGGCGTCCTTGGCGTCTTGGCGGTTTCGTCTCTTCTTAAGGGGTTACGCAGTTCGGGAAGAAGGTGTTGGACACGATCTTCGCGGTCTGCCCGCGTGTGACGTTCTCATTGGGCCGGAAGTATGGTCTGCCGCCCGCATCGCAACCTTCGCCAGGCCCGCCGCAAGCGTAGCCCGAGATCACCGAACGATTGGCAAGCCGCTGTATCCAGTCGAAGAACGGACTATTGGGCGCTACATCCGCGAATTTCTGCTCGCCCGCCGCGTCAACGTACCGCGCGCTCTCGCTCACAATCTTGGATAGCTGCCCGCGTGTGGTGTAAGCCCCTGGGCGGAAGTATGGCCTGCTATCCGCGCCACATGGTTCGGTCGGGCTGCCGCAAGGGTAGCCGCTTATGTAGCCCCGGCTGGCAAGCTGCTGGATGGGATCGTAGAAAGTGCTGCCAGGGGCCACGTCCTCGAACCGCTGCTCTCCCGTAGAGCCTGTGAGGTTGGCCGCCAGGGCTACCATCTTACTGATCTGGCCTCTCGTGACGTTCACGCCGGGGCGGAAGTAAGGCTGCCCCTGCGCGTTGCAAGGCTCGTTCGCGCCGCCGCACGGGTAGCCTGAGATTATGGTCCGGCACGCCATGCACCTGACGAACGAGTAGAAGGTCGAGCCAGCGCCCGAAGCAGGTACGTCCGCGAACTGAATGGCACAAACAGTGGGTGTGGCCGCCGTGCTCGTCGCTATGGCCGTACTGCTCGCGCTGGACTGGCCGGTGGCCGTAGGGGTAGCCTGCACAGTGTTTGTCGAGGTACGTGTAGCCGACGCCTGGCTAATGGATGTGGCTGTAGCCGACGCTACCTGCGCGGGAGTGCTCGTGCGAGTAGCTGTGTTCTGAGGGGTGTTTGTTGCCGTGTTGGTACGAGTGGCAGTGTTGATGGCCGTCTGCGTTGGAGTGTTGGTAGCTGTATTAGTAGCTGTAGCTGTAGCTGTATTCGTAGCAGTGCTCGTGCGAGTAGATGTATTTGTGGGTATGCTGGTGGAGGTGCTGGTGCGGGTGGCTGTGGGTTGAAGGGGGCACGTAGACCCGCGTATGTCACCCACCACGGACAGGGAATAATTTTCGCAGGCGCTGGCCGCAAAGGTCTCTACTTGAACGACGAACCTGCTGTTAGCTGGCACTGTAACGCCAAAAGTGCGGGATGTTTTGACACCACCCGCACCTGTGCTACCCAGGTAGTTTACGCATGGGTTTTCCGGGACGAAGCTGTCGTTGTACACCGCGCTGAACAGCCCATCTTGCCCGACGGAGCCACAATTCGCTGTCAGGGTAATAGTGATGCACTGCGACGTATTGAGGTTGTTCGTGAACGTATATACGTCGTAGTAGCTCTCAACGAAGCTAAAGAACGCGCCCGGACATGCCGGCATACCCGCACAGGACGCAGCATTGGTCTTGCCTGCCATAACCAGGTTGTTGTGCCAGGCATCCGTGTTGCTGATGGAGTTGTTGATGTTGCACGTCACAGACACCTGGGGAGCCTGGGGCGCTAGCTGCGTTACCTCTTGCGCGTCTGCCTGCACAGCTCCGGCATCGGTACCTTCTCCATCAACAGGAACGCGGGCGGCCTGGGCTGTAGCACGCGCACTTGCCGCAGACTCACCGTTCGCGGGCGGCGCGGCCATCGTTACGCTCGCCGTGACAGTCACCCCCAGCAGCAGGAGGAACATTACGAGGACAAATTTCCAACCCTTTGACTGAATCTTATATTCACCAGCTCCGGCGGTCATATTTTCCTCTCTCTTTCATATATTTGTGTTTTATATATCTGTCTTGTACATATAGGTATCTCTGTATATAAGAACGGCACGCAAAGGCATTGGTCCCTGTAGAGAAGTCCTTGAACGCGGGTTCGTGGACTTGCAACCGAAAATCGAAGTCGTTAGGGTGCTCGACACAATGCCTGCTGCCCGGACATTGCAAGTCTAGCAACACGCAGTAATACCAGCATCGTACTCACGCCCGAATGCCAATAATACTTATGGCCTAGTGAAAACGATAGGCACCGGAGCAGATTAAGCGCCACCCTTAGGCACGAAACGTGTAACACCATTTATAATGGCAGCACAAACCCATCAAATTCGCAGTTCGAAATTCTAATTTCCAAATCCTAAACCCGGAGCAATCATGGCCCAGAACTATATAGGTTACGCCGTCATGGGCGAGCAGTTCCACCCGACGGACTTAGTAGACTACAGCAAAGCAGCAGAAAGCAACGGCTTCACCGCCCTTATGGTGTCCGACCACTTCCACCCCTGGGTGCCTTCGCAGGGGCACTCCCCCTTCGCCTGGGCTTTGCTCGGAGCGATTGGCGAGGCCACCAGCCTGCGTTTCGGCACCGGTGTCACCCCGCCCGGCTGGCGCTACCACCCCGCTATACTCGCGCAGGCCGCAGCCACGCTGGAAGCCATGTACCCCGGCCGCTTCTATTTGGGGCTGGGCGCGGGCGAGGCCCTCAACGAGCACATCGTGGGGCAGTACTGGCCGGAGGCGGTGACCCGGCTTGAGACGCTGGCCGAGGCGATAGAGATCATACGCAAGCTCTTCAGCGGCAAGGTGGTCAAGCACCGCGGCACCTATTTCAACCTGGAGAGCGCCCGCCTCTACACGATGCCCGACAACCCCCCGCCCATCTACGTGGCGACCTCCGGCCCTGTCAACGCCGAGCGCACCGGGCGCACCTGCGACGGCCTCATTACCGTGGGGGCCGCCGACGAGAAGATACGCATGCTGCTGGGCCGCTTCGAGAAGGGCGCGCGCGAGGCGGGTAAGGACCCCGACGAGATGCCCCGCATCATCCAGCTACACGTCTCCTGGGCGGAGACCGACGAGCAGGCCGTCGAGCAGGCGGTGAAGGAGTGGCCCAACGGCGGCATGAACTTCCCCAAGGCCGAC